>CAYOVE010000100.1:0-10985 GCA_964407295.1 uncultured Occallatibacter sp.
GCCGGTTGCGCGTCACCGAGCCGGTGATCAAGTTCATTACCGTGCGCGTGGACGAGGAAGAGAAGCGTCTGGCGAAGGTGAAGGCTGCTCGCGGCGTGCGTCGCAAGCCGGCCGAGCCCACGCCTGTTGCTGCACCGGCTGTCGCGGCCGCACCAGAAGCAGCAGTGGCAGAGCCTGCCGAGCCGGCTCGGGCCAGCGCGTAGAGACAGGGATTAGGGAATAGGGGATGGAAAACAGGTCCTCGCGATTCGCGAACTTTGTTTTTCTCACCACTGAGCCCCGAACCCGCGAAGAAGATCCTCCGGCGCGGCCGGAGCCAAGAAAAATGAAATGGAATGAGGAAATGAAATGGCTGAAGAAAACGATGTAAGAGCATCCGGATCGTCGGATGCAGCTCCACGCAGCGCGCCCGGATCGGGCGGCTCATCGGGACCGGGCTCCGGCCCTCGTGGTCCGGGACGAGGCCCCGGCGGTCCCGGCGGACGCGGAAAGTTTTTCCGCCGCAAGAAGGTGTGCAAGTTCTGCACGGAAAAGATCGACGGGATTCCTTACCGCGACGTGCGGCTGCTGCAACAATTTGTGGCCGAGCGCGGCAAGATTGTGCCGCGGCGTTTGAGCGGCGTTTGCACCACGCACCAGCGCCGGCTGACGCGCGCGATCAAACAGGCGCGCAACATTGCGCTGTTGCCGTTTGCCACAAGGCAATAGGGCAGTCTGATGTGCTGTTGAACAATCTGCGCGATGGCGCCGCAAGGCCGCAGCCCTGGTCCAAGAGTTAAAACGGCCCACGGCCGCGCCGGCCGCGCAGCAGCGACGCGAACTTGAGATTTGGAGAGTTTGTTATGGAAGTCATTCTGAAAGAAGATGTAGCCGACCTCGGCTTTCGCGGGGAAGTGGTGAAAGTTGCCGACGGCTATGCGCGCAACTATCTGCTGCCGCGCAAGCTGGCCATGCAGGCCAACGCGGCCAACAAAGCCGTGATTGAACAGATGAAGTCCGCCGCGGCCCGACGCTCGGCGAGCGAAAAGGCGCAGGCCGAGACGTTACTCGCCGAGCTTGAACCACTTGTGCTCAGCTTCACGCGCAAGTCCGGCGAGGGCGGCCATCTTTTCGGATCGGTCACGTCGTCTGACATTGCCGCTGAGCTGGCGGCGCAGGGACACGAAGTGGATCGCCGCAAGATTCAGTTGGGCGATCCGCTCAAGAGCGTTGGCGACTTCAAGGTGGCCATCCGGCTGCACCGCGAAGTAACCGCGCGCGTCACTGTGAAGGTTCAGGCGGAAGTGACCGAGGAAGAGAAGGTTGCTGCCGCGAACGCAGCCAGCGCAGCTCCGGCCGAAGCAGCTGCCGAGCCGGCCGCGGAAGAAGCCACGGCCGAGTAGCAAAGTTCTACGACGGAAACAGCGAGCCCGATGCGGGGCGAATCGGCGCAAGCCGGTTGCGGCGTCGCGCGGGCTGCTGAACTTGAGAGCCAAGCAGGCCCGCAATCTCGCGCAGTTCGGCGCGGGCGCGGCCAATGGCCGCTGCTACAGCATCAAGCCGTTTGCTTTCCCCGTCAGCGAGCGGCAATGCCGTCTGCGCATCGTGCTTCTTGTTCCGCTCAAGCTTGCGCTGGTCCTGGCCAAGCACCGTCCGGGCACCCGCAAGCGTGTAGCCTTCCGCGTGGACGAGGCGCTTGATCTCCATCGCCATCTCCACGTCGCGGCGGCGATAGAGCCGCTGGCCGGTTCCGCTTTTGTTCGGCTTGAGCTGGGGAAATTGCGACTCCCAAAATCGGAGAACGTAAGTCTCCACGCCGCAGAGTTCAGCGACATCTCCAATTTTGAAGTAAAGACGATCCGGGATCGGCGGTGGCTCGTAGGCGCGCTTCCGGTTGAGTTGCGTAGCCATAGGTATTCAGCGAGGAGAACGGTATCGTATAGGGGAGAAAGCCTCGCGCTAGACGAAGTATAGGCCACCACGTTCGCTCTTTGTGAAGCAAATCAGCCGAGGAACCTATCTGAACAGAGGAAAAACGAGGCGAAATTATGCCGAGTTTTTTCGGGTTTTCTCCCTATGCATTCGTCGTTGCGGGTCGCGGTGTCGATCCGGGCGGCGCAGCGCGCAGATATTGTTTGGGCCAGCTTGCCGGTTCGCCCAGTGTGGCCGCTGCGTGCACCGGCCAGTAGGGATCGCGCAACATGGCACGGGCCAGGAACACAAAATCGGCCTCGCCCTCCGCGACGATTGCGTTGGCCTGCGCGGGCTCAGTGATGAGCCCGACCGCGGCCGTCGCAATGCCAGCCTCGCGCCGAATCCTCGCAGCAAAGCCAACCTGAAAACCCGGAGCGGCAGGAATCTTCGCGTTAGGAACGAGTCCGCCCGACGATGCGTCCACCAGGTCGACTCCGTGCTCGCGTAATTTCTTCGCAAGCTGAACAGATTCGTCGGCGTTCCAGCCACCATCCGCCCAGTCAGTTGCCGAGATGCGGACAAACAGCGGCAAGTGTTCTGGCCACACGCCGCGAACGGCATCCACTACCTCGAGCAGCAGGCGGATGCGATTGTCGAAGCTGCCGCCGTAAGCGTCGGTGCGGAGGTTTGCGAGCGGTGACAAAAACTCGTGCAGCAGGTAGCCATGCGCCGCGTGAATTTCAACAAAATCGAAGCACGCTTCGAGAGCCCTGCGCGCCGCCTGGCGAAATCCCTCGACAATGGCCTTGATTCCGGCTTCGTCGAGCGCCACCGGCATCGGATAATCAGGCGCAAAGGCGACTGCGCTGGGTGCAACCGGTTGCCATCCGCCCTCAGAAGGAGCCACCGTGGTAGCCCGCGGCTCAAAAGGCGAGGCCGTGCTCGCCTTGCGCCCAGCGTGCGCCAGTTGCATGCCGGCGCGTGAGCCTTGCGTGTGGATGAACTCCGCGATGCGGCGGAGATTGGGAATGTGCGCGTCTTTCCAGATGCCAAGGTCGGCAGGCGAGATGCGGCCTTCAGGCAGAACGGCCGAAGCCTCAAGCATGACCAGCCCGGCTCCGCCCTGCGCGCGGCTGCCCAGGTGCACAAGGTGCCAGTCGTTGGCAAAGCCGTCGTCGCTCGAGTACTGGCACATGGGCGATACGCCGATGCGGTTGCGGAACTCAACGGAGCGAAGTTGGAAGGGAGAAAAAAGCGGAGCTGTCATATCTAAGTGATAGATGAAGGTCGCGGGCAAGCGATTCAATGATCGGTCGGCAATTGAGCAGATGGCCAGCTACGCCGAAGCAATGTCGGCGATTTTCCTGGACAAGAATTCTGAAACCCTACTGCTTCTTGAGCACGGCCGCGCCCTTTTCGTCAAAGAGGATGGCGCTTTCGAGTTTGCGGAAGTCTGCTGCTTTGCCGGGTGGAATCTCCACCTGCCGCACCACATAGTCGCGTTCATAGTGCAGCACGTTGCCCTTGGCCGTGGTTGAAGAATGGTAGCTGGCGAAGTCCGTGTCCACGTCCACCGGGTCGGGCGTCTCGTCGATCACATAGCCGGGTGGCAGCGTGATGTCGAAGCTGTCATGCCAATCGCCCGGGTGCCCGATTTCGATCGGATAGATGCGCGTCTTGTTCTCCATGATTTCCGGCACGGAGCGAGCATCGTTGCCCACCACGCGTGGACGCAGCAAAAGCAGAGGGCCGGCTGCATGTGCGTAGCTTGCGTCGCTCAGGTGCAAGTCGAGCGTAACCGGTTGATCGAGTGCGTCTGTCTTGTGGAACTCATATCCCTTGAAGTCCACGCTCGGAAGGTCGGAGCTCAGTCCCTCTTCCAGATGGTCGTGCACTTCTTTGGTGTCCGCTTCTTTCAGGAGTCCGCGTTCGCCCGCCGCATCCACTCCGGTAAACACGTCGGTAATGTCGCCGGCGAGCGTGCCGTCGGCAGCCAAAACAAAGGATCCCTTCCGGTTCATGCTGGCCGACTGAGGCGCGAGAACCGGCATTTGTATCACCTGGCTGTCGGCCCCGTTGGCGAGGTTCCCATATGCCCCTTGCAGCTCTCCGCGAATCAGGCCCAGCGGCGTTTCCTCATCGGTTGGATCGAAGATCAGAAGGGTCTTGCCGTTCGCGGCCTTTACCAACGATTGCAAACGGGGATCTTTCTCTCCGTCGGGGAGCTCGATGGCAGTGATGACATGGTTGGCCAACAGCGAGGGCGCTTCTGGATCGACCACGCCGCGAAGCGGGCCTGCGGCCACAACCACGTAGTGAGCGCGGATGCCGACGGCCTCAAGCATCGAAATCAGCAGCGTAGTTTTGTCCTTGCAATCCCCATAACGATTGCGATAGATGTCCCCGGCATAGTGAGCCTGCCATCCGCCGATGCCTTTCTCAATGATGAAATAGCGGACGTTCTCCTGGATATAGCTGGTGATGCGGCTGAGCCTGGTATAGAGATCGGGTGCGCCGGCGATCAGATCCTGTGCCTTGGCGGTAATCTCCGGCGTGGGATCGGGCCGATGCGCTTCGAGCTGATCTTCCCATTGGCCGAGCGCGCGCCATTGGTTTTCCGGGCCCTTAACCGCTTCATCGCCCCACATGACCGTCATGCGTGCTGCGAGCGATATCCACGTTGGTGTGGCGTGGAGATTCTCGAGATCGAGTGCAGGCACGTCTTTGATCTCCCAACGGAGATGGTTGTCGCTCGTCTCATCGGGTCGAATGGGTGCGTGGTGACCCCATGATTCCGCATAGTGGCCGCCGGCCGGCAGAGCCAGCTCAAGGCCTTCGTTCACAACAGGAATCGGCGCTTGAATCAGCCAATCCTCGGAATTCATATACGGCCGCAGATGGGTTTCGATTTCGCAGGTGACGACGGCGCCGGGGTCGCTTCCGGGAGGTTTCAGCAAGCGAAAGCGCTCCGTCTCCTGCTCGTCAGCTCCGGCATAGGCTCCAACATCCATAAAGTCCGTGTCCATGGCCTGAAGCTGCCGGCCGTCGGCGGCAATGGTCCACGAGTGGAAGTAGTCCAGTTTTTCGTCTTTGTCGTACTCGGCTTCGCAATGGGAGTATTCGCGCCCTTGCGGCTTGAGGATCCGTACGGCACTTCGCTCTCGTTCCACCGCGTGGTTCTGATCGTCGACTGTGATGAGGTAGTCGTCGAGCAAGATCACGGCCGAGGCATCACCCACATTGGCTGGAGTCGGCGTTTTTGCCGCCTCGACAGCCCAGTCAGGCGCAGGCTGCGATTTCTCTTTCGCAGCGGCAAAGTGCGAGCTGTTAAGCATCGCCGAGCAGCATGCCGCGACAATCAGAAAGCGCGATGGGCCTTTGTGCACGCGCATCAGTTCCCCTTTGCTGCCGGCGCTGCCGAGGAGGTTGTCAGAACCAACTGCTGCTGATCGGCCGCCGCCACCTTCTGGTAGAACCCGCGCAGATCCTGGTACTCCTCAGGCTTCGCCTCGGTAAAGGCCCTCGCCAGAGAGTCGGCGATGATGATCCGGTCGGGCGCAGTCTTGCTCTTCACGATAAAGAGTGCGTGGCCGGGCCAGGAGATGTTTGCGTCCTGTGGCGCGCCCTCCACGGTGACTCCGTTCGGGAGATGATAGGTGATCTCATCCATTTCGTGATCACCATAGTGCATATCGACCGGCTCCAGGCGCTTTTCCTCGTTGACAAAAGGTGTGTGGCCACGAGTTTCAAAGAAGAACCCGGGAACAATGAGGCGCTTCGCTGTGGCTGTCCCGAGCGTCCCGCTGAGGTTGACCACGGCAATCAGGTTTGAGTACGGATCGTTGATAGAGAGGAAATGATCGACGTGCGCCTCCACGCCTTCGGGCACAACTCGCTCCAGTTCCTCCCGGTCAAACTGCTTCTTCAGTTCGGCGTCGTCTTCCTCCAGGGCTGCCTGCCGCCAGTGGAGCGCACGCTGGCCGGTCATGATGATGTTGACGTGACCCGTGACGCTGCCTTGCCCATCGAGGTAAACATCCCCAAGCCGGCGAGTGACGTTGTCGGTGTATTGCTGCAACCCGGTGGTCGCGACGGAAACCCCCTGAGGGCTCTGGCCGAGGCCCCTGGCATCTGAATGCCTCCAATTCGTCGTCTGGAACGGGCACATCTTCTCGCCTGGGTCGAGCAGAATCTCCTTGCCGCCTACGCTCACTGCCACGAGCGTGCTATCGAGCTGTTCCAGGCTCAAATAGGTGGGATCGAAGATGCCCTTATCACGATCCACCACCTTGGTTGCGTAGGCAGTCAGTCCCGCAGCGCGCAGCATAGCCAGGTAGAGCATCGCGATGTCTTCGCTCGATCCGCTCTTTTGCTGCCATGTGTCCTGGGCATGCTTGGCTTCTTTGATCTTCAACGCTTTCATCTCCGACGCGCTCTTCGTGCGAGAGTAGTCGGTGTTGTCAAGAGCCTGCACCGCGTCATAGAGCTTCTTTGCCTTGTCCACATCGCTGTCCGTCGGGGCAATTAACCCGTTCACTGCATCGTGGATTGCTGACGAGGGTTCGGCAAACTTGTCCACGTCCTTTGACCAGAGCTTGGCTTCACTTATCCAGAAATCGGACGCACTGCTGGCGGCCTTGTAATAGAAGAACACCTTATAAAGGAAGCTTTCGATGGGCGGCATCCACTCCTCTTCGGGAATGGGTGGGACGTCGGTCACGTCCACGCTGTAGCTGCCGTTGACGCTGGTCTGCATGGTCACGCCCGGGGGCAGGTTATTCCACCAGATCAGGCTGTTCACAGTTCGCCCCCGACTGTCGGTCAGGTACATGCTGGTCGCCGTGTCGACACTGCCTCTCGGCATGAAGGCCTTAAAGGGCGTGAACTGATAATGCGCCTTGTGGACAAAATACGGCCGCTGGATCTCCCACTCAGGTGAGGAATACTCGTCATCGCCGTAGCGAAGTTCGTAACTGTACTCCAGAATGCTTCCCACCTCGACACTTGGCAGGCTAAAGACCTTCTTTCCGATCTGAGTCTCGCCCGTCTTTGACACCATCAGGTCTTCCGGTTTGACGGTGAGCGGAATCACGGTTCCATCCGGATGAATCGTGCGGCCCTTGATGTCTTCGATTTTGAAGTTCCCCCTCAGGTAAGGAAGCTCTACCGTCGCCAGGTCCTTGCCTTTCTCCGTGAGAACCTTGATCCGGGCATAGGTGCTCTGGTAGTGGATCGGATCGTTGGCGACTTCGTTGTAGTCAAGGAACACCGCATCCGCTCCCGGAGCCTTGGGATCGGAGGTCATTTTGAGTTCCTCGTCAGTGGGCTGCTGAAACTGCGCCCAAACAAGGACTGGCGACACAGCGGCGAAGAGCAAAGCTGCGCCGCGCAGAAGAATCGATTTAGTCATTGGAGTTTGGCCCTGGCTTTTAAGTGCGACCATTCTACCCCGGAACCGATCCGGCGGGCGGAAGAATTCTGGAGATTCGGTCCCGGTCGCGACACCGGCGTACCGTGCGGGAGCTTCAGGATGGCTTCAATTTTGCCGCAAGAATGAAGAGACGTCATCCCCGATTGCAAGCGAACCCGGATGCGTGGAACCGGGATATGATGTTCTTAATCAACAGCTTATCAAGATCAAACGCGAGGGATTCCCTGTGGCTCAAGCAGGGACGAAACCAGCGCGAGCGGCAATCCCATCACGTTGAAGTAGCAGCCTTCGATGCGTGGAATCCAGCGAGCCGCGCGGCCCTGGATGGCGTAGGCTCCGGCCTTGTCCATCGGTTCGCCGCTGGCCACGTATTCGTCGATCTCCGCGTCGGAGAGCGTCAGAAATCGGACGGCCGTGACTTCCGCGGCGAACTCTACGCCCGCAGATGTGACTAGGGCCACGCCCGTGATCACACGATGCGTGCGGCCCGAAAGTAGACGCAACATGCGCGCGGCGTCGGGTGCGTCCGCGGGCTTGCCCAGAATCGTGTTATCGAGTGTGACGGTGGTGTCTGCGCCGAGCACGGCAAATTCCTCTGGATTTGGGCCGGCTGTAGACAGCTCGCGGAAAACGGCCTCGGCTTTTTCTCGGGCGAGGCGAGTGACGTACACGATCGGATCCTCGCCCGGCAGCACATCTTCATTGATGTGCGCAGGATGCACACGGAACTGGTAGCCCGCCTGCGTGAGCAGTTCACTGCGGCGCGGCGAGGCAGAAGCGAGAACCAGCATGATGGAATTATGGCAGGCCCGCGAGCCAGTATGCCCGGTTAGACTTAGGGAGGGCATGCGGCAGAACAAGACCGCGTGGACAAGGTCAGGATGCACTTGAATTTTGATTTTTCAGCGGCGCAGATTCTATGGACGCTCACGTTCGCGGCCTTGCTGGTTTTGCTCGTGGTTCTGCTGGGGCGCGACAGAGCCCAGCGCTTTCCGTGGTTTACGGGCAGCATCGTCCTGATGGGTGTTCTGCTGTTGACCACGCAGGTCTTGCTGTCCAAAATGTCGCGCTTCACCGGCACGGAAGTTTTTCTGGTGTTGTCGAACCTCGAAGTGGCGGTCAGCCTGCTTGTGCTGGTGGAGTTGGCGCGCCGTTCGTTCCGTGGCATGGGCAAACTCGGCTGGATCATCGGCACGTTGGCGATCGTGGCCGTGGGCACGGCGGTGCTGGTGTTCTGGGGATCCTGGCCGGCCTGGAAGACACTGACGGCCAGCTCGGAGCTGGCGACGATCCGGCTGATGGATCTGGCCGTGGACAAGGGGATTTTGTTTTCCAGCGTCGTAACCATTGAACTGGGTTTTCTGATTACCCTCTTTGGCAGGCGCTTCGGAGCCGGATGGCACAGTCATGCGCAGCGCATCTCGATCGGTCTTTCGACGGCGGCCCTCGCGCAACTGATCCTGCGTGGAAGCTTGCAGGCCATTGGCACGCAAACTCATATTCATACCCAGGCGGACTACGACCGCGTCATGGATCTGCGCGAAAAGTTGATCCACGGCAATAACGCGGCCTATTTGTGCGTGCTGGTGTGGTTCATCGCTTGTATGTGGTTCGACGAGCCGGGAACGTCGAGCACGAAAGCAGAAACCGAGCCCAACGAGCCGGATGCGATTGCGCTGGAAGAATCCGAAGCCGCGGCGGGGTCAGAGTCGCTTCCCAAAAGCGCCGGCGCCGACACTCACAACTAAGAACTGCGAACCAAGAACGACGGACTGTTCTTTAGATGTGGCAGCTTGCCTGGCCGCGCTTTTCAAGATATCGCTGGTGGTAATCCTCGGCGCGCCAGAAAGTCTCGGCCGGCTCCACCTTGGTGACAATCTTGCGCGGCTTATAGCGGCCGTCCGCAGTGAGTTCCTCGATCTTGGCGCGGGCCTGCGCTTCTTGTTCCGGCGAGTGGAAGAAGATGGCGGAGCGATACTGCGTGCCCCAGTCCGGTCCCTGGCGGTTGAGCGTTGTGGGGTCGTGCAGCTCAAAGAACGCGTCAAGAAGCTTTTCGTAGGTCACTTTTTCGGGATCGAAGTCGACCTCGACCACTTCAGCATGGCCGGTCTTATCCGAGCAAACGTCTTTGTAAGTGGGCCGCTCCAGCGATCCGCCTTCGTAGCCCACGGCCGTCGCCGTCACGCCGGGGATGGCCGCAAACGCAGCCTCCACGCCCCAAAAACACCCTGCTCCGAATGTTGCTTTTTCTGTGCTCATATTCGATGAGATGCGATAAAGCAGCCGCTAGCTTCCAGCTTTTAGCCCTTAGCTTTATTGTGCGGGAACTGATGGGCTTCTGTCATGCGAGAAACTCCCGCGCAAAGATGCGCACGCGCCAACCAGCTTTCGGCTTTACACCAGCAGATGGCTTGGCACCATGAAGCTGAAGGCTAATGGCTAAGAGCTGATGGCTGTTTCTACGTCAGCGGCGCCAGGTGCTTGGTGTTCTGGTAGGTGTACACGACGCGGTGAACCACGGTGATCGTTGAGAGCACCGCCAGCAGCCACAGTACCGGAGCCATCACGCCCCAGTGATTGAATAACGCGCCCAGCAGGATGAGCACGATGCGCTCTGGCCGCTCCATGAAGCCCACCTTGCACGAGCCAATCAGCGCCTCGGCACGCGCGCGCGTGTAGCTGACCATGAGCGATGTGACCATGACAAACGCCACCAAGACGACATAACGAAACCGGTTGATGCGCCCGTAGTAGACCAGCAGGCCGAAGAACAGCACCACGTCGGAGTAGCGGTCGATCACCGAGTCAAAGAAGGAGCCGAAAACGGTCACCATATTGATGCGGCGCGCCACGCGGCCGTCAACCATGTCAAAGATGCCTGCGCCAAAGATGACCAGGCCGGCGTAGAAAAACATGATGTCGCCATTGGTGGAGTTGGCGTGGCCGAAGAAAAACGCGGCGGCGATATTAATCACCAGGCCGATGAACGTGAGCGTGTTGGGCGAGATGCGGGTGAGCGCCAGCCCATGCACGATGCGGTCTAAAAGCCAGCCGCAGGCACGGCCAAAAGCGCTAGTCCAGGTCATTCTCGGCTTCCTTGCTACTTTGCTGCACCGTCCGCGGATTCTGCCGCGGCGGCTTCGTCGTGGATCGTCGTCAGTTTCAGTATCTCAAGTTCGCGTTTGCCATTGGGCGTCACAATGGCGGCCACGTCGCCCACCTTTTTACCGACAATCCCGCGGCCGATGGGTGAGGTGGTTGAAATCAGCCCTTTGGAAACATCGGCCTCTTCACTGGTCACCAGGCGGTAGACAATCTCTTCGTCCTTGGTCGAGTCGTAGACCACCACGGTGGATCCGAAGCCGGCTTTGTCGCGGGGAATGTTTTGCAGGTTGACCAGCGAAAGCTCGCCCATGCGCTTTTTGAGCTGGCCGAGCCGGGCATTCACAAACTCCTGCCGCTGCTTGGCCATGTGATACTCGGCGTTTTCCGACAAATCTCCCAGGGCCCGCGCCTTCTTAATCTCGGCGGGGAGCTCTGTGGTGAGCTCATACTCGAGCTGCTGGATCTCCTCGAGGAGCTTCTTTTTGATGTGTTCGGGCATCGTGTTCCGGTGGCGGAGAGGGGCTGCTCCAGCCGCGTGAATTCAGCGTTCTTAAAC
>CAYOVE010000101.1:0-10959 GCA_964407295.1 uncultured Occallatibacter sp.
CCGGCGGGGGGGCAGATTCTTTTGGAGGTAGGCGCGTGGAATCTGGCGACGTTTTCCGCCGGGTACCTGACGCCGGTTGCGCTGGCGACGCACCAGATTGTGTTGAACTATGCGAGCGTGACGTACATGGTGCCGCTGGGGATTTCAGCAGCGGCGGCGGTGAGTGTGGGGCACGCGGTGGGCGCGGGAGACGCGGCGCGCGCGCGGAGGGCCGGTTGGCTGGCGCTGGGATTGGGCACGAGCTTTATGCTGCTGGCGGCGGGAGCGCTGCTGGTGTGGCCACGGCCGCTGATTGAGTTGTATACCAGCGACGCGCGTGTGCTGGCGGTGGGGCCGGGGTTGCTGGCGATTGTGGCGGCGTTTGAGGTTTTCGACGGGATTCAAACTGTGAGTACGGGCGCGCTGCGCGGGTTGGGCGAGACGCGCGCTCCGATGTGGGCGAACCTGGTGGGGTATTGGGTGCTGGGTTTGCCGCTGGGATTTTTTCTGTGCTTCGGATTGAAGTGGGGAATCTACGGACTGTGGATCGGGCTGACGCTGGCGCTGGTGGTGATTGCGCTGGCGCTGATGGCGCGATGGAAGAGGGATGCGGAGAGGCAGCTCCTGGGGATTAGCCATTAGCTTTTAGCTGCGTCGGCGGGAGTGTGCGCATTCAGACACTTAGCCGGGCGGACATGGTGGCAGGGCCGACCGAAGATTGGGGTCGACGCTGTTGCGCTGGATCGCTGAAAATAAAGCAGTTGTGGGATGGTTTTCCCAAAACAGGCGTCCGTTTCGGACGGTGTTCAAGGGGGTTACCTTTGTGGCGCTGTGTGGGACGGTGTTAACAAGAAAGTGACTATAATCACATATTGGGGCGAACGGAGCAGGCACCCTAGAGAAGCAGATCTGCGCCCTTAAAACGGCAAGAATTTATTGGAAGGGAATCCCGCCAAATGGCGACAGGAAACCTTGCTCTGGGTCAAGAACAGAGCGAAAGCATCGCGCATGCGCGCATCGTCAACGACTTCAGCATCATCGTAGCCACCGTGAACGGATCCGGTTCGCAGTCCGCCAACAGCGTGCTGCTGAAGAGCATTTTTGGAATGGGTATTCCCGTGAGCGGGAAGAACCTGTTCCCATCGAACATTGCCGGGCTGCCGACGTGGTATACGATCCGTGCCAGCAAAGACGGCTACGTGGCGCGCAAGCGCGAGATCGACGTGCTGGTGGCGCTGAATCCGGAGACGGCGCGCGAAGACATGCTGTCGGTCCAGCCGGACGGCGCGGCCATCTACGAAGAAAGCCTGAACCTGAAGCAGTACCGCGACGACGTGGTCTGCTACCCGGTGCCGTTCGACAAGATCACAGTGAGCATTTGCCCCGAAGCCAAGCTGCGCAAGCTGGTAAAGAACATGGTGTACGTGGGCGCGGTGGCGCAACTGCTGGGGATCGACCTGGGAGTTGTGGAGAGCGGGCTGCGCAAACAGTTTGCGAAGAAGCCGAAGGTTTTCGAGCTGAATTTCGGAGCGGTGCAGGCGGGCTTTGAATACGCGAAGGCGACGTTCACCAAGCAGGATCCGTACTTCCTGGAGCGGATGAACGAGACCAAGGGCAAGATCATCATCGACGGCAACGCGGCGTGCGGCATGGGCGCGGTGTTTGCGGGCGTCACGGTGGTAGCGTGGTATCCCATTACGCCGTCGACTTCGCTGGTTGAGGCGGCGACGGATTTGCTGAAGAAGTTTCGCGTGACGCCGGAGGGCAAGGCGACGTTTGCCGTGGTGCAGGCCGAGGATGAGCTGGCGGCGATCGGCATGGTTCTGGGCGCGGGCTGGGCCGGCGCGCGGGCGATGACGTCAACGTCCGGACCGGGCATCTCGCTGATGGGCGAGTTTGCGGGGCTGGGCTACTATGCCGAGATTCCGGGAGTGATTTTTGACGTGCAGCGCAGCGGCCCGTCGACGGGCATGCCGACGCGCACGCAACAGGCCGACCTGCTTTCGACAGCGTTCCTTTCGCACGGCGACACCAAGCACGTGGTTCTGCTGCCGGGCTCGGTGAAGGAATGCTTTGAGTTTGGCTATGCGGCTTTCGATCTGGCGGAGCGGCTGCAGACCCCGGTGTTTGTGCTTTCGGATCTTGACCTGGGCATGAACAACTGGATGTCGGAGCCGTTTGCGTACCCGGACAAGCCGCTGGACCGCGGCAAGGTGCTGACCGCCGAGGATCTGAAAAAGATGGGCAGCTTTGCGCGCTACCGCGATGTGGATGGAGACGCGATCGGCTGGCGCACGCTGCCGGGAACACCGCATCCGAAGGCTGCGTACTTTACGCGCGGGTCGGGGCACAACGATGCGGCGGGATACACCGAGCGGCCTGACGAGTACCAGCAAGTGATGGACCGGTTGGCGCGCAAGTTTGAGAATGCGCGCAAGCTGGTTCCTGCGCCGGTGGTCGTGAAGAACGGAACATCGAAGATCGGTTTCCTGGCGTACGGTTCGACGGACTTCGCGCTGCGCGAGAGCCTGGATCAGATCAAGAAGGAACACGGCGTGAGCGTGGACTATATGCGCATACGCGCGTACCCGTTTGCGCACGAGATTCACGACTTTGTTGCCAGCCATGAGCGCGTCTACGTGGTGGAACAGGATCGCGACGGACAACTGGCGAGCCTGCTGAAGCTGGATCTTCCCGGCGAGCAGGTGGTGAAGCTGCGCAGCATCCTCGAATACAACGGACTGCCGGCCGACGCGCGCACAATTACGGATGAATTCGCAACCAAGGAGGGCCTCTAAATGGCGACCACAACAGCGAGTGGGGCTACGGGCCCGAAACTGAATCACATCGGCCTGCCGGTGCTGGAGTACCGCGGCGGCAAGTCGACCTTGTGCGCGGGCTGCGGTCATAACGCGATTTCAGAGCGCATTATCGATGCGATGTTCGAGATGGGCGTGGAGCCGGAGCGGGTGATGAAGATGAGCGGCATCGGCTGCTCGTCAAAGAGCCCGGCCTACTTCATGAGCCGCTCGTTCAGCTTCAACAGCGTTCACGGGCGCATGCCGAGCGTGACCACAGGCGCGATGCTGGCCAATCAGACGATGATGGCGCTGGGCGTTTCCGGCGACGGCGATACAGCGTCGATCGGCATAGGCCAGTTTGTCCACCTGATGCGGCGCAACCTGCCGATGATCTACATCATCGAGGACAACGGCGTGTACGGATTGACCAAGGGACAGTTTTCGGCCACGGCCGACATCGGTTCCAAGCTGAAGACGGGTGTGATCAACGATCTGCCGCCGATCGATACCTGCGCTTTGGCAATCCAGTTGGGCGCGACGTTCGTGGGGCGCTCGTTCAGTGGCGACAAGAAGCAGTTGCTGGCGATGCTGAAAACGGCAATCGCGCACAAAGGCACGGTGATGCTCGATGTGATCAGCCCCTGCGTGACGTTTAACGACCACGAAGGATCGACGAAGAGCTACAAGTTCCTTCAGGAAAACGATGAGCCGATCAACGAGATCGGATTTGTGGCCAGTTTCGACGACATCGAAGTGGATTACGATTCAGGCGAAGTCTACGACGTGGAGATGCACGATGGATCGCAGCTGCGCCTGCGCAAGCTGCTGGAGGACTACGACCCCACGGACAAGGCGAACGCGGTGCGCACGTTGATGGAGGCGCAGGAGAAGGACGAGGTTCTCACTGGCGTCTTCTATATCGATACGCAGAAGCCAACGTTCCTCGATCAGTTGAACATGGTCGACGAGCCGTTGGGCACATTGCCCGAGTCGCTCACTCGGCCGCCGAAATCGGCGCTCGAAAGCCTGATGGCGAATTTGCAATAGCGCGGAAAATCAATTTGGATTTCAGCTGGAAGCGACGCATCCGCGAGGGTGCGTCGCTTTGTTGTTGAGCGAAGAAAGCGAACGGGTCAGGAGGCTCTGGAGCGCAGCGCCTGCTCGGCGCGGAACCAATCCTCTTCGTGATGACCATGCACACGCCCGCGCTCGTTCCAAAATCGATGGGCAAGCAATGCGACCTGATCGTGGGAGATCGAGGTCCCGTTTCCGTTTGTGGAGGCAACGGTCTTTTTCACTGCAGGTTTGTTTTCCGCGGGTTTGCGTGCCTTCGCTGCAGCTTTCGGCGCGGCGCCTGATTTCTTGACGGACTTAGCCATGGGGAAACTCCTCTTATGCAAGTTCGACAAATTGACAAGCGTTCGTCTACAGAATACCGAAAAAACAATTTGCTGTGTGCGAATCGCCTGTGAAGAACCTTCGCAATAAACCCGCTGCGCGGGTCTCGGAGATTTAGATGCGAGCGGAAGGCGAAGCGTTTAGCGCCCACCAGTCGAAGAGAGCCATGCGCGGATAATAGAGGCCACCGCAGATGCGGATATTGGCGCCACGGAGGTTGCGGAGGACGGCTGCATAGGCCTCGATCTGCGGCGCGAATTGGCGGCGCAACTCAGGGAGTAAAGCCGCGGGATCGAGGACGTCCTCGTGTGCCGTTTTGTAATCAATGATCCACCAAACATCTTCGTCAGGTGATGTGGCGATGATCTGCGGCTCAGGGCCGGCGCGGAAGACGCGATCCACCTGCACGGTGCGTATGCTGCCGGCCACAATGCCGGTCCAGCGAATTTCATTGGCCGCGTCGTCGTGTGGAGCGAGAATCCACTGAGCGATGGGATCGTTGGCGGTTTGACGCACGACTTCGATTGCTTGCGCGGCAATGCGAGTGGCCGTGGCGGAATCGATGCCGGCGGTGCGGATGGTCGCGGCAATTCGTGGCTGCTGTTGAGCGAGTGTTGCAAGAGCGGCCTCGCGCGTTTCATTGGCGAGCCGTTGCGCCAACTTCTGAAGCAGCACGTGAACGGCGTTGCCGAGAGCGCGGGAGAGCAAGCCTCCTTCATGGCGCTCGTAGAGCCGGCCGGCGCCGACGAGAGCTTCGTCGGCCGCACGGATGGCGGGCATGGGCGCTGTCGCGGCGAAGTCGGTCGGGAGTCGGCGAAGCGGAGTTGGCTTGTCCGCGACGGGCTGGATTTCGAAGAGATCGCCGGGCGTAGAGTCGGAGCCGGAGGCGGCGATGGAATCGAGCGTGGCGGGCTCTGCGAATGAATCGGAGACGCGCCAATCGTCGAACCGGCGCTGGATTTCGGCTTGCCATGCGGGCCAAGCGGTGCGGAGCAGACTCTCGCGCGGTTCGACGAGTTCAGGCGGCGCGCCGTTGACGGATTTATAAGATGGCCGCGCAAAAAAGTGAAGCTCCTCGCGGGCGCGCGTGGCGGCGACATAGAGGAGGCGGCAGGCTTCGCGCAACTCGCGTTCGTGACTTTGGCGATCGACCCACTTCTTGGCCCTACCGCTGTCAGCGCCTTTCTGAGCGAATGGCGCGATGAGGAATTCGGTAACAGACTCGGATGGGTCGGAATCATCGGTGATTGAATCTGACGGCAAGCCGCGTTCGAGCCAGGAGAGCATGACTGGGGTGTGGCGACCCGGAGAAGCCTGAAGATCGGGGACGATGACGACTTCAAACTCCAGCCCCTTGGCGCCGTGAATCGTCATGAGCTGAACGCCGCAATCGCTTCCGGCTGCGGGATCGGGCTGCGCTTTGAGATCGTCGAGTGCCGAAGCGAGCGCGGGGCCGAGGAAATCGGGCTCGCCCTGCGGGAGCGAGTCGAGGCTCGCCCAGAGAAGGTCAAGATTCGCACGGGCTTCCGTGTCAATACATTGTGCGCCGCCGAGCTGGAGCCAGACCTGCTCAAGCCAGGAGCCCGACGGCGACGCAGGCTGCGAGGCACGCAGGCGCTCGGCAGCCGCTGTTGCGCGCAGAACGCGATCGACAGCGATCTGGCCCTCGGGGCTGATGAGGTGCGCACGCTCGAGAGCGAGTTCGGGCACCGGACGGGCGAGGAGCTCGTGTGAGTCGGCGCTGGTGAGCGTGTGGAGATCGGCGAGCGATAGACCGCACCATGGAGCGCGAAGGACACCCAGCCACGCGACGCGATCGTGCGGATTGAGGAGCGCGCGAGCGAGAGAAAGCGCGTCGATGATCTCCGGGCGATCCTTGAGTGCTTCGAGGTCGACAGCACGGAAGGAGATGGAGGCCTGGCGCAAAGCCGCAGCGATGGGCACAAGCGATTTGCGCGCGCGGGCCAGCACGGCCACGCGGTACTTTCGCTGGGCCGCGTTCGCCGCCTCGATGTGCGGCACGTGCGCACGGACAATCTCGACGATTTCATCGATTTGTTTTTGTTGTGCAGCCTCGCGCTGTTCGGCAATTTCTTCTTTGAGATCGGCGTTCGCGTTGCGGGGCGACACCGGGATGAATGCGCAGTGAATCTGCATGCGCGGAGCGGACGCGGCGACCAGTTGAGGGCCGGATAGTTCGAGGGTTGCGCGAGCTGGTTGCGACGCGGCAAAGGCGACGCCACCGTCGCTGGAGGCGGCGA
The DNA here is from genome assembly GCA_964407295.1 of uncultured Occallatibacter sp. GTDB lineage: Bacteria > Acidobacteriota > Terriglobia > Terriglobales > Acidobacteriaceae > Telmatobacter. The sequence continues at coordinate 6,440 of CAYOVE010000101.1, forward strand.
AGACCTGCGCGAAGGTCTCGTTGATGCTTGCGACAAGCGAAGGTTCGCTGCGGAAATTGGCGGAGAGATGGACGGAATCGAAGCGGAGAGGAAGGTCGCCGGGAATCTCGATGCCGAGTTCCTCGACGCGCGGAAACAGTTCGGCATCGGCTTCGCGGAAGCCATAAATGGATTGCATGGGGTCGCCGACGACGAAGCAGGTGCGCCCCTCGCGATCGGACCATGCGCCGATAAGGCGACGGAGCAATTCGTGCTGGCGGCGGCTGGTGTCCTGAAATTCGTCGACCAGCAGATGGCGGATTCCATCGGCGACAGCCTGGGCGGCGTCGATGGGAAATTCGTCTTCTCCTTTGAGGACGTTGAGCGCGATTTGCGCGACCTCAGTAAAGTCGGCCGCGCCGGCCTCGGCAAACACAACACGAAGTTCGGCCGCGGCGCGGCGCAGGAGAGTGAAACAGGCGCGAACAATCTTCCATTCCGCGTCGGTATATCGGATTGGCGTTGATTCGCCCTCGGCGCGGAAAAAAGGAGTTTCGAGGCGCAAACGCAGGCGGTCGAAGTCCTGCTCGCCCTCCAGCACGAACTCCTGCATCCAGCGGTCGCGGTCGCCGAGCACCTTCACGGTCAGATCTTCGATCTCGCGCCAGTTGTTGTCACGCCAATCAAGGAGGGTCTCAATGGCAGTGCTCAGCGTGGCGTTGGCCTGCCCGATCTCTTGCAGTGTGCGGCGAGCGGCGCGGCGGTAAAGCTCGTTCGGCTGCTCGCGGATATCGAGACTGCCACCGAGGCCGGAGAGCACTGGTTGTTGCATGGCGAGATCGCGACAAAACGAATCGATCGTCTGGATGCGCAGTTGCGCGGGGAGATTGAGGAGATCCCAGCCGTGCGACTGCGAGCGCTCAAGGGCTCGGGCCGCGATAGGGCCGGGCTGAGCCTGCCGGAGATCGTCGAGAATGCGGTTGCGCATTTCGGCGGCGGCGGCATTGGTGAAGGTGATGGCGACGACCTGGCCGGGCTCTTCGACCCCTGCGAGCAAAGTGAGAAAACGTTGCGAGAGAAGCGTGGTTTTGCCCGAGCCGGCCGGCGCGCGCACCAGGATGGAGCGCCGCGGATCAAGAGACCGATCGCGCTCGGCCTGATCGGGAGGCGGATTCCTGCGAGTTGAATCAGGCATCGGGAGCCTCTTCGCTGTTGTTATCCGGCAGCGGCGGGTTCTCGCTGATGCGGCAAAGAGCTTGCAGACGGCAGTTCTCGCAGGTGTCAGGGTAGGCGCGCGGATCGACCACGGCGCGCCCAGCCAGAAACGCCAGGGCGAGACCTTCGATGGACTGCTTCCACGCGAAAAGCTGCTCTGAAGTGAGGGGTTTCTTGACTAGATTCGAATTCCCGCTGATCTTACCGCGCAGAGTCGCCTTGGCGTCACGAACTTTTCCTGCGAATTCAGGTTCGCCGGCGCGGACCTTGGCGAAGACGAGGCCGCCGATGTTGTTCGGATCGCTCCCGAGCGCAAAGTTCGAGTAAAGCGGCAACTGCACATCGTCGGGACGAGGGAGATCCCAGGAACTGGGAGTTGGGTTGCCGGATTTGTAGTCGATGACGAGAAGAGAATTGTCGATGAGGCGATCGATGCGATCGAGGCGTACGCGAAGCGGCAGGCCGGCAACGGAGAGGCCGGTTTTTTGTTCCGTCTCGAGAACCGTGAAGGGAACACGCGTCCGCTCAAAGTCCAGCCATTCAGTGACGAGGTTAAAGAGGCGGGCCTCTTCGAGATCGAGGTAGCGCTGAGGCATGGATTCGCGCGCGCGAAGGGGCATCGCGGTTTGGATAGCGCCGCGAACGTGAATCGCGACGAATGCGCGGAGATCGGGGAGCGCGGCGAGGTCCGCGTGGGAGCAAATGCCGCGCGGCGGGCCGGCCCAGACAGAATGCAGAACTTCATGCAGAAGCTGCCCGCGTTCCTTCGCGGTGAGCCCCGCTTCAGCAGGGTTCCAAAGGTCGGCATCGAGACGCGCCGTGGCGAATGCTTTGAAGGCGCATTGCGATTGCGACGTGAGAGTGGATGCGCCTCCGTGAGCATTGCCGGGAGGAAACGGAACGCGGGTCGAGTCAGGGAAAGGTGCGGCGAGGGGCGCCAACGGGAGCGGCGCGGCGAGTTCAGGCGGCAAAGGGCGCGGCGCGCAGGCGAGCTGCTCAACGACGCGGGAGGGTCGTGCTTCAACGCCTTCACTTTGACGCGCAAAGCTGAAGTGAATTTCAGGAGCAGAGCCAAGCAGGCGGCGTGTAACGGCGTCGGCCAGATCCCAATCGAGGCGCGGCGAGGCGTGTGGCATCCCGGTTGCGCGTTGCGCAGAGATGGGAATGAAAGGATGCGTGGCTCCGCTTGCGGGCCACGCTTGCTCGGTGGCGCCGAGGAACCAGACGGCATCGGCGGTGAGGCCTGCGGACTCCGCGGGGCCGGCAATCAGAATCGGCGGGTCCTGGGATTCAGGCGCGAAGAGAGTTTCGCTGACAGCTCCATCGAGAAGAGCAAGAAATTCCTTCCACTCGATCGCACGGCCATCGAAACCGAGCGAGGCGCAATCGTCAACGGTTTGCTGCCATCGGCGGTGAGCCTGGAATTCCGTACTCGAAAGCGGACGGCCGCCGGGCCAACCGGCGAGTTCCAGAAGTCGCGGAGTGAGCTCGGCCCAGGGCAGCGGGGATTGCGGGCGACGAGCGAATTCCTGCAAGCGGCGCTGGGCCTGCGTGGCCCGCGCGACCCACGAGGCGGGCAATTCCGGCCCGGGCGTCTGGCGAAGAAACTCCGCGAGCGTCCAGTGTGCGCGCTCCAGACCCCTGCGGCGTATCGCACGCATGAAGGCGGTGAGAGCCTGCGACTCGGCGGGCGACGCGGCCATCTGGCCTGTGGAGAGAAGCCAGTCGAGTTCGTGCTCCTCGATGGACTCGCCGAGCCAGCGCAGGAGCAAGCCCGCGCCGCGCGCGAGCGCGATTTGGCCAAGCGGAACGCCGAGCGAGAATTCGAAGACGTTGGACTGCGCGCACGAGATTCCGCCTTCACAAACAAAACGAAGAAACGCGCGCTCGATCTCGCCGCGGCGTCGGGGCACATCCTGTGTGACAACGATCAGTCGTGCTTGCGGATTTGCGGCAAGCAGCTGCTTGCACCAAAGCGCGCAGGCGGCGAGCTCGGAGATCGGATCTGTGGCCTGATGGAATTCGATTCGCGCGGCGGATTCTGCGAGCAAAACCTGCTTGCAATTGCCCCAGGCGGCGAAGAGGTCCTGTTGCGCAGGCAAGATCCGATCGAAACCGGCGAGAAGAAGCGGAGCGCGCTCGGCGGAGTCCTGTTTGAGCGATCGAATCAACTCGAGAGGCAGGCGCGCTGAACTGATGAAGCCGCGCGACAGGCAAATCGCATCGAATTGCGCGAGCCAAACGCTGAAGGCGCCGGCGTCCTGATCCCAGGCGGTTCGCGATTTTGGATTCAGAAGGTGCGGTGCGTAAGCGCAGATAAGGCCGTGCGCGTCCATCGCCAGAGATGCCAGGCGATCGCGCGTGCCTGCGATTCGCGCCGCTTCCGGCGCGGCGGTGGTCACAATTCCGGCCCAAAGCGATTGCTCCTGCAAAGAATTCAGGACGATGCGAGCGTCGAGGTTGCGCTCATTCCAGGCGTTGCGGATGAAGGTTTGCCAGTCCTGAACGTTGGGAGATTGCCAGGCGGTGAGACCCTCGCTGCGGCGCTCGCGATTGAAGGCGACCGTGAGCGACCGAGCGGCACGCTCGCTGGCCGTGACCACGAGCCCGCCGCCGCGCAACCATGCATCGATGTTCTCTTCCGGCCTAGCCTCCATTACTGCTTTATACGCCGCAAGGCCCGATGGGTGCTAAACGGAGCAGACATTTACGGGAGACCAAAATCTGTTCATCAGCTTATACTTGGGCGTGCAATTCGGAATCCCGAAAGGGTGAGGCCATGATTCGGACTCAAAGATCCGCTAGCTGGGCGATCGGCGTGGCGTGGATGGCGGGAGCTGCCGCCTGCCTGACGATTTCCGCGCAACCGTCGGCGACGAGAATCAGCCCCGGCACAATGGTCCGCGTTGGAACCGTGGACGAGCGGTTTCAGTCGTACAACATCGAAGCGGTCGAGGTGACGGGCGGACGATTCTGGAAGCCTTATGCCTCGGCTGGCGCACCAAATGCGGGCGCGCAGCCGGCGGCGAATGCTCCGCCGGGGATGGATCCATCGCTCTTTGAATACCGGGCGCCCATTGATTTGAGCAATCCGCGGCTTCGCAAGCTGGCTGCCGCGCTGGGGCCAGCCTATGTTCGCGTGAGCGGCACATGGATGAACTCGATCTACTTTCAGGACTCAGACGATCCGGCTCCGCCGAAACCGCCGGCGGGTTTCAATAGCGTGTTGACGCGCAAAGAGTGGAAGGGCGTGATTGACTTTGCCCGCGCCGCGAATGCCCGCATCGTGACTTCGTTTGCGATGAGCACAGGAACGCGCGATGCCG
>CAYOVE010000102.1:0-10875 GCA_964407295.1 uncultured Occallatibacter sp.
AAGCCGAGCCAAGGTCGCAGCATGCGTTTTCACGCGCTTGATAATCTCCCTGTTCACTATTGGGGACAGCAAGCCCGCAACATGGTTCTTGGGCACTTGTCCGAGAAGCCGGTTTTACGGCCAGGTGGATTGGATTTGCAAGCACTGGCCCATCGGGTCGAGCACTGTCGTAGTAGCCGGTGATACTCGCGGAATTCAAACTTCGGCGAGGCCTTCACCTGTCGTGATTCAAAAGGGGTGTCGAAAATCGAACCGTCGCGGCGGCCTTGTGAAACGGCCAGAACCCTGGAATAGTTGCCATTCCTGTTCGCAAAGCCCTCGTAAATTGTGCCTTCTATCTCACTGAAAACGAAAGGTAATTTTGGACGAAAAGAGCCGTTTCAAAACCTGTGGGTTTTGAGACACGACAATCCAGAGATACAGGCAACACGTATAGATGAGCCTGATCGATCTCGGACAGAGCGTCCCGCTCTCTGCCACCGATCGAACCGAGGTTCTCGGCGAACCTCTCGTGGGCAGTGGCATCGTTGGGGTCGAGTGCAAGGGCCCTCATGAATTCGGCCTCACCGCCAGGAAAGTCCCAATCGTACACCATCTCGTTGCTGCCGAGAATGGCGTGAGGATGAGCCAGGCCGGGATCCGGGCGAAGAACCTCGCGGGCTGTGGCGCGAAGTTAGCTCAAAGGGTGCCAGAATCAGGCGAAGGCGGGAGTCTCGCCTGCTTTGGAAGATCGACCTTCTTCTTCATCAGTGCCTGAAACCGCGGGTCGTCGGCCAGTTTAGAGGTAAGCCTGTGCACCTCTTGGGAAGGACCGGAAGTGAACGCAGCCCTGAAGTCCTCAAATTCCTTCTCATTATTCGCGTTGGCTTCTTGGAGAAGCTGCAGCGCCTCGGGCCCCCTGTCCTGTTTCAAACATTCAATGGCTTTCTGGGTTTTGGAAAGCCGAAAAACCGGATATACGGGCGGACTGCAGCTCTCCTGGACCGCAAATTCTGCATTCAAAAGACCGCGCTCACCTTCTCGCGCATAAGCGGCGGAGAGCTTTGCCGTAACGTCCTTGAGCCACGGATCATCTCGAAGCTCAGCCGCCGCCTGCGATTCCTTCAGATAGGTCAGATAGTTTCGCTCATCATATTCAGCCATCGCCAGATACAAATGCGCTATGCTGAGCTGCGGTTCGGAGCGCATCGCCTCCTTCAGGAGTGCGATTCCCTCTTCTCTTTTTCCGGTCAAGAAAAGCCTATCGCCCTTGGCTGCCAGAATAGAAGCTGAAGCAGGATCGAGCTCCTGAGCCTTGGCAATCTCCGCGAGGCACTGGTCTTCTTTACCCTGACTCGCAAGAGCATTGGAGAGCCATAAGTGCGCCAGGGGATCGTTGGGATCAAGCTGGATCGCCAGATTGAGTTCCTTTTCTGCTTCGTCAAAGTTGCGGGCTCTCCACAAAGCATATCCCAGCGCCCGATGCGCCACTGAAAGGGAGCCGTCCAGTTCCGCCGCTTTTCTGGCCGCTACCATGGCCCTGTCGCGAGCGTCATCGTCCTGTCGGCTCGCGTAGATGAAGAGCATCTCGTAAGTGTCAGCCAGGCCGGCATACGCATGGGCATCGTTCGGATTGTGAACGATTGCCTGCGTAAAGTCGTCGAGCGCGCGACTCAGGCTGTCGGGGGTTCTCTGGTTCCACTCAAATCGGCCTTTGAGGTAGAGGTCATGAGCGAGGCTCCTTTCGGCGTCTGAAACCGGAGTCACCACCTGCTGAATTGAACTTGGGTGCCCAACTCCCGCATTAGCACGCATGCGCCGCTGAACCCAATTACCGAGCGGATGAGCAAAAATGACGTAGATTCCGGCTCCGGCGAGCGCCGCCGCCATCCCAATTACAGCAAGCCTTACCTGGCGTGCGTTTCCCAGCCTGCCGTTTCGGCCGGGCGTCTCAACCGTTCCCTGGTTGACTTTGGCCTGGCTCTCGGCTTCAGGCCTCGAGGCTCCAGTCTCGGTGCTGCCGGCTGTCTCTCGATCGCGGCTGGCCAAGTCTTCGGCTTCCAATTCAAGAGCTTTACCCTTGAGCCATCCCGCTAGTTCGTCCGAATAGGCAAACACCCCTCCGCGCTCGCCGCCGGGAACGCGATGCACGGGCAAGCCACGTTCGCGTTCCCATCGCTTGACGGTGCTCTCGGAACGATTCAGGAAGACAGCAATCTCCTTCCAGGAGACAAGTGTCCGCACCTGATCCGCATTTTGAATTCGAGGAGAAGCCATGGCCACTTCCAATCGAGCAAGGGGGCCGGTCGGGGGTTGTGGGCCTTATACGCAAAATCATACGTGCGCCAAATCCATGTGTCCAGTAAGTCCCCCGATTAACCCAAAAGCCTGAAATGACCCGAGTTGACCCGTGATGAATCTTGGCTTCAACCCTCGGCTAATGAGATCAATAGAGTTCCCCGCTTGTACTCTGGGAGGTCCCTGCCCAATGATCCCGAATTCAATTCGGCGTTTCCTGCCTGCTGTCGCTCTGGCTGCACTCGCTCCGGCAATCTGCGGCTTGTCGCGCGCGCAGACGACGCCGGTCAACCCGTCGCCTGTCAATTTTCTCGCCGCCGACGTGTATCAGAACAATGGCCATCCCAATCAAAGTGGCATCGCGGGACTGGCATTTGACGATTTCAATGGCGACGGGAACACGGACATCGTGGCGGTAGACGGAAGCAACTGCGTGAGCTTTTTCCCTGGGGACGGAAAGGGATTGTTTGGCAGTCCAGTCGACACTTGTAATCTCCCCAGTCGGGATATCTACTGGGTAGCCTCCGGAGACTTCAATAACGACGGAATCAAGGATCTCGCCGTTGTGGCCACCAGCCCTGGCACGATCACGCTGATGCTTTTACAGGGGAACGGCGACGGCACGTTCACTTATCAGAACTCGATCACGATCAATCATTCCCAGGAGCAGGCGACAGACTTTAAAGTGGCCGATCTGAATGGCGACAAAAAACCAGACCTGGTGGTGACCAGCACAGGAAGCGGGTCTCCCGGTTTTTATTCAACGTATGTGTTTCTGTGGAATGGAAATTTCAGTTTTTCGCAGAGCTCCATCACAGGCCTGGGCGGCTGCCCGCACGCCAACTCCCTGGTGATCGCGGACTTCAATGACGATTCGCACCCGGACCTGGCGGTCAGCAATGGCGCGTGCGGCCTGCATGAAATCGATGTGATGCTCGGCAACGGCGACGGCACTTTCCAATCGCCGGTTCCATATTCCACCGACATCGGCGGACCAAGTTCGATTGCAGCCGGAGACTTCAACGGCGACGGAAAGATTGACCTCGTCTCGGTCAATGGTGCGGGAGGCACACCGCTGAATGTGTTTATGGGAAATGGCGACGGGACATTCGGAGCGCCCATCGATGTGCCCAGTGTATACGACCCCGACTATGTGGCAGTCGGCGACTTCAATGGAGACGGCAAAGATGATTTGATTGTCAGCGCCAATGATAGTCGCGGCCTTAGCGGAGTTCAATTGAGCACCGGAGGCGGCAGTTTTACGGTGCCTGTTCAGTATGCGGTTCTTTCTCAGCCCACGAGAATCTATCTCGAGGATCTGAACGGCGATAAGCGGATGGACTGGGTGTCGATCAGCAACGGCAGCGAGCAATTCTCCGTCGTGCTGGGCACGGGCACGGGAGGGTTTCCTGCAGCGATCGACAGTTTTAGCACTCCCAATGACGCGGGCGCAACCGACGCAATCGTCGCGGCCGACTTCAACCAGGACGGGAATCTCGACTACGCCACCGTTGGCTGGGACATCTATTACCCCGGCCTCAATATCTCCATGGGCGATGGTGCCGGACACTTTGATGTGCCCGTCCACTACACCGCCGGCAATAACCCGAACGCGCTGGTGGCAGGGAATTTCTTAAAGGGCAACATAAAGGGCAACAAGTACCCCGATATCGCTGTTCTCGACCAATCAGATGGCATGGTTACCGTCCTGCTCAACAACGGGGATGGAACATTGGGCACCCCGCAGAGTTACCCCGTCGGGGCCGGCGGCGGGGCCATCCAAACCGGAGATTTTAACGGCGATGGAATCCTGGACCTGATCGTAACCAACAGCGGCGATGGAACCGTCAGCGTCCTGCTCGGCAATGGGGATGGAACATTTCAGCCGCAGGTCGTCTCTCCCTCGCAACCAGGCGCGAACTATCTGGCCGTCGGAGATTTCGATGGGGACGGCGTTCTGGACGTGGCAGTCACCTACTGGGGCGATCCGGACATCGAAGTGATGCTCGGCAATGGAGACGGAAGCTTCCAGGCTCCTGTTTCGGTTCCAGGACTGCCTCCTGCGTGCGGACTGGCCGCGGGCGACCTTAATCACGACGGCCGTACCGATCTGGTCCTGTGTTCGGGGAATATCCCCAACGGGACCGGTGGCAGCGGCGGAGCCGCGATCTATCTGAACAACAGCTCCGGCAAAGGCAACGTCAGTTTCCAGACGCCAGTGGATTATCCCACTGACCCGGTGGGATTCAACGGCAATCCGTTGGGATCCGGCATTCCGCGGATTGGCGACCTCAACAACGACGGGAATCTGGATATTGTCATTCCGAACCTGAATTCGTATGTTGACGGGACGAATATCGGCCCGGCGATCCTGCTGGGACGGGGCGACGGCACGTTCGTCTTGAACCCTGCGCGCCCGGCAATCACTGGTGCGAACGAGCAGGACATTGCCCTCGGCGACTTCAACAATGATGGCCTGCTCGATATGGTTGTTCAGAATTACGATCCGAGCGCAGCGTTTGATCAGTTCAGCAGCACAGTCACCACGCTGCTTGGCACTTCAGGGACTGAGGTGGTGCTCACCGGAACTCCGAATCCAGCGACCCAAGGCGAGTCCGTTACGTTTGACGCATCGGTCGTCACCTCTTTCCTCGGCTTGCCCATCCCCACAGGCACGATCACATTTCAGGTGGGATCGACGAGCGAGCCTGTAGAGATGGTCAATGGCGCCGCTTCGTATTCAACGACTGCGCTTCCCGTGGGCACGACAATCGTCACGGCGGCCTATTCCGGCGATAAGAACTTCATTCCGGCAACCTCGTTTGCGCTTTCGCAAAATGTAACCACCGGTCCATTGACAATTGTGACCGGCAGCCTGCCTGACGCGGTTCAGAATACCCAGTACAGCACGAGCGTCACTGCGAGTGGCGGAGTGCTGTCGTACACGTTCTCGCTGACCAACGGAAGCGTGTTGCCGGCGGGCCTGACGATGAATTCCGCAGGAGTCATCAGCGGCACGCCGTCTGTGCCGGGAACTACTACCTTCACTGTGCAGGTGAAGGACTCGAGCCCCACACCGCAGACGGTGACCGCGACCCTCTCAATCACCGTTGCGAGTAATTTGCAGATCACGACAACGAGCCTGCAAAGCGGCGTCGTCGGAAATCCCTATAGCGCGACAGTGATGGCGACGGGCGGAGTTCCGTCGTATACTTTCTCGCTCGCCAGTGGCAGCGCGTTGCCCGCCAACCTCACCATCAGCGCCGCAGGTGTCATTACCGGCACGCCGACTGCAACGGGAACCACGACCTTCACCGTGCAGCTACAGGACTCCGCCGATCCCGCCCAGACGACCTCGGCGGTCCTCTCGATCACAGTAACCAGTGGTTTATCGATCACAACCACGAGCCTGGTGAACGGAATTGAGAACGGCTCGTACAGCGCCAGCATCTCGGCTTCAGGCGGTGTCCCGTCGTACACGTTCTCGCTGGCCAGTGGCAGCGTGCTGCCGGCCGGCTTAACGATCAATGCGGCCGGTTTGATCTCCGGAACTCCAACTGCGCCGGGAACAACGACCTTTACCGTCCAGGCAACAGATTCGAGCAGTCCTGCGCAAACGGCCACAGCCGTTCTCTCCATCACGGTTGCGAGCAACTTGCAGATCACGACGACGAGCCTGCCAAACGGCGTCGTTGGGAATTCGTACAGCGCAACAGTAACAGCCACCGGCGGCAACCTGCCTGAGACATTCTCGCTCGCAAACGGCAGCGTGTTGCCCCCTGGGTTGTCCATCAGCGCGACCGGAGTCATTACTGGCAAGCCAACCACGACCGGAACCACCAACTTTACCGTGCAGGTTAAAGACTCCAGCCCCACCCCGCAGACGGTGACAGCAAATCTGTCGATCACCGTGACGCCTGCTCTGTCGATTATCACCACGACTTTGGTGAACGGTGTACAAGGCTCCCCGTACAGCGCCAGCGTCTCTGCAACGGGCGGCGTCCCGTCGTACACGTTCTCGCTGGCCAGTGGCAGCGTGTTGCCCGCAAACCTCACCATCAGCGCCGCAGGCCTCATTACCGGCACGCCAACTGCGCCGGGCACCACGACCTTTACCGTCCAGGCGACAGATTCAAGCAGTCCTGCGCAAACGGCCACAGCCGTTCTCTCCATCACGGTTGCGAGCAATTTGCAGATTGCGACGACGAGCCTGCAAAACGGCGTCGTTGGGAATTCGTACAGCGCAACAGTAACAGCCACCGGCGGCAACCTGCCTGAGACATTCTCGCTGGCAAACGGAACGGTATTACCGGCAGGCCTGTCGATCAGCGCGGCGGGAGCCATCACCGGCAAACCAACCGCGACGGGAACCACCAACTTCACCGTGCAGGTAAAAGACTCCAGCCCCACGCCGCAGACGGTGACAGCGAACCTCTCGATCACGGTGACGCCTGCTCTGTCGATTACCACCACTACTCTGGTGAACGGTGTACAAGGCTCCCCGTACAGCGCCAGCGTTTCGGCTTCAGGCGGCGTCCCGTCGTACACTTTCTCGCTGGCCAGTGGCAGCGTGTTGCCCGCGAACCTCACCATCAGCGCCGCAGGCCTCATTACCGGCACGCCGACTGCGCCGGGCACCACGACCTTTACCGTGCAGGCGACAGACTCGAGCAATCCTGCGCAAACAGCAACCGCGGTTCTCTCCATCACGGTAACAAGCGGCTTGACGATCACGACGACCAGCTTGCCAAACGGAGCGGTGGCCAGTCCCTACAGCAGCAGCGTGTCCGCGTCCGGCGGAGTGTTGCCCGAGACATTCTCGCTCGCGAACGGCACCGTGTTGCCGGCTGGCCTCACGATCAGCGCGACCGGCGTCATCAGCGGAACTCCTACCGCGCCAGGAACCACCAGCTTCACCGTGCAAGTAAAAGACTCAAGCCCGACTCCGCAGACGGCTACCGCGGGCCTGTCGATCACGATTGGGAGCAGTCTGCAGATCACGACAACGACGTTGCCGCAGGGAGTGGTGGGAGACTCTTACTCTACGACGCTGACGAACGTCGGCGGCAACGCCCCTTACACGTTTTCGCTGGCCAGCGGCAGCGCTCTGCCGGCCGGTTTGACGATCAGCACCGGCGGAATCATTTCCGGCAAGCCCACAGCGGCGGGGACTTCGACATTTACCGTGCAGCTTAAAGACTCCACCCCCGTCACGGTCACGGCGAATCTATCGATCACGGTCAATGCACCACTCGCGTTCACCACCACCAGCCTGCCATCGATAAACAGTGGAGTCTTTGGTCTAGGATTTTACGAGCAAGTGATTTATGCCCAGGGCGGGGTCGGTCCGTTTACGTTCTCTGTCCTCTCTGGCACGTTGCCGCCTGGTGTGACGCTCCCCGGAGTATTCAGTGTCCCGTTCGGTACTGAGGAGGTCTCGATCGGCGGAACTCCCGCCGCGAGTGACTCGGGCACCTACACGTTCACTGTGCAGGTCACCGATTCTCTGGGCGATACCGCAACGCAGCAGTTATCGATCACGGTGGGTCAGCCTTCAACGCCGCTGCAATTTACGACGACCAGCCTGCCCAATGGCGTTGTCGGGACTGCCTACAACGCCTCCGTCACGGCCACTGGCGGCAACGGGCAGTACACATTCTCGTTCGCCGGCGCATTGCCTGGCGGCCTGACGATGAGCAGCGCAGGCGTCATCACCGGAACACCTCTGGCCGCTGGTGTATCGAACTTCACCGTCCAAGTCAGAGACTCAAGCGCCACGCCGCAGACTGCGACTGCGCGCCTTTCGATCTTCGTCTCGAATACGCCAGTTACTCCGTTGCAGATCACTACGACCAGCCTGCCAAACTTCATCCCAGGAACGCCTTACACTGCCGCAGTTTCAGCTACGGGTGGCGTCCAACCGTACACATTCTCCGCCACTGGACTCCCTGCGGGATTAACGATAAGCCGCCGCGGAGTGATTACGGGAACACCTCTGACCGCCACGACCTTTGGGTTCGGCGAGGTCACGGTGCAGGTGCACGATGCTGAAAATCCGGCGCAGACGGCTTTTACTGATCTAACCCTGGCGGTAACCGCGCCTTTGCAGATCACAACCACGAGCCTGCCCAACGGAATTATGAATACCGCTTACACTGCCACGGTTACGGCGACCGGTGGCACAGGACAATATACGTTCTCCGCAACCGGCCTGCCTGTGGGATTGACGATGAGCAGCAGCGGAGTAATCACGGGAACACCTCTGACCGGCAGCCCATCCTTCCACGTGCGGGTGCAGGTGCAGGATGCTGGGAACCCGCCGCAGACGGCCACCGCTTCTCTGACCCTGGCCGTGGCCCCACTTTTGCAGGTCGCCACCACGAGCTTGCCAAATGGAGTCGTTGGGACTGCTTACACAGCAACGGTCACTGCGACCGGGGGACTTCGACCGTATACATTTTCCGCGACCGGCCTGCCTGCGGGATTGACGATCAGCAGCAGGGGGGTGATCACCGGAACACCCACCACAGCCACGATCATCGGCGGAATCTTCGAACCTTCAGTCGTCACGGTGGAGGTGCATGATTCTGAGAATCCGGCCCAGACTGTTTCCACTTCCCTGAACCTGAATGTCGTCGCGCCATTACAGATCACAACCACAAGCCTCCCGGCGGGGAGCACCGCTTCGTACTACGGCACTGGAATCGAGGTAAGCGGAGGTATTCAGCCCCTCACATTCACCATCATTAGTGGTTCACTGCCCGCCGGCGTGACAATGGATCCCCATTTTGGCTTCCTCGATGGGATTCCCACAACAGCAGGAAATTGGATATTCACGGTGCAGGTGCAGGATTCGTCGACCCCTGCAATGACAGTGACAAAAACGCTGACGATCGCCATTACTTCCCCAGGTGGGGGAACACCCACGCCGGGGAAACTGGCCATCACCACAACCAGCCTGCCGCTTGCCGGAACTGGGGACATTTATGCCAGTCCGATTGGGGTCACGGGCGGTTATCAGCCTTACGCCTTCTCGGTCGCAGGCGGCACGCTACCGCCGGGTCTGACACTTGTGTCGGGAACCATCCAGGGCACTCCGACGACGACGGGGACATATAATTTCGCGCTGGCAGTTACCGACGGGACGGGCCAACGCGCAACCCACAGGCTGACCATCAGAGTCATCCCCGGCGTGAGGTTTGTTACGACGACTCTGCCAGTGGCGACGATCAACTCGCCGTACGCCGCCAACATCATTGTGACGGGCGGGACTGCGCCCTACACGTATTCGTATGTATCGATCACCACCATCACCGGCCCCACAACGATCACGGGGAGCGTCAACATCTTGCCGTCAGGAATGTATTTCACGTCGTATGGCAGCAACGGAGTTCTTGGTATTGGGGGTACACCGACCGGTCCCGCAGGCACTACTTCCTTCATCGTTACGGTGATGGATGCCAATGGGCTCAGCTACTCGCAACAGTTCAATCTGGTGGTGGTTCAATAGGATGCCGTGCCGGGCAAGAGTTGGCGTTGCCGGCTGATTCGTCTGCGCGTGTGTTTGCGAGGCGTTTAGCATCGGTGATCGTCCTTCACCTTTACGAGCTAAGGCGATAGTAACCATCGCGCCGTCTAAAAGGGCTTCGAGTAAGGCTTCTGCCTAGTTGGAATTGCCTTCGCCTCGTGAACTCCGCAGAGTCACTTTCATCGGATCGCTATCTTCGTCTCGCGCTTTCTTCCGAGGCACAGGTTTTGGAACGGCCTTATTGATGAGATCCGAACGTTTGTTTTATGTAGTTTGTTGAGGCGATTCTCGGACACCTTTGGAAACGGCCAGGATCTCTCCCGGCAAGACTCTGCAGCGCGGAGTTCGGGAAAGGTCGGAGAGTTCCCAAGCTGCATGGTTATCCCGGATTACCTGCCGATTAAAGGATAGGTCCTCGAATACGCCGTAGGGTTTGCTGATTTCCGGTGGATGACTGTCCACTTGGGCGTGTAGTCGGCTTCTCGGACAAATGAACCAATGCCCTATTGGGAGCGCGCGAATCCAAGTTTCGAATGGTAAGAGATAAACGTCGGGAACCAGAGCGTGGACCTCTCATATTAAGGTCGCCTCACTACGACTGGGTTTACTGCCGCGCCGAAGCTCCGAAGACGGTTGGGGGAGCCCTACCTATTATCAAGAAGCGGGATAGCGAACGCGCCCTTTACCACCGGTGATTGGTGGCCGGCGGATGATCCACCGAACTACTGTTGGGCGCGATGTTGCGATTGCCGATCCGATGATTCAGAGTCAGCTTTATTCCCTGCCCTGGTCAATAGCTAATCCAATTTGAATCACGCGATTGCCTGATCGGCGTTCTCGGCGGTGTGCCGCGGAATGTGCCGTGCGTTCAGTTGGTTTCTGGCTTTCGATAACGTCTTTTTCCGGCAAGTCAGAAAGACGGGGGCGGCAAATGGAGCGGGCGGTGGGATTCGAACCCACGAAATGCCAGGTTGGAAGCCTGGTGCCTTTCCGCTTGGCGACGCCCGCCCACAAATGGTCCAGGGAGTGGGAGTTGAACCCACGACCTCGCGATTATCGATCGCGCGCTC
>CAYOVE010000103.1:0-10810 GCA_964407295.1 uncultured Occallatibacter sp.
CGCCCACTCCAGCCATGATCCTCCTTGCGGACCCGCACCCGTTCATTGTACAGGACACCCACATTCCATCTGATGCGGAAATCCGCGCAAAGTCGCAGACCTCCGCACAGTTGCGTGGCACAACGCACAAACGATTGACTCAAGTTGTTTTTGATAGGCGCAGCCGAGATTTCTTCGCCGCGTTTCTATGCGCATTTTGTTTCCGGAATCGTTTGAGCACAAAGTAAAAGCGCCCGGATCCGTTAAGGACCACAGGCGCTAGAGCAGCCCTCCCCCAGAACTGCCCACGGAGCGAATGTAAGGTGTTCAATCGATAAATAGCAAGCAAACTTCAGTAATAGGCGTGGTAATCAAATATTTGATGACTACTCACCTGAGCAACTACCGTAACTTATTCATAACGCATAGACTTGCCGACTGAAAACGATGCGACTCCAGTCAACTCACATGTTTTCAATTGTTTGAAACGCACCGACCTCGGAAAATCGGCAAATTAGAAGCTCTGCTTCCATGCGATTTTGCACTGCATTTGAAGCACTTGCCAGGCTCTCTTCGCGGTCAACAATCACCAGCACAGCCGGCCCTGCTCCGCTTAGAGCCACCCCCAGAATTCCGTACTCCCCCACGAGCGGCAACAATGCGGGCAGCAGCGGGCAGAGGTCCGCGCGATACGGTTGGTGAATGCGATCCTTCATCGCCAGGCGCAACAAATCCCCTCGCGCTTGCGCGAACGCCAGCCCCATCACCGCCACCGATTGCAGATTCGCGACCACATCTTCAAGCGGAAAGCTTGCCGGCAACACCGCGCGCGCTTTGCTGGTCGAGAGCGGCTCGTCCGGAAGCGCAACAATCGCTCGCCACTCCGGCGGGGTATCGATTCGCGCCACGTGCACGTTCGTTCCCTCGCACACGGCGGTCACAAACCCGCCCAGCCAGCACGCCGCCACGTTGTCCGGATGCCCTTCAAGCTTGTACGCCTGTTCGAGAATCTGCGCCGTATTCCACTGCAGCCTGCCGTAGTTTGCCGCCAGAGCGATCGCCGCCAGCCGCGCGGCCGCCGACGATCCGCATCCCATCCCCAGCGGAATTCCGTTGACCATCCGGATCGCCAGCGGAACAACATCCCGTTCGTTGCCGCGCAGGATTTGTTTGTAGGTCTCAAGAATCAGATTGTCTTCAAGCCGCGCGCACCGTTCCGCGTCGCGTCCGCTCGCAGTCACTGAGAACTCATCCGCCGGCGCGGCTTCAATCTCCAAAAAAAAATCCAGTGCCGCAGCCACCGCATCGAATCCCGGCCCGAGATTCGCCGAAGTCGCAGGCAATCGGAGTCGTATGCCGTCCGGCGTGCCCAAACCGATCACTTGGCGACTCATCCTACCTCGCCTTCGATCGCCGCCAGCACCGCAGCCGGCGTAGCGTCCACCGTGACCGCATCGCGCCGCAAGGCGTCAATCGCATGCTCCGAGCCCACCTTCTCCTCATCGGTCAGCAGCGTTCCGCGATGGAAGTCAATGGTGTAATCCGCATCCTTCAGCGTGTGGCCGGTCAGCACGAGCACGACAGTCTCTCCAGACCGGACGACTCCCTGCGCACGCAGCTTCTTCAGCCCGGCAAGCGTCACGGCTGAAGCCGGCTCGCATCCCAATCCTTCCGCGCCAATCTCAGCTTTGGCGATTGCGATCTCGGCCTCAGTCACGTCCAGGCACCATCCACCGCTCTCCTGAATCACCCGCGCGGACTTGCGCCACGATGCCGGATTGCCGATGCGGATGGCCGTCGCCCGCGTATTCGCTTCCATCGGCTCCATCACCGCGCCGTGATTCAGCTTCAAACTTCGCACCAGCGGGTTGGCTCCCGCTGCCTGAATCACGCTGATCTTCGGCAGCCGGGCTATCAACCCAAGCTCGCGCATCTCGCGGAATCCCTTGCCAAGTGCCGAACTGTTCCCGAGGTTGCCTCCCGGAACGATCAGATGGTCGGGCACATTCCAGTCCATGGCCTCCGCAATTTCGATGGCCGGCGTCTTTTGTCCCTCAAGCCGATAGGGATTGACCGAATTCAGAAGGTAGATCGGCGCTGTCCTCACGATCTCTGTCAGCAGGCGCAGGCACCCATCGAAGTCGGTCTTCACCTGGCAGGTGACCGCTCCGTAATCCATCGCCTGCGACAGTTTTCCCCACGCAATCTTTCCTTCGGGAATCAAAACCAGGCTGCGCATTCCTGCACGCGCCGCATACGCGGCCATTGACGCCGACGTGTTCCCTGTCGACGCGCACGCCACCCAAGTAAATCCCCGCTCCTTCGCCACGCTCAGCGCCGCCGTCATGCCCGTGTCTTTAAAGGAGCCAGTCGGATTCATCCCCTGGTGCTTAGCGTAGAGCTGATCGATTCCCAGTGCCTTGGCCGATCGCCGCAGATGATAGAGCGGGACATTCCCCTCGCGCAGCGACACCGCGGTGCCAAAGCTATCCAGAATCGGAAGCAGTTCCCTGTATCGCCACACTCCCGACTGATTGAGGGCCTCACCTGAGCAGCGCCGCTCCCGCCACAGCCACTTCAGAGCGCCCGGATTCGGCCGGTCGTTCCCTCCGCGCTGGCTCCAGCCGGGATACTCAACCTCAAACAAGTCGCCGCAATTTGCGCAGCGAAAGTCTGCCCGCGCATCCGCGCCCGCGATGCGGCTGCCGCATCCAAAACAGCGTAATTGATGCAGATTGTCGCTCATACCTATCTCCGAAACCGCCGGCTTTGACGTCGCATATCTTCCACCGAGCCACACGTAAAACCGCGCGCACTTCGGCTCGAAAACCCAATCAGGCGGTTTCGTTGCTTAGTGTTAGCCTAGCAGGTGTACGGCGATTCAAGCTGTGGATGGAAGGCTGCTCGCGCCGATGTCAAAGCAATTCTTAGCTACTCTGTTCGCGCTGCTTTTTCTCACGCCGCTTGGTGCGCAAACGCCTCTCCGCGTGGCTGCCGCCGCCGATTTGGAGCCTGTCCTTCCGCCGATCCTTGTGCAATTCGAGAAAAATACCGGCATTCACGCTGTGGCAACGTATCAATCCTCCGCCACGCTCACAACGCAGATTGAGAATGGCGCGCCCTTCGATATTTTCCTCTCCGCCGACCTCAGTTTTCCCAAGCGCCTCATTGATGCCGGGCTCGCCGATTCAACCACCCCCGTCACGTATGCGCGAGGCACGCTCGTCCTTTGGGAGCGTAAAGATTCTGCTTTGCCTCCGCCGTCGCTCGAACTGCTTCGCTCTCCCGCGCTGAAGCGCCTGGCCATCGCCAATCCTGAACGCGCGCCCTATGGCCGAGCCGCCGTCGCCGCGCTTCAGAGCCTCAAACTCTACGACGTGATTAAGCCGCGCCTCGTCACCGCCGAAAACATCGCCCAAGCCGCGCAGTTTGCCGACTCTGCCAATGCAGATGCCGGCCTGATCTCGCTCACTTCGGCGCTTACGCCGCGCCTTTCCGCTGACGGCTCGTACTTCGTCATTCCGCGCGATCTGTACCCGCCCATCGAGCAGGGCGCCGTCATCATCAGCAACACTAACCGGCGCGACATGGCGCACAAGCTGCTCGATTTCCTCCTCTCGCCCAACGTGCAGACGGAACTCGCCAGATCCGGCCTCACGCCGGTGAAGTGACCCCAATGGACTGGCAAGCATTCGCGCTCTCGCTTCGTCTCGCCCTCGTCACCACAGCGATCCTTCTCGCCATCGCAGTGCCTCTCTCTGCGCTGATTGTGCTCGGGCGTGGTCGTTGGCTCGCTGCCGTCGAAGCGCTCGCTACGCTGCCCATGGTTTTGCCACCCACCGTTCTCGGCTTCTTTCTTCTCGTTTTGCTCGGACCGCGCACGGCGTTTGGCCGCGGCATCGCTGCCGTGCTCGGCCATCCGCTCGCATTTTCCTTTAGTGGCCTCGTCGTCGGCTCGGTCATTTACAGTCTTCCCTTCGCGGTCCAGCCTCTCGTCGCCGGGTTCGGCTCCGTTGACACAGCTTTAGTCGACGCCGCACGCCTTCTCGGTGCAGGCCCCGTGCGCCTCGTCTCCAGCATTCTCATTCCGCTCGCGCGCCGTTCGCTTCTCGCCGCAATCGTGCTCAGCTTTCTTCACACCATCGGCGAGTTCGGCGTCGTCCTCATGCTGGGCGGAGACATTCCCGGCGCCACCCGCACGCTGTCTATCGTTCTTTATGACCAGGTGGAAAGCTTCGACTACGCCACCGCGGGCCACACCGCTCTGTTGCTCCTTGGCCTCAGCGCCCTGGCTCTCGTTGCCGTCTACGCCACCAGCCAGAAACGCGGGAGCGTGAGAAGTGCTTAGCTTTTCGCTCGACTCGCGCCGCGGCAGCTTCCACTTTCATGTGGAGTGTACTTTCGCCTCCGATTGGACTGTCATATTCGGCCCATCCGGCGCAGGCAAAAGCACGCTGCTCCGCTTGCTCGCCGGTCTCGATCATCCGATCAGCGGCAGCATCGCTCTCGATGGCCGCGCCCTCACTGAAACCGCAAGCGGGATTCGCGTTCCGCCCGGCCATCGCCAAACTTCGCTTGTCTCGCAACAGCCCGCGCTCTTCCCTCACCTCACCGCCGCTGCCAATGTTGCCTACGGCCTCCGGAATCTCGATCGCCCCGCACGCGCCCGCCGTGTTGACGAAATGTTGGATCTTGTCGGCGCAACTGAGCTCGCCGCCCGCTGCCCGGAGGATCTATCCGGCGGCCAGGCGCAGCGCGTGGCCCTTGCCCGAGCGCTCGCGCCAGCACCTCGCTTGCTGCTCCTCGATGAGCCTTTTTCCGCGCTCGACGGCGTGACCAGCGACGCGCTGCTCGTCCGCCTTCAACATTGGCTGCGCGAGAATCGCGTTCAAGCCGTCGTTGCCACGCACGACGCGACCGACGCGATCGCTACGTCCGCCGAAGTCCTGCTGCTCGGCGACGGCCGCGTCACCGCCCTCGGCCCGGCCGCTGAAGTCCTCGCGTCAGAGCGCGATCGCCTCCTCGGCCGCTTGCAAACTCCACCGCGCTAACCCGCCGCTCACTTCGCCGCGATCACCAGCAGCGTGGCATCGTCTTGAAAGTGCGCGTCACAGAATTGTGACACTTGGTTGAGCAGCGCGTCGCTCATTTCACCCGCCGAATGCTTGCTCTCTTTAAGCGCCGCTGCGGCCAGCTTCTCCTCGCCAAACTCCTGTTCGTCCCCGTCGCTGGCTTCGGTGATGCCATCGGTCACCAGCAACAGCCGGTCGCCCGCGCGAAACTCAATCTTCGCGTTCTCATACTCCCACGCAGGAAAGACACCCAGCACAGCGCCGCCATGGTCCAGCGACTTAGTGCTGCCTTGCGAAACGAGAATCGGGTAAATTTGGCCGGCATTGCAGTAGTCGAGTGTGCGCGTCTCGGTGTCCAGCACGCCATAGAGAAACGTCACGAACTTGCCCGTCGCCAGATTCTCGCAGAGCAAGCTGTTCACCTTGGCGCAGAGTTGCGCAGGGCTCTCGGCACTGCTTGCATAGGCCCGCACGGCCGCCTGCACATTGGCCATCATCAGCGCGGCCGACACGCCCTTCCCCACCACATCTGCAATGCAAAGGCCAAGCCTCCGATCGTCCAGTTTGAAGACGTCGTAGTAATCCCCGCTTACCGTGCGCGCAGGCCGCCACGCTCCCGCCACTTCGAAACCGGCGAGCTGCGGAATCTCCTTCGGCAGCAGCGACCGCTGAATCTCGCTGGCGCGCTGCATCTCCTCCTCTTGCTTTTCCAGTTGCGCGGCGCCCTGCATTACAGATCGCTCAAGTTCCTGGTTGCGCTTTTCCAGCCGATCCTTTGTGTTGTGGTACAGAAACGAAACGAACCCAAAGATAAAGGTGACCAGGAAGGGGAACTTCCATCCGGTCAGGAGCAAATGAGAAAGCGTCTGCGGACCCGGCGGAGAAATCAGCCACACAATCACGCTCGAAATCAGATAAACCGGGACAGTCAACCCAAGAAGCGTCGGCAGAAAGATCAGCCAGTTGAATGGAAACGGCCTTCCCGAAAAAAGAAACTCCAACTGATCGATTCCAAACGAGAGGAGATTACCGATGCAGAGCGTGTACAACAAGACCGTCCACGGATTGATCGGCAGGCCAATCGCCCAGAAAATGGCGCCGAGAACAACGGAAACTACGATATAAGTGAGCTGCTGCCGAACCAGGCGCGCTAGAGACGGAAAGATCAGTCGCATACCAGCACGCTCTCTCTGACCTCACCAGGGGACGACTTGGATTTTACGCTAAAGTCATTTCTTGCGCTGCAGCGCTCAGCAGCGATGTGTTAAGCGAACCCCACCAGTTCCGGTTCGCGTTCGAGCCGTATCCCGAATCGCGCTTCAACCGCCGCTTGAATCTTCTCCGCCAGCGCCAGAATCTCTTTGGCCGTCGCTCCACCGCGATTCACGAGCGCCAGCGTGTGCCGCGACGAAATTCCCGCCACGCCCATCGCGTATCCCTTTGCGAATCCTGCCTGCTCGATGAGCCACGCCGCGGGAATCTTCACCAACCCATCTTTCCCCGGATAAGCCCGCAGAGCCGCACCTGCGTCTGCCGCGGCTTTCCGTAGGCGTTCCGCCACTTCCTCAGTCACCGCGGGATTCTTGAAGAAACTCCCCGCGCTGCGGCAGTCGGGATCGCCATCCACCAACAGCATTCCCTTGCTTCGCCGGATGCTCCGCACCGCATCCGCCGTTTCCGTGAGCGTTGGCGCCGTCGCCCATTCCGCAAAGTGATCCTTCAGGTCCTGGTACGCAATCAGCGGCGCGCCATCCTGCCGGAGCCGGTAGTCGACGCGCGTCACGATGTACCGCCCTTTATCCGTCGAGTTGAAGCGGCTGCGCCGATACTCAAATCCGCATTCCGCATTGGCGAACTCGGCAAATGTGCGATCAACCAAATCGAATGCCCGCACACGCTCGATGATCGAGGCCGCCTCCTGCCCGTACGCGCCGACATTTTGCACCGGTGTTCCGCCCACCGTCCCCGGAATTCCGGCGAGGCATTCAATCCCTGCGCAATTCGCGGCGATGGCCCGCCCGACAAATTCGTCCCAGCTTTCGCCGGCGCCAACGCGAAACAACTCCCCATCGCGCTCGATGCCCTTTACCGCAACCTGCAGCACCAGCCCCGGAAATCCCTCATCGGCGATGAGCACGTTGCTACCGCCGCCTAGCACAAACAGCGGCGCACCTCGCTCGCGCGCCCATTCGGTGGCCTCCACAATCTCGGCCTCGCTCGTCGCCTGCGCGAACCACCGCGCCGGCCCGCCGATGCCAAGAGTGGTTAATGGGGCGAGAAGTTGTCTTTCCTTGGTCTGCATCGGTTCAAGGCTACACCGCGAGGGCCGCACACGATAGAATAGCTACAGGCAGCTTCCTCTGCCGGAGGCGAACATGTATCCAGAATTGATGGTGATTCCCATGCGCGAAGAACTCGTCCGCGCTGGAATCAAAGAAACCCGGACCGCCGAAGAAGTGGACGCGGCATTGGCCGAACCCGGAACTACCCTCGTCGTCGTCAACTCCATCTGCGGCTGCGCGGCCGGCAAAGCCCGTCCCGGCATCCGCCTCGCTCTCACCAACTCCGCCAACCAGCCTGACCGTAAGATCACCGTCTTTGCCGGCCAGGATCGCGAGGCCACCGATCGCGCGCGCAGCTACTTCGAGGGACAACCTCCCAGCTCGCCTGCCGTGGCCATCATGCGCGACGGCAAGCTCGTCTACCTCATGCAACGCTCCGTCATCGAGCAATCGACCGCTCAGGACATCGCGTCGGAACTGGTGCGCGCTTTCGACACCTACTGCGCCAGAACCACCGCATAAGAAGTCTTCAACTGAATCCGTAAGCAAAGCGGCCTCCCTCGAGGGAGGCCGTTGTTTTTGCTCCGATGTTTCGCTGCTCAGTCCGCCGTCTGCGCCTTGGCGAGCTTTTGCACCTTGCTGTGCCGCACGGAATAGCCGAAATAAATAATCAGTCCGAAGATCAGCCAGCCGATCATCACCTCCCACGTCACTCGCGGCAGGCGACTCATGACAAACAGCGCCGTTACGATGCCTAGAATCGGCACGAGCGGAACAAAAGGCGTCTTGAACGGCCGTTCCATCTCCGGATGTCGCACACGTAATACCCAAACCCCGGCACACACAATCGTAAATGCAAGCAGCGTACCGATGTTCACCAGGTCCGATAGGAAATCAATGTCTTTGAAGGCCGGCATGAGCGCAACGATCGAGCCCACAACGATCGTCGATATCCACGGCGTGCGGAACTTCGGATGCACGGCCGAAGCCCACTTTGGAAGCAGGCCGTCCTTCGACATCGAATAGAACACGCGCGACTGGCCGAGCAGCATCACCAGCATCACAGTGGCCAGCCCGAATACCGCGCCAATCTTCACAAGCAGCGCGCCCCAGCTTATGCCCGTGGCATCGATCCCTACTGCCACCGGGTCGCTGACATTCAGTTGCGTGTACTTCACCAACCCCGTAAGCACCGACGAAACCAGAATGTAGAGAATCGTGCACACCACCAGCGATCCCAGAATCCCGATTGGCATGTCGCGCTTCGGATTCTTGGCCTCCTGCGCCGCGGTCGACACCGCATCGAAGCCGATATAGGCGAAGAAGATCGACGAAGCACCCGTCGCGATTCCCATCCAGCCGAAGTTGCCGTGCGCGTCAACCGGCGGGATGAACGGATGCCAGTTTTGCCACGCGAGCGACGGATGTCCCACCAGGAATATGGCCCCTACGATCAGGAAAACTCCCACGATGCCCACCTTCACAATCACAATCGCGGAGTTGAAGTTTGCCGATTCTTTGATGCCGATTACCAGAATCGCCGTAATCGCAAGGACGCCAAGCATCGCCACCAGGTTGAAAGCCGCAGTCACATGCGGCAGTCCGGCCAGGCTCATATTGGCCGGCAATGACGCCAAAGGCTGCCATTTCTGCTCGTAAAAATAGAGCTCCGTTCCAGGAACCGCGGTGAACCGTGGCGGCATATAGATGTGCAGTTGCTGAAGCAGGCTGTTCAGATAGCCTGACCATCCCGCGGCCACCGTCGCCGCGCCAAATGCGTATTCCAGCACCAGGTCCCACCCGATGATCCACGCCACGAACTCGCCGAGCGTCGCATAGCCGTATGTATATGCCGATCCGGCAATTGGAATGATGGAAGCAAACTCCGCGTAGCACAACCCGGCAAACGCGCACACAATACCGGCCAGAACAAAGCTGAGTGAAACTGCCGGTCCGGCGTACAAAGCCGCCGCTTTACCCGTGAGGACAAAGATGCCGGCGCCGATGATCGCTCCAATCCCCAGCGTCACCAGGTTCAGCGCTCCCAGAGAGCGCTTCAGCGTATGCTCGCCTTGCTCGCCTGCCTCCATTGAGAGCATCGACATGGGCTTAACGCGCAGTAGTTTTGAGAACAAGGATCGATTTCCTCCCTGGCGAATGGATGGAGCTGAGACAAAACAGAATCCGCCGGAACTCGTTACGCAATCATACGATACAGCGCGCTTGTCTTGCGGATTTCAGATGGGCAGCGGTTCGCCAACCTCATACAGGCGCAGGTTTCGTTCGCCAAGGCCAATGGAAGGCCACGCTGCTCGCCACGCAGCCAGATGCGGAGACTTGAAGTGCTCTTCGAGCACCTTCTGATTTTCCCAGCGCTCGGTGATATGGATCAGGCCACGGTCGATTACATCCTCAGCGTAGGAATACTCCAGGCATCCTGGCTCCCGACGACTGGCCTCGATCATTTCGCTCATGATTGAGTGCGCCGCAGCCAACCGATCCGCAGGAAGCCGCACTGTACCGACAATCAACAGCATTGATTCCCCCCGCTTCGCAGGGCGCACAAATCTCCCTGCCATTTCTCATTAGAATTGTCGCGTTTTGAGGCAGTCGGCGTCTCGAACTCGGCCGAAGCTGTCCAATTCCTGGCCAAAACTGCTCCAAATCAAATCAGGTCCCTGTCTCAACTCCGGACAGCAGTGTCCTATTTTCGGGCACGGGCTATTCGCGCCTATCCGAGCGCATCAACCCAGCGCCGAAACTCGGCCGCGGGATCCTTCGCGCGAAAGATCGCCGCTGACACACCAATCACACTCGCCCCCGCCGTAAGAATCTCCGGTGCTGTTTCGAGCGTTACTCCGCCCACGGCGACGAGCACAACATTCAGTCCCGCCTGCTCGCGAAGCCATCGCACTCCCGCCGAGCCAATCGGCGCCTTCGTCGTCTCTTTGGTTGTGGTAAGAAAAATTGGCCCGATCGATAGATAGTCAGCCGGCTCGCTCAGAATTCCCGGCACCAGCGCTTCGCTCCCGCCAAACGTGCCCACCATTCTGTCCGGTCCGAGAAGTCGGCGAGCTTCCGCAGGCGCGGCATCGCCCGCATCCACGTGCACGCCGTCGAATCGCGTCCTCCCCACCATATCGACGCGGTCATCGAGAATCAGCTTCACGGTTCCCGGAGGCAGCACCGCGCGAAGAATCGCCGCGTCGGCCAGAATATCGGCGTCGCTACCTGCTTTGTTCCGATACTCGAGCAGCGTCACGCCGGCTTCCGCCAGTTCCCCGCCCAGCCGCTTCAAAAACTCCGCCCGCCCAGCCTGCGGAATTACTCCAGCATCAAGAATCGGATACACCTTCGGAAATGAAAAGGACATGCATCAAGACTAGTCCCGGAAGGCGCGGCATCTAGAACCTGTGTCCGAACCCGCGCCCGCCCAACGAGCCTCCCTTCCCTATTCCCTATTCCCTATTCCCTATT
>CAYOVE010000104.1:0-10755 GCA_964407295.1 uncultured Occallatibacter sp.
AGAGCTCGCGGCAGCGCGCCGGCGGAAGGCGGTCAGGCGCGTTGGCAACGGGACGAAGATTGAAGATCTGCGATAGATCGACGAGCGCGTGGCGGGCGATGGCGAAGGTGAGCTGGGCCTGGCGCGCCTCGAGGCCGCGAACGCCGGCGATAAGCAGCGATGAGGTGTCGAGAATGGCGGTGAGGGCGCTGAGCCAGCTTTGGTTGTTGTGCTGGGAGCGGAAGTAGCAAAGCTGCGGATAGGAGATGTGGCTCTCGAGGAGCTCGGCGGACCAGCGTTCCCATTCGATGAGGAGAGTGGAGAGGGACTGGACGGCGCCGTCGGAGGAATGACGGCGCAAGAGCTCGGCGGCGGTGGGCGGCGAGCCGGCGCGGGCGTCGAGGAGAGCGATCGAAACTTCGCGGCGGGAGAATGCGCCATAGAGGACTGGAAAATATCCCATGACCATGGCCAGAAAGCCGAAGCCTATTCCGCTTTGGAGAATGAGGAGGACGCGGGCGAGCGGGCTGTGCGGCGTCACGTCTCCGAGGCCGAGGGTGAAGATCGTGGTGCCGCTGATGTAGAGGTCGGTGTGGAAATTCGAGGAGTGCCAGGGATCGTTGAAGGGACTGCCGATGGCGAAGTAGATGAAGGCGAAGCCGAAGACCATGACCGCGGCCCAGACGACGAGAAGAAGAATGAGCGAGAGAGGACCGTAGTAGCTGAGGATGGTTTCGCGCTTGCGCGGATTGGGAAGCCGGCGAGCGAAGAAGCCCCAGGGATTCCATGTGGCGATGTAAAAGAGGCGGGTGAGGCGAAAGCGGCCAGTAGCGCGGCGGGGCAGGATGATGGTCTGGAAGGCGTCAAAGAGCACAATCGAGATGCAGAGGATGCCGGCAACCAGAGCGAGGGGGCGCATGGGGACTCCGCGGAGTGTGAGGCCGCGGGTGGATCGAGGAACGGCGGCCATTGGTTGGATTGTAGTAGACGGATGGACGGCGGCGGAGTGGGTGAGCTGGAACGCGTTTTCGATTCTGCCTAACCGGGACGGCTCAGCGTCCAAAGAAAACTTTCTTGCGAGCCGAATCGTCGATAAGCTGTAACTTCGTTGCGTTTTGCCGAATGCTTGAACGCAAGCCTCAGGGGCAAAGAAAAAGCTTGCCTGCGAGGATTGTGCGTGGTTACAGTTGTGAAGCGGTATTCCCCCCAAAAGGACAATTGACAGCGGAAAGGGCATGGGTAGCAGAGCGGCGATCAGTCCCAGGTGGACAATGATTGTCTGTCCCTGCGCGGCAATGGTTCGCGATCCGCGGTACCCACCCAGCCTGTGGGGGCAACGTGCATTCCGAGGCCGGCACCAGGCGGCTTAACCATCAAAAGAAAGGGAAATTTGGAGGTCAAGCGATGAGAACAACCAATCGAAGCGGGTGGGCGGCGGCGGCAGTGGCGCTGGTGTGCATGGGTTTGGCGGGATGTGGGAACAACGTGAGCGGACACACCTACGCGGCTGCAGACGGATCGGTGACGATCGTATTCGCATCGGGCGGGACTGCGAACGTGACGATGGGCCCGATCCCGGTAACTTGTACGTACACGCAGAGCGGCAAGCAGGTGAATCTCACTTGCGGCGGGCAGACCGAAATTCTGACGGTCGGCGACGGGACGTTGGATGGCCCGCAGGAGACGGTCGGGCATTTGACGAAGGTGAAGTGAGGCTGAGCGGCTGCGGAGTTCGCGAGCGAGCCGGCGATGAGCGTGCGGATTGGCGCGTCCAAGGCTCGTTGTTCACAAGAGTTGAAGTCGGCGCGATGATGAAGAGAAAATTGACGCGTTAGCCATAGAGAATTCTTTACTTAAGCCACGGAAAGATGCTACTTTGATCAGCATCCCCCCACGGCCAGGAAAGACAGGAGAACAGGTATGCTTTGTCCACGCTGCGGCACGGAGTGTCAACCAGGCAACAAATTTTGCAAGAGTTGCGGAGCAGTGCTAGGCGCAGCGGCTGGTCCGCAGAGCGTTGCTCCTCCAGCAGGGCCGCCACCACCACCGCCAGGCGCCACGGCATATGCCGCGCCGCCGCCGCCCATGGGCGGGATGCCGCCGGGAGCGCCGCCGCCGGGGATGGTGCCGATGGTGTACCAGGCGTACCCGGGCGGACCGCAGCAAGTGTATTACGTACCCGCGCCCGGAAAGCAGGCGCATGCCGGTTCGGGCGTAATGGGCGACCTCACGGCGAAGATCCGTCAGTTGGCCTCGACGGACAAGCTGGAAGGATTCAGCTTCAAGGAGATTTTCAAAGAGACGTTCAAGAAGCACGGGGCGGACGCGGTGGAAGAGTACCTCGGGGTTGGCTCGCCGCGCTCGACACCGCCCCTGGAGATGGTAGACACCAACTGGCCGAAGCCGTGGATGTTCTTCCGCGTGCTGGCCGGACTGGCGGTTGCATACGCGGCAATTTACGCGCTCTACATCTATACCGGCAACGAAAAGCCGATGATCGCAATCATGGTGCTGGCAACCTTTGCCGTGCCCATGGCCACGCTGACGTTCCTGTGGGAGATGAACACCCCACGGAATGTCTCGGTGATCGAGGTCATCAAGTTATTCGTTGTTGGCGGCGGCATCTCGGTGCTGGTGATTACGCTGGGGTACATTACGCCGCTCTTCAGTGCCGGCGCGTTCTACCAGGCGGGCATCCTTGAGGAAAGCTCGAAGTTGCTGGCTGTCATCCTGGTAACCTGGGGCGCTCGAGGCGCCCGTTATCCATACCAACTGAACGGAATTCTGTTCGGCGCGACGGTGGGGGCGGCGTTTGCGTGCTCTGAGACGCTGGGGTACGGAATGGATGCGTTTGCTCCGGGCTTGGTCAAGTTCGTTCAAAGCGGCGGGCTCGACCAAATCTTCGCCGGACTTCCCCAGGGGGCCACAGTGGGATGGGGCATCATCCTGATGCCGGTGATGAAAGCCACGCTAATGGAGCTGAATGTGCGCGCCATCCTTTCGCCGTTCGGACACATCGTGTGGACGGCGATTGCAGCGGGCGCGTTCTGGCGGGTCAAGGGCGACAGGCCGGCGAGCTTTAGCATGCTGATCGATGGCCGATTCCTGCGGGCATTCATCATCCCCGTGGTTCTGCACGCGCTTTGGGACTCTCCTCTGGCGGCGGGAAGCAGCAACCTCGCGCTCTCGTATGGCGGCATGGCCGTGATCGCTGTGATCTCGTGGTACGTGTTGTTCACCATGATCCAGCAGGGCCTGCACCAGGTGAGAGACATGCAGAAGGCGCAACTCGAACACACGCTGCAACACGTTGAGGCGACTCTGGGGCTGGGAACCGTGAGGCCGCCCATGCCGCCGGGACCGGTGGCGGTAGCGCCAGTAGCGTAGAGACAGGGCTCACGGGTCACGGTACGACGGTCAGGAGAGTAAGCGAATGGCTACATTCTGCAGCAAGTGCGGCGCGCAATTGGAAGGCAATGAGCGCTTCTGCGTAAAGTGCGGAAACGATGTGACAGGAGCGGCGGCAGCTCCGGTGGCGCAGCCGCCGGCGCCGGTGCCACCTCCGCCCGGTTATCCGGCCCATGTTCCCATGCCCTTTGTGGCTCCGGGGCAGCTCCCGATGTCAGTGGCGATGCCGCCGCCGGCTCCGGCGCACAAAAGCGGAATGTTGTGGATCGTGATCATCGCAGCTCTGGCGGGTGGCGGCTGGTATTACTACACGCACACGCCACAGAGTGTGACGCCGCCGGCAACAGCTCCGGGACAACAGCCGGGAACTCAGCCGGCGCCGCAGCCGCCCGCGCAGCCGCCGCAACAGCCGGGAGGCGCGCCGCCACAGCAGCCGGCACTGCAGCCACAACAGCCCGGAGGCGCTCCGGGCCAACCACCGGCGCAGCAACCGGGAGGCGCTCCGGGACAACCGCCGGCACAGCAGCCAGGCGGCGGGCCGGGACAACAACCGGGTGGTGCACCGGGTGGCGGCGGGAACAACGCGGCGCTGGTTCAGCAGCAGCAATTCGCCGGCCGATGGGTCGCGCAGAATGGAAATGTCGAGGTGGAGGACGCGCAGTGGCGAAATGCCTCGAACGTGGCCATCCAGTCGGCGACGCTGGAGTGCGTGCAATATGCCTCGACCGGAGTTGTGATCTTCCAGCAAGGCATGGTGCTCAACGGCCCGACTGCTCCGGGGGCGACGTCGAGTTTCCCGCCGTTTTCCATGGGAGCGATTCAGCAGGGCATGGCGAAGGTGCAATGCGGCATTGTGGGCGTCACTCCGGCGCAGTGAGGCCGGCGAAAGCGGCAGCTCGCGGCCCGGACGCAGAGAACAGGGAACGACAATTCGAGGGAGAGAGAGTATGGCAGCGTTTTGCAGCAAGTGTGGCTCTCACGTGGAAGAAAATGAGCATTTCTGCCCGAAGTGCGGAAATGACGTGACGGCAGGAGCGGCAGCTCCAGTGGCGGCGGCTGCGCCTGTGGCGGCAGCACCCGTTCCTGTGGCGCAGCCTGCTGCGCCTCCGGCGCCGGTTTATGCAGCGCCTCCTCCGCCCCCGCAGGGCTATGCGGCGCCTCCACCAACACCGCAAGGTTATCCGCCGCCCCCTCAACCGGGTTATGGCGCGCCGGGACAGATTCCGGTCGTGGTACCTCCGGCCGATGGGGCGAAGAAGAACAACACGCTGTGGCTGGTGATCGCTGCCGCGGCTGCGGTGGGCGGGTGGTACTACTACCACAAACCGCCGGCGCCAACACCGGCGCCGCAGACGCAAAACCCGCCGGCGCAACCGGGAGGCGCGCCTCCGGGGCCGGCAACACCTGCGCAGCCGGGCGGTCCTGGCCCAGGTGGACCGAACGCCGCACTCGTCCAGCAGCAACAATGGAGCAGCCAGGAAGCACCGGCCAATGGATATGTCCAGGTGCAGAACGGAAAATGGGTGAACGGGTCGCAGGTCGCTATTACAACGGCGGTGCTGGAGTGCGACCAGTACGACGCGAACCAAACGGTTCTGGCGCAGAATCAAACTAACCTGACGCTGAGCAACCCGCCGCTTACACCGGGGAACAATGCCACCTTCAACAACTTCAACGCGGGACAGATCGTGCAGAATGTGAACTCGGTGAACTGCGGCATTGTGGCCGTGACACCGGCTCAGTGAGGGCAGTGAAGCGGTGCACGGCGAGCTGTGCACCGTGGGAACCTTGAAGTTGCTTTTCGCGTAACAAATTCAGTGTGCCGAAAGGTGCATGACCCCATCCCCTGAGCAAGGATGGGATTGAATACGCGGATCGCAAACCTGCGAGTATGCGAACGCCGGCGAGCCTGATAGTCAGGACCGCCGGCGTTTTTTTGGCTTCAGGCGGGAGGCTGATTCTGGGCGGATCCGCTGACCGAGACCTGCGCGCGCGATTTGCGATAGACGTTGGCGACGGCGAGCGTCCAGAGTGGGACGAACTCCACTCCGGGGATCAACTTGGCGGCGAATGAGGGCAGGAGCTCCCAATGAAAGCCGAGGAGCCAGGTGAGCAGTCCGCCGACGCAGAGGTCGAGGATGTCGTCCGGCGGAGATGCGCCGCCCTCGAGGACGAAAGGAAAAACAGCGATCTGCACGATGTCGGCGACAATGGCGAGGATCATGGCGATGCGCAGGCGCGGACCGGCGGAGACTTTGACGGAAGCGTGATTGAGGTCAGCGGGCTCGGGCATGGGTCACAGAAACAGAGTAGCGCGCGAACCCACCCTTCGCCAGAAAGAAGGCGAAGGATGGGGCATCCATTCTGGGTGAATGAAGCAGAGAGGCGACGTTACTCGTAGCGAAGCGCTTCGATGGGGTCCAGGTTGGCAGCGCGGATGGCGGGGATCATGCCGCTCACGAGGCCGGTGATGGTAAGGATGACAGTGGCGACGACGAGCGAGGCCGGAGAGATGATGAGGCGGATGTCGGCGGCGTCGGCGTGCTTGGCGATGGCGCTATAGAAGGTAATGCGGCCGACCGCGACAGAGACCAGATAAGCGAGGGCGATGCCGCCGATGCCGCCGACGCCGGTGATGGCGAGAGCTTCGGCAAGAAATTGAATGAGGATATGACGGCGGCGCGCGCCAAGAGCTTTTTCAACGCCGATCTCGCGGGTGCGCTGCTGCACGCTGACCAGCATGATGTTCATCAGCCCGATGCCGGCGATCCCCAGTGTGAGCGCGCCCACCAGCGAGAGAAGGACCTGGAGGGCCATGGAGAGAATCTCGAATTGGTGGAGCTGGGTGCGCAGATTGGCGACATGGACCGCGTCTTTATCGGTGGGGCGGAAGTGGTGAGCGGCGGCGAGAGTTTCGCGGATGGTCTTCTCGATCTTCTGATAGTCGCCGACATAGCTGATCCAGACACCGTCAATGTAGGTGGTGTCTTTTAGATCGCTCATGGTGTTGAACGGAATGTAGACCACGTCGTTGATGTTGTCGTTCGACTCCTGCATCTTGGGCTGGAGAACGCCGACGACGGTATAGCCGACGCCGTTGAGGCGAACGGATTGACCCACTGCCCAGGTGCCGGAGAAGAGCTTGGTTTTGGCGTCAGAGCCGAGAACGCAGACGTGTGCGCGCTGGTCATCCTCCGCGGCATTGAAGAAGCGGCCCTGATCGGGAATGAGCTTGATGATGTCGGCGTAGGAGGGGCGAGAGCCGACGACGGTCCAGGTGTAGGTGTGGAGATCATTCTCCACGGCGGTTTCGTGATACTCGGTGGGCGAGATGTGGGTGATTTCCGGGAGGGCCGCGATGACGCGGTCGACATCGTCCTGGGTGAGACGGACCTGGACTCCGGCTTTATCCCCGCCGGCCTGCTGGCTGGTTTTGCCGGGGAAAAACCCGATGGTGTTTGTGCCCCACTGGGCAAAGATGACTTCAAAGGCGTGGGAGAAGCCGTTGCCGTAGGCAAGAAGCAGCACGACAGTGGCGATGCCCCAGGCCATGCCGATGGTTGTGATTGCGGTGCGGCGGCGATTGAAGAGCATCGCCTCCCAAGCCTGGCCGAGAATGTCTTTCAGCATCGCTAGCTCCTAGCTTCTAGCCTCTAGCTCCTAGCCGGATCTCCGGTAGGCCTATCAGCGGATTCAGAAACCTTTCAAAGTATTCCGATCAAACGAATCGTCGCGCGCTTCAACAGGGAGTGGTCGTTCTTAGCAGTTTCAAGCTGGCAGCTAGAAGCTAATGGCTAAGAGCTGCATCGTTACTCCTTGCGCAGGGCTTCGATGGGGTCAAGGGCCGCGGCCTTGCCGGCGGGGTAGAGCCCGGCCGCGACGCCACAGAGGATGAGTGTCCCGACCGCCATTGCGGCGGACCACGGCACGATCCGCGGCGGATCGAAACCAGGGATTTTGTCGGTGAGCGCGACCTGCATGAGGCGCATCAACCCCCACGACGCGGCGACACCGATGAGTCCGCTGATGGCGGTGAGCAGGAGGCCTTCCCAGAAAAACTGCGCCATGATGCTGCGCTTGGTGGCGCCGACAGCTTTCATGACGCCGATCTCTCGGGTGCGCTCGGAGACCGAGACCAGCATGATATTGATAATGCCCACTGCTCCGAGGGCGAGAGTAACGACGCCGACGCCGCCCAGAAAAACGTCCATGGCGGTGAAAATGACGCCGACTGTGTTTGCTTCCGTGATGGTATCGAACTCGTCGAAGGCCTCCAAAAGCGATGGATCGAAGCCGTGATTCTTGCCGATAACGCGATGGACAGCGATATCCGCCGCGGTGTTGTCGTTCTTCTTGGTGGGGTTGTATTGGATGGAGTTGACTGCGTCCTGGGGAATATTGTCGCCCTTCAGTGGGAAATACTCCGCCATGGTGGTGATGGGGATGTACATTTTTTCGTCGTCGTAGGTGTTGTTGCCGCGGCCGACCTTCTCGCCGACGCCGATGACGGTGAACTCGATCCCATTAATGGTAATGGGCTGGCCAATCATGGCATGGCCCTGAAAGAGAATCTGTGCGGATTTTTGCGCGATAAAGACGACGCGGCGCGCCTGGAGGACGTCCTGCTCGTCGATAAAGCGGCCGGCAGCGATGGGAAGATAACGGACAACCGTGTAGCTGGGCTGATTTCCGCCCAGATGGGCCGAAGTGTTGCTCCACTGGCTCACTTCGTAGAGATCGGAGCGGGCGAGCTCGGCGGTGACGTTTTTGATCTCGGGCAAGCGGCCAATGTCGTCCTCGTCGCGCAAGGTAAGCTCATAAGGGCGCATGCCGGTATGCTGGTTTGGCAATGCGGGGATGGTGCCGTTCATGAACATGACGACATCGTGGCCAAATTGCGAAAGCTGCTTGCGCTGGCCTTCGCGGAAGCCTTCGCCAAGGCCCACAAGAACGAGCAGCGATCCAACTCCCCATGCGATTCCGAACATGGTGAGAAAACTGCGCAGCTTGTTGGCCACAATGGCGCGGAAGACCTGTCCGAGAGTGTCAGAGAAGCTGCGCATGACGGTTGGACGGCCCGGAGCCGTCTTTGCTTATCCTTTAACTATGAAGAATACGACGAAGAGAGCGGTGTGGTTCCCTCGAAATAGGGATGGCCGCGTCAGGGGAACGACATTTTAGCCCCCGAGTCACCCTATTGGGCCCAGTCATGGGTTATTCATGTCACCGGGAACCGTGATGCGCCGGCTTGCGTAGTAGTGGTCAACGGGTTACAACGGTGGTCAGTCACCGTCTCAGTCTTTTAGGGCAAATCTCATTCAGGCAGTGTCTGCTGGTTTTATTGGGGCAGCGTACGCCGGTTTTATTCAAACAGCGACCGCTAAGAGCACCGCTCTCTGGCGGAATCAAGGGGAGGACAGCGTGGCAGCGTCGCGTAAAAACAAGAAAATGTGGATTGTGTTGGGCAGCCTGGGAGCGGTGCTGGTCCTGGTCGCAGGCATTGCCGTGGTGCATATCGCGAAGGGAGACCCGATTGACCCGAACCGGTTGGCCAAAGTGACGCGCGGAGACGTGGCCAAGTCCGTGGTGGCGACGGGCGACATTCAGCCGATCACGAAGGTCGAAGTCAAGAGCAAGGCGTCGGGAATCGTCGAAAAACTTTACGTGGACATTAACGATCGGGTGCACAAGGGCCAGGAGCTGGCGCAACTCGACCAGCAGGAGATCGAGGCGCAGGTAGACGCGCAGAAGGCGCAGTTGGCCAGCGCCGAGGCCAACGTGACTACCTACCTTGCCAACATCGAGCAAGACAAGGTGACGGCATCGGCTCCGGACCTGCCCATGTACAAGGCGACGCTGGACCGGAATATTGAAATGAACAAGGACGGAATCGTCAGCCGTCAGGCGCTGGACGACGCGAACCGCGACTACCTGGCGGAGCTGACGAAACGCGATTCGGCCAAGGCGCAGATCGGAGTGGATACCGCGAAGCTGAAACAGGCGCGGGCGCAGGTGGCGCAAAGCCAGGCCAGTTTGAAGCAACTGGAGGAACAGCTCTCGTATACGACGATTGTGGCGCCGATGGACGGCGTGATTTTGTCCCGCGACGTTGAAATGGGCGACGCTGTCAGTTCGATCCTGGTATTGGGTTCAACGGCAACGCTGGTGATGACCGAGGGCGATACATCGGAGGTGTACGTGCAAGGGAAGGTCGATGAGGCCGACATCGCGCACGTGTACATGGGGCAGCCCGCACGCATCAAGGTTGAGAGCTTCAACGGCCGGCTATTTTACGGAAAAGTGACGAAGATTGCGCCGATGGGCGTGGAAAAAGACAACGTGACGACCTTCGAGGTGCGCGTATCCATCAACAACCCCGGCGGCGAGCTGAAGGCCAACATGACGGCCAACGCCGAGATCATGCTCGATGAGCACAAGGGTGTGCTCACGGTTCCGGAAGATGCGGTGATCTACGACAACAAGCAGAATGCCTTTGTGGATGTTCCGGACAGCCACCAGAAAGAAGGTTTCCGGAAGATTCCGGTGACGGTGGGATTGTCAAACGGGTCGGTGACGGAGATTACGAGCGGAGTGAGTGAAGGCCAGCAGGTGGTGCTGCAGCAGTAGTGGCGGAAGCGCGGCGGGAAAAGATCCAACCGCAATCCCGGATTAGATCGGCACAATTAAGGACGAAGATATCCCCGAGCGAAGGTTGACCGAAATGCGGCCGCCGATGCTTGGGGATTCTAGTTTCTAGCGGGCGAGGAAGTTTTCGTTGGCGAGGATGCGGTAGAGGGTGGAACGGCTGATGGCGAGTTGGCGTGCGGTGCGGAGCTTGTTGCCGCGGTTGAGGTCAAGGACATATTGAACATGCTGGCGGATGACGGCGTCGAGCGAGAGATCGGCGACGCGGGCGGTGGAGTGCGCGTCAAGCGGAGATGCGGAGCTGGATGACGGGTTGGCCCAGGGATTAAATGCTGGATTGATGAGGGAGTTGGCGGCGAACGCGGCGTCGAGCTGCGAAGTCGGGGAGGGCGTGAGGTTGTCGGGGAGGGCCAGGTCGGAGGCGCGGATAACGCCGTTGTCGGCTTGAAGCAGTGCGTTCTCGAGAATGCCGGCAAGCTCGCGCACGTTGCCGGGCCAGGCGTGCTGAAGAAGCCGGGCAAGAGAGCCGGGTCCGAGGACAACGGGGCGCTGCTGATAACGGGCGCAGATGCGGTCGAGCAGAAATTGCGCGAGCGGGGCAATGTCTTCGCGGCGCTGGCGCAGCGGCGGGATGGCAAAGCGAATGGTGGTGAGGCGGAAGGCGAGGTCGGGAAGAAGCAGTCCCTGACCGGCCATCTGCCGCAGAGGCGTTTGCGAGGAAGC
>CAYOVE010000105.1:0-10714 GCA_964407295.1 uncultured Occallatibacter sp.
AAACGGTCGCGACGGCTATCACATCGGCCCGCGCAACTTCCGCGCTAAGCTGTCTTCCATCTGCGCGGGAGGTTGCGAATGCGCATCCACCAATCGGTTTCGTGCCTGGCTCTGGTTTTCTGTGCCACGACGCCGGCCTTTGCCGCCAAACCCAAGCCCTGCGTGCCCGCTGACCAGGCCACAAAAATGCTCAACAAAGACGTTTGTGTTTCCGCGCATATTTATGACGTAGTGGAGCTTCCCGACGGCACACGCTTCCTTGACGTCTGCTCGCCGCAAACCCCTGACGATCAATGCCGCTTCACGGTCGTGAGCTTGCGTGAGGATCGAGACGACGTCGGCGAGCTCAAGAAGTATCGCGACGCGGATGTAAACATTCGCGGCATCGTGCAGCCCATGCACGGCCGCGCGGGAATGATCCTGAGCCATTCGCGCCAGTTTTATGGCGGTCCGCCAAAGTTCAAACCCAACCCCCTTCTCGCCCGCGGGTTTTCGGCCGAAGACGATCGTGGACCTGTCCGCGATCCGGACCTTCGCCCACAGGGTGGCCGCCGCGCCTTCATGAACACGCGCGATCAGGAACCTCTGCAGAAGAAATAGTGGGGTTAGCGGGGCTCGCGGAGTGCGCTGTCGCGGCTGATCGCAGTTGCTTTGTTCCCTTGGTTCCTAGTTCCCTCGTTCCCTGCTTCTTCCAGCGGCGGCGCAAACCGCGCGCCCGCGAAGAGAATAGTGCACGAGATCAGCAGAAAGACGAGTGTTGCTCCCAGGCCGATGCTCAGGTTCGATCGGTCGCTGATGGCTCCGATGACCTGGGGCGAGAACGTGTCGCCGAAGAAGTGAATGCAGAACAGGTTGATGGAGATGGCCGTTGCACGAACCGGCGCGGAGACTGAATTAACGATGGCCGTGTTGAGCGGCCCGGTATTAAGGAAGAGAAAGAACTCCGCGGCAAACAGCGAGGGCACGGCCCACTTGTGCGGCCCGAAGAACAGCATGACCCCGCAGGGCAGCGTCAGCGCCACGCTCCAAGCCGACAGAAGATACAGCGCGCGATGGTTCCTGCGCAGCCACATCTGCGCAATCCACCCGCCGACGAGTGTTCCGGCAATGCCGTCGATTACGGTCGTCGCGCCCACGGTGAGGCTCGCCGTTCCCATCGACATACCCGCGAAGCGGCGCAGAAACTCGGGGACCCACCAGGAGATTCCGCCCATGGCGAACGTCAGCATCGCCAGACCGAATGTCGCCGTCAAGAATGCGGGGTTGCGAAGAATCCCCAACACGGTGCCGCGCTTCATATTCGCCTGAACGTGATCGCTTGCGCCCCGCTCCGGCTCTCGCCCGATCCATCCATACAAGGCAGCGACCAGAAACCCCGGCAGCGCGCAGACAAGAAACGGCGTGCGCCACCCGCAGTGAGATCCAATCTGCCCTCCCGCCAAGTAGCCGAGCGCCGCGCCCACTGGGATCGCGACATAGAAGATTGACAGTACGCGGTTGCGCTCGCGCTCCGGATAAAAATCGCTGAGCACAGCCGGCGCAAAAATCCCGAAGGTCGCCTCGCCAACCCCGACCAGGGCTTGACGCAGGTAAAGCGTGGTGTAGCTATGAATCCAGAGCGCGGCAAGCGTGGCCGTGCTCCACAGGATCGCGCCGGTTATGATCATCGGCTTGCGCCGATAGCGATCGCCCAACCAGCCAGTGAGTGGCGCGGCAATCATGTAGAAGACGAAGAAGGCGGTGCCCAGCGCACCCATCTGCTGGTCGCTCGCGTGAAACTCGTGCTGGATGGGCGAGACTTCGCCGGCGAGAATGTAGCGGTCAACATAGTTGAGCAGGTTGAGCGCGAGCAGCAGCGCCACGGTGCCCAGAGCAGGGCTGATGCTGGGGCGCGCTGGCTGAGTCACGTTTGGCAAGGATCTCCGGGGCGAAGCAGCGACACGAAAGAACTCAGGAATATCACAGCGGAGCGCGATCGACCATTCTGATCTACGCTGAGGGCCGCGGCCAGCGCGCTTCAACGGTAGTTCCGATGCCGCCGCGCGGGCGGAACTCGCCTTTCACAATAGCCCAAACTGGATTGCACGCCTTCACGATGTCTTCCAGGACCTGGTTCACGATGTTCTCCTGAAAGATGCCGAGGTTGCGGTAACTGAAGAGGTACTCTTTGAGCGATTTCAATTCCAGGCAGCGATCGCGCGGCATGTAGCGGATGGTCAGAACTCCAAAGTCTGGCAGGCCGGTCTTTGGGCAAACCGAGGTCAGTTCCGGATCGTCGATCTGAATCTCGTATCCCGGAAACTGGTTCTGCCATGTCTCAATGGCCGGAAATGCGAAATCAAGCCCGGCCTTGGCGTGTTGGTCAGTGTATCTGGGTTTTGCCGCCATACCGGTATTGTACGAGGCGCAATGAAAAGGCGCGATTCGGATCCGGCATATTTTGCCGCTTCTTACCCATTGTTTTTGAGTCTTATATACTGACTCTGGTTCATCGCATGGCTGAAGCAAGGGTACAAATAAGCCGATGGTGGTTTTGGGCTGCCGCAGTTGTTGTTCTGCTTGGCGTGTTCTTTACGGCGCGCTATTTCTTGCGTGAGCGCCTGCCGGTACGCGTGGCGGCTGTGGAACACGCTCTGCTGGTCAACACGATCAGCACCAATGGCCGCGTGGAACCGGTAGCGAACTATCAGTTCTACAGTCCGATTGCCACCACGGTAAAGGCCGTTTACGCGCAGGCAGGCGACACGGTTGCTGCCGGCAAGCTCCTCATCACGCTTGACGACGTGGCGGCGCGGGCCCAGGTGGCGAGCGCTGAAAGCGCGGTGAGTTCCGCGCAGTCAGCTCTGGATGCGGTAAAAAACAATGGGACCCAGGCGGAGCGGCAAACTTCCGCTGGCGAAATTGCACAGGACCGCCTTACGCGCGATCAGGCCCAACACGATCTGGACGCTCTCAATAAATTGGCTACGACAGGCGCAGCCGCGCCGGGCGAGATTGTTGCGGCGCGTGCGCGCCTTGATACCGCACAGGCAAGCTTGAACACCGCCGAACAGAGTGCGCATCATCGTTATTCGGCGGGAGATGTGGCGCGCGCCGAGGCAGCACTCGCCGAGGCACAAGCTGCTCTGGCCGCCGCGCAGCACATCGAATCGCAAACCGAAATTCGAGCCCCGATCGCAGGAACCATCTACAGCATGGATGCTTCGCAATCTGAATTCTCAGCGGCCGGTAACCTGCTGCTCGAAATCGCAGATCTGCACCATGAGCGCGTGCGCGGCTACTTTGACGAGCCCGATCTGGGAAGACTAGCCGTTGGACAACTGGTTGTGATTCGGTGGGATGCCAAGCCCGGCGTCGAGTGGCACGGGCACGTATCTCGCCTTCCCTCCGATGTGGTTACTTACACCACGCGCAATGTCGGAGAGGCTTTGATCGATTTCGATGAGTCGCCGGACGGGCTTCTGCCCGATACGAACGTCACGTTGACCGTGACGACCTCGAGCGAGCCCGACACCCTGAGCATGCCGCGCGAGGCGCTCCACGAACAGAACGGAAAGTATTTTGCGTTCAAGGTCGAAAACGACGAACTGGTCCGCGTTCCAATCACGATCGGAACCCCAAATCTAACTCAAGTGCCCATTCTCTCCGGGCTCGAAGAGGGCGACAAAGTTGCAATCGGGACAACCAACGGACAGCCCATGCAGGAGGGCGTACCGATCAAGGAAGAACGGTGATGCGTTCACCTGTTTCGGCTATCGCATTCACGCTGGCTTGCCTGATATGTGCGGCCGTAGATCCGGGCTATGCGCAAATTCCTTCGGCGATATTGAATCAGGCCAATACATACCTGCAGGCCGGTCAGGCGGACGAGGCCATTACCCTGCTGTCAACGCTGCCAACTTCTGGCGGTGGGGCCGCACAAGCCCAGAACCTTCTTTGCCGGGTCCGAGTTATTTTGAGGCAATGGTCGCAGGCTGCGGCGAACTGCCAGCAGGCGGTGAATCTGGACCCGCAGAATTCGGACGATCATATGTGGTTTGGCCGCGTTCTGGGGCGGCAGGCCAGTCACGCGAGCTTCCTTTCCGCTTACGGAATCGCCAAACACTCACTTTCTGAGATGCAAACCGCGGTCAAGCTCAATCCGCAGAATGGCCCGGCCCTGTCCGACCTCGGCGATTACTATGCACAGGCCCCTGGCATCGCGGGTGGCGGAACTGACAAAGCTCAGGCAATCGCTTCCCAACTCGACAAAGTCGATGCCGCGAGGGCGGCACAACTGCGCGGCGACATCGCCATGACCCAAAAAGATTACGCCACGGCCGAAAATGAATATCGCCAGGCGGTCGCCGTCGCTAAAGAACCTGCTGACTATTGGAGTGTTCTGGCCGACTTCTATCGTGGGCGCCAGCAGTGGACCGCCCTGGACTCGGCCATCCAGGGCTGCATCGCTGCGGCGGCGAAGGACAAGAAATCGAGTTTTGCTCTTTATGACGGCGCGGGCGTGCTCATTGCCGCCAAGCGGAATCCTTCGCTTGCCGCCCAGATGCTCGAAAATTATCTGGCAAGCTCGTCGATGACCGAGGACGCGCCGGCGTTTATCGCGCACATTCTGCTTTCGCGCCTGAAGCAGCAGCTCGGCGATGCCGCAGGCGCCAAGGCAGAGCTGGCCATTG
The DNA here is from genome assembly GCA_964407295.1 of uncultured Occallatibacter sp. GTDB lineage: Bacteria > Acidobacteriota > Terriglobia > Terriglobales > Acidobacteriaceae > Telmatobacter. The sequence continues at coordinate 4,674 of CAYOVE010000105.1, forward strand.
CCGCGCAATTGGCGAAAGAGTTTAATCCGGCACAGGCATGAGTCAGCCATGCGAAAGGCACGCTTGAAGCTTCGACAAAAATCGCTGGTGTGTATGGCGCAAGCCGTGGCCGCATTGACGCTCGCCTCCGCCTCAACCATTACGCAGGCACAGGTATCGCTCACAACTGTCGTGGAGTTGGCGCAGCAGAACTCAACTGCCGTAAAACTCGCGAACGCAGACCTCTTAAAGGCCCAGGCCGCTCTCGCCCAGACTCAAGATGCCTATATCCCCAACTTTGTCATCGGCTCCCAGATCGGCTACTCTCACGGTTTTCCGACCGGCCAGCCCTCAGTTGGGAACGCTTCGATGCAGTCCCTCGTTCTCAGCTTCTCTCAGCGCCAGTACACCAAGGCTGCCCGGGCCGGAGTGGAGGCCGCCGACTTGGGTCTGAAGGATGCGAAAGAGCAGGTCGCCCTCGATGCTTCCTCCGACTACATTGAGATGGATGCTGTCCAGCACGAACTTGAGGCTGTGCGCGAGCAGGAGCGAGATGCCGCCAGTCTGGTCACCATCGAGCAGCAGCGCACGGATGCCGGTGTCGATCCCCTAAGCTCTCTCCTGCAAGTAAAGTTGACGGCGGCGCAACTCAAGCTCAGCCGCATGCATCTCGAGACCCGTTCCGCGACGCTGGCCAAGCAACTTGCCACGCTCACTGGCCTACCCGACGGTTCCATTTTGCCCGATCACTCGAGCATTCCCGAGATTCCTGCCGTTTCCGCCGAAGAAGTGCCTAGGCCATTACTTGGCATTCAATCCGCGGATGCCCTGGCGCGCTCCAAGCTGCTAGAGGCAAAGGGAGCCGACTTGGCATGGCGCCGCCCTTCGATAGGATTTGGCGCTGTCTATAACTACGACTCCAACGAGTTGAATAGTTACAGCACGTACTACAAGAACTTCACACCTAACAACGTCAGTTTCGGTCTCCAGATTAATCTTCCCTTCTTCGACTTTTCCGTTCGCGCAAAGGCCAAGGTGTCCGCAGCCGAGGCCCTGCGCTCCAAGGTTGAGGCGGAGCAGGCGCAGCAACAGAACGACATTCAGATCAGCCAGCTTACGGCGAGTTTGCGTGAGCTCGACGCCCAGGCTGAAGTCGCCGGCCTGAAACAGCAGATTGCCGAAGAGCAGTTGAAGAGCATCGTAGCCCAACTCGAAGTGGGCAATGGCGCCACCGGCACTGCCGGCGCGCCGCCCCAGCTCTCGCCCACCGCCGAACAGCAGGCACGCATAGACGAACGCCAGAAGTACGTAGACGCACTCGACTCCGGGCTGGACCTGAGCAAGGCGCGGCTGGACCTGCTGCGCGCCCTGGGCCACATGCAGGACTGGCTGGACGAGCTCCACACGAAGTAAATGCGCTTGGGTACCCTCGGAGCAACCCCTCGGATCGCGCATTCAGAGCTCTCATGAATTCGATTTCCGCGCTGATTCTGCGCGGGTTAGCGCCAAAGCTGAGGCCGCATTTCGACGCATTTCTTGCGTCTCGGGATTCTGGGCAGACGCATCTTACAAAACAGCCCGAATGGTAGAATGAAGGAGATGCCAATGCCCTTGAAAACAATCTTCCTCAACCCCCCTTCGTTCGAGAACTTCGATGGCGGCGCCAGCTCGCGCTGGCCTGCGACTCGCGAGATTGAATCCTACTGGTACCCGGTCTGGCTGACGTATCCGGCCGGCCTGCTTGAGGGCTCGCGGCTGCTCGATGCCCCGCCCCACCACGTTTCCGCCGAGGAGACAATCAAGATTTGCAAGGACTACGAGTTCCTGGTGCTCTTTACCTCGACCGTTGGATGGGAGGGCGACCAGCGCCTTGCCGAGGCCATCAAAGCGGCCAACCCAGCCCTTCGCATCGCCTTCGTCGGACCACCGGTCACTACGGATCCTGAACGCGCCTTGAATGAATGCGCTGTTCTCGATTTCATCTGCCGGCGCGAGTTTGACTATTCCGTAGTGGAGTTCGCGCAGGGCAAGCCGCTCAACGAAATCCTCGGAATCAGCTACAAGCAGGACGGAAAGATCGTCCACAATCCCGATCGCCCGCAGATCGAGAATCTCGACGCGATGCCCTGGGCCACAAAAATCTACAAGCGCGACCTAGATGTTACCCGCTACAACGTTCCCTTCCTGCTCCATCCATATATCGCGCTTTACTCCACGCGCGGCTGCCCGGCGCAATGCACTTTCTGCCTGTGGCCGCAAACCCTGAGTGGTCACGCATGGCGCAAGCGCTCTGCTGAGGATGTTGCCGCGGAGATGAAATGGGCAAAGGAGAACTTCCCTGAGGTGAAGGAGTTCTTCTTCGACGACGACACCTTCAACATCCAGAAGGTGCGCACCATCGAGCTGTGCGAACAGCTGAAACCTCTCGGCCTGACCTGGAGCTGCACGTCGCGCGTTACCACCGACTACGACACGTTGAAAGCCATGAAGGAAGCGGGTTGCCGTCTGCTCATCGTTGGATTCGAATCAGGCGATCCGCAGATCCTTAAGAACATCAAGAAGGGCGCAACCGTTGAGCGCGCGCGGGCCTTTGCCAAAGACTGCCACGACCTGGGCCTCACGATTCACGGCGACTTTATCCTCGGACTTCCCGGCGAGACGAAAGAATCCATCCGCAACACCATCAACTTCGCCAAGTCGCTCGACGTGGAGACGATTCAGGTTTCGATCGCGCATGCCTATCCTGGCACCGAGTTCTACGACTACGCCAAGGCCAACGGGTTCATCACCAACGAAAAGATGGAAGACGGCGGCGGGCACCAGATGGCGCACATCGAGTACCCCGGCCTGCCGACGGACTACGTAATGGAGATGGTGCACCGTTTCTACGACGAGTACTATTTCCGTCCCAAGGCCGCTTTCCGAGTGGTATGGAAGGCGATGATGAATCGCGATCTGCCTCGCCTGTACGTCGAGGCTAAGGCGTTTCTCAAACTGCGCGCGCAACGTAACAAGATGGTCAAGGTGGCGCGCAGCCAGCAATCGACGCCAACCGCCCCCGCCGGAGCCGGCGCGTAGGCAACTTTCGAGTCGCAACGTCGAGGGCGGCGTCCACAATGGCGGACGTCCGCCCTCAACTTCTTTAGGCCTTCTACATCCAAACCGCAAGATACTGGACAGATGGGTCAACATAAACTCTTGCCGCGCCAATACCTGATCCTGGGATTGGTCTCCCTCTGCGCGCCCCTGGGCGACAGTTGCCTGGCCCGCGGCATGACCACGATGCCCACCATTTCGATCGCCCATCCAGGCGCGCTCATCGCAGCGGTTTTTACACCGTGGGTCGCGGCGGGGATCGCGCTGCTGATCGGTTTTTTTGCCAGCTATCTGACAGCGCTTTCGTGGGCCGACCTGACGTTTGTGTTGCCGGCCACGGCACTTGGCAACGTGATTGTGGCGCTCATTTCGAGATTCTGGCTCCAGGAAACCATCTCACTGGAGCGCTGGGCAGGGATTGTCCTCATCACTCTTGGCGTGGGCTTCGTGGCGCAAGGACCTGCCCTAACCGAGCGCCCGGCTCCGGTTGACGAAAAGCCGAAACTGGAAGAGCCCATTGTCACGGAGGCGCAGCCGCGATGACGACTCCAGGCACGCCGCTCACCCTAACGACAAATCCATGGATGGCCGCGGCCATGATTGCGGCGATTGTGCTCACATCCACGACGGGCGAAGTCCTCACCGCCGCGGCGATGAAGTCGATCGGCGACCTGGATGTGATTCGCGCGCGATCAGGCCTGAAGGGCGCCGTTCGCGCGGTTCTCACTTGCCCGCTGTTCTTTGCCGGAGTGTTCTTTCTCGCAGTCGCGTTCTTCTCACTGCTCTTTGCGCTCAATCACCTGAACCTGAGCCTCGTGGCGCCTGCAGCGGCCTCGCTCACGCTGGTCACCAACGCGGTCGCCGGCAAGATCTTCCTCAAAGAGAATGTGGATCGCCGGCGATGGGTTTCCGCGGGGCTGGTGTGCATCGGGGTGTATCTGCTTGCGCACTGAGCGACGCAGCAAGTTAGCGAGTCAACAAGTCAGCGCACAAACCTCATGAGTCCGCGCGGCTTCAGGTCTGCAACAAGAAAGCTTCGCTGCTTGCCGATGGCGGCGCAGATTGCCTCTGCCGCCAAATGGCCACTGCGCGCGGCGCTTTCCATGGTCGAAGGCCAGCCGGTCTGAATCCAGTCGCCGGCCAGGACGCAGTTGGGCCAGGGAGATGCTGCACCCGGCCTCGACGCGTCGATTCCCGGAGGGACGGTAAACGTGGCCCGAACTTCTTTGACCAATACAGCTTTTTCGAGCTTCGCCGAGGCGACTTCCGGGAAAAACTCCGCAAGCTCGCGCACAGACAGCTCAATGGCCCCTTCCCGGCTGAGCGCCGCAAACTCGTGCGACGCGCTGACGACAAGTTCCAAATAGCTGCCCTTTGATTTGCGCCAGGGTTGCAGCCGGCTCTTGTTGTACATCCAGTGGATTTGGCGGTCGAGCAGGACGGCATGATCGAGGTCTGTAATCTCGCGGTCAAACCAAAGATGCACGCTGCAGATTGGCCCATGCTCCTGCCGCGCGATTTGAGAGGCCAGTTTCTCAACGCCTGCGGCTGGCGGCATGAGCGGTAGCAGTTTCGCCGTGGCTTCAAACGGGAGCGCGAGCACGAGGAAGTCCGCGACCTGCTCCCCCGCGCGCGTAGACAGCGTCCATTGCGAGGTTTCTTCATCCCACGCAGCACCTTCGACGCTTGCGTTGAAGAGCACTTCGCCGCCGTGTTCGCGCAAGTATCCTTCCGCGCCGGAATAAAGTTCGCTCAGCGGCACGGAGCTCATGCCCATGCTGCCCGCAGCGGCTGAATTCAGAAAGAGCTCGCGGATCACCTTGGCGGCATAGGGTAGCGCGATCTCGTCCACATCCGCGTTCAGCGCGCTGGCAATCACCAAACGCCAGAAGCGATTGATGGCGCCGGGAGTTTGCCCGTTGCGTTTGAGCCATTCGCCAAGAGTTTCTGGGGAATCAACCGGCACAGGGCGCATGAGTGCGCGAAATGCACGCGCCAGCGCCATTTTGTCATCGCGAGTGAACGCCCTTGCCATCAACAGGCTGGGCAGGCCGTGCAATGGCGCGGGCAGCGTTACTGGACCCAATCTAAAAGGTCCGAGCGCGGAGCGCCGGCCGCCAGGTTCGATCATCGTCATCGAACTGGTCCAATGAATGCGATCCGCGACGCCAGTGCGCTGATAAAAGCCAAGCAGGTTTGTGCAGCAGCCGAAGAGAACGTGCTGGCAGTTGTCGACGACCTCGTCGACGCCCGGATGACGATACGAACTGGCGCGGCCGCCCAGGTAACCGCGGCGCTCGACAAGCTTGACGCGCAGCCCGGCCTCGGCCAGGGCGCAAGCCGCACTCATGCCGGCCACGCCGCCGCCGACTACGATCACCGATTTTCCCTGATCCGGCAGCAACGATCTCACTCCTCCGTGGAATTCAGACATGCATCTCTTATCATCGCCGATGGCACGCACTATCGTCGCGAAACGAGACGTGAATGGGTTGACGTCCCGGGATCATCCACTTATGATCTCTTAAATCAAAAGACGAAGCGAAGGTGCTCGATGGCAGACTGCGCGAAATGCGGGCAACCGCTCAAAGATGGCTCGAGGTTTTGCGCTCAGTGCGGAGCGGCTGTTAGGTACTGCCCCAAATGCGGTCAAATTCTCCAAGATGGCGCTCGCTTCTGTGGTGTATGCGGCGCTGACGTCAACCAATGTTCTGCCGATCCTCTGATTCCTGCTTACCCGTCTGTGCCAGACGCCGACGTGAATCCGATTCAGGCGCCCGCCACAACTGCCTGGGTCAACTTCACGGTTGTTGACTACGGAGGGTTTTTCGGTCAAATCACGAATACCATCGTTGTCGATGGCCAAAACGTGCGAACGGTCCAAATCGGTGAAACCGTTGTTTTCGCGATTCCGGCTGGGAGCCATGTGATCCAGCTTGTGCAGGTGTACCACAGCGCTGCAACTC
>CAYOVE010000106.1:0-10650 GCA_964407295.1 uncultured Occallatibacter sp.
TGCGCTTGACAGGCGTGGAACGATTCGGTTTCATCGTACGTATCCGTTGTGTCCCCCCGAGAAAACCTGGAGGTTGAATATGGAACGACGGGCCTTTCTGCGCGCGGCGTTGGCCGGCGCGGGATTTATCGCTGCGTCGCGGACCGTGTTTGGGGCGAAGCAATGCGGAGCGCCGGTTTCAACGATGACGCCGATGGGACCTCAGCCGATCGAGATCTGCACGGCGGGAATCTCTTCCATCACACTCAAGCAGGCATACCAGCAGCGGAACGAGTGGTGCTGGGCGGCGTGCATCAGCATGGTGTTTGAGTACTACCATCACGCCATCGATCAGCAGCGGATCGTGAAGGAGACGTGGGGAACCGTGGCGGATATGCCGGGCATGCCGCGCGACATTTTTCGCGATCTCAATAAGCGATGGACGGACGATGCGGGGAAGGTCTTTGAGTGCCAGGGCGATGTGTACTCAGCGAATGCGAACACAGCGATCCAGGACCTGATCGACGATCACCCGCTGATCATTGGCGCGCTGGGCCATGCGACCGTTTTGACGGCGATTATTTCGCAAGTGGATACGGCCACGTCGCAGTACGAGATTCAGCAGGTGATCGTCCGCGACCCGTGGCCCGGACGCGGCGGCAGGCGGCCGCTGACCCCGATGGAGTGGGCAAGCATCAACTTCGCCGCGCGCATCCGCGTGACGGATGTGTAACCGGTGAGCGGTGGATGGAGGGCGGTGACCGGTGGATTATTGCCACCATCGCCCACGCGCGCAAACCGCAGCGGCGCAACATCTCCTGCGGATGCGCGGTTGTGCGTCTTGCCGCGACTACTGCGGGACTGCGGTTCCGGTCGTGGCTGTTGGCGCAGCGGGCGTGGCCGGTGCTGCAGGGACTCTCTTGGCGACGAACGTTTGCGGGGGACGATCGCCGTCGGCGCCGAAGGTGCGCGTGAAGTTGATGGTGCCGTCGGCAGCGGCTGTGCCCTTGTAGCTGATGGTGAATGAATTGCCGTTGAAGTTCAGAACCTGATCGAAGGAGATGGTATCGCCATCGATTTTGCCGTTGGAGAGATCCACATCGCCGCGCGGCGTGGTGATTTTGCCGGTGAGCGTTGTGCCGTCAAAGTGAAAGTCGAAGGTGAGCGTCTGCGTGTTGCCGTTGCGGCCCTGCACATCGCCGGTCCATTTGCCGTTGAAGTCGGCGGCCATCGCGCTGACGGAGCCGAGCGCGAGAAATAGAAGGGTGAATCCGAGTTTCTTGATCATTTGAACGTCTCCCAACGGCGTGCTGATTTTTGACGCAGAACACAGCGTCTGGCGCCTGCTTATGAGAGACGTCCAGGAGCGCCGACAAGTCTCGCGGCAGCCGAATTCAATCGTGGACGGTGGACGGCCAGCGATCGCCGGTGGACGGGGGACCGTAAACCCATCGGGGCAATTTGGGGTGTCTTTGGGTCGAATTGAGTTATAAAATCGACGAAATTCAACAAAATTTGTCGACGATTTTCGGAGTTTTGTGTTGATTCCAAATGAGTTATTATGCATTTGCACCATTTCTGAGGCATGAAAATCATTCTTTCACTCTTTTTGGCCTTGCGGTGCAGCGATTTGGGACGCTGCTGGAATTCGCAGCGCAAGCGGCACCTGAATGGAGTTTCAAGGAATGGCCGGGCCAGAGTCTCTCCTTCGGTTCGTTTAGGTGTAGCGCTCATGGTTTAAGAATGCGCCGAAAGGGGGTAATGTTCGGCAAACTTGGTGGAATTTATTTGCCGAATGATTGCAGCGAGTTAGGGTGTTTTGGGACGGGTGGGGCGCTTGACAGCGAAGCAGGGACTGAGGGACCAAGGGAATAAGAACCCGGACATTTTAAGTAAGGGGCCGGCGGCGGGTCACAGTCGCGTTTCTGTTCAGAAGGCATGCCGGGGAAACGTGCCCGGAAACGACTGAGCTACTCAGCTCAGACTGTTGCCGCCCGGAAATGCAACTCTTAGGTATGGTCCGAAGACGCGCAAGACGCTTTAATACTGATACTTACCTCGCGACTGCGGGCCCGGGAAGAACGATCGTTCGCATAGGGCCGAAACAGGTCTTTTCGTCTCAGGGAGACCGTGCCGACTGTCTGTTTTATCTTCGAACGGGCCGGGCGAAACTCACGATTGTCTCCAAAGACGGCAAAGAGGCCACGGTTACGCTGCTCGCTCCGGGAGACTTTTTCGGCGAGGAGTGCATGGCTGGACCGAACGAGCTCCGGACGACCAGCGCCATGGCTCTTACCGTATGTGTGGTGCTCAGGATCGCCACCGAAGAACTGACTCGAGTGCTGCATGAGGAAAGTGCATTCTCAGACATGTTCGTTCAGTTCCTCGCACTCCGGACCACGAGAACCCAGGCGGATCTCGTCGATCAGCTCTTTAACAACAGCGAGCGGCGGCTCGCACGAATCCTTCTGATCATGGCTGAATACGGAAGTTCGTCGGAGCCGGAGGCGTTGATTCCGCCGGTCACACAGGAGACTCTTGCGAATATGATCGGTACGACCCGGTCGCGCGTCAGCTTCTTCATGAATCGCTTTCGAAGGCTAGGGTACATCAGCTACAAAAGCCGCATCCGCGTGGACAAATCGCTGCTGATGATGGTTCTGCAGGACCAGTTGCCGGAGCAGAATGCGTCACGGCCTAAGCTTCTGGACACCAAGATCGATCGCGCCCGACACTCCAGGCAAGCCAAGCTCCAGAGAGCCTCGAATTCCGGGCGTTCAATCTGAGAAGGTCTTGACTGCGTGGCAGGAGCGACGGCGCAGGGATCTTTCGCCCGTTCCAAGGGCTGCGATCGTGAGAGGGCCGAGGTCCCCAGACGGCGACGCTCCCGGCATCCTTACATCCTGGAGGGATCGACCTCCTGGTGCAGCGGCAACGAAGCCGACGACGGGCCGACGCTGAGCATCCGCTTGCCGACCGGCATCATCCACTTTTGTTCCTTGGCGGACCAATACTGAAGCTGCCGAAGCGGCACATGCAGGGTGACCGTTCTGGTTTCGGCTGCCGACAGGTGCACGCGATCGAAGGCCGCCAGAGCGCGTACCGGAAACTGAACGCCGGCAGGAATCTGGCTGGGCGCGCCGAGATACACCTGCGGCACTTCATCCGAGGCCATGGGCCCGGTGTTCTTGATTTCGACCGTCACATCGAGGCCTCCGTCGACGGCCTTCGCCGTCTTGAGGCCGGAGTAGGCAAACGTTGTATAGCTCAGCCCGTGCCCAAAGGGGAACAGAGGCTGGATGTGCTGTTTTTCAAACCAGCGATAGCCCACATCGACGCCTTCGCTGTATGTGGTGCGCCCATCTACTCCCTTCGCGCTTCGCTCTGGATGCAGCGGGTCAGTCGCCGGATAATCCGCGAGCCTTGCGCCCCACGTCACCGGGAGACGCCCCGCGGGGCTCACTTTGCCGAGCAACACATTTGCCGTCGACCATCCGCCCTCATCGCCGGGCCAACCCATCTGGAGCACGCCCTTCACCTTGCTCAGCCAGGGCAGCGCCACCGGCTGGCTGGTGTTGAGCACCACAATGGTGTTGGGATTCACGGCCGCCACTTCTTCAACCAGCTTGTCCTGATCGCCCGGCAATCCAAACACTGGAGTCAGGCGAGTCCAGACGAACACGACAGCGATCTTTGCCTTCCTGGCCGCTGCAACGGCGGCCTGCTCATCCGCGTCCCGCTGTTCCGGCGTATACCAGTTGAGCCGCAACTGCATTGGCGAGCCGGAGGTGTCCGGCGTCGTCCTGATCTGGATTGCGTGCGGACCTGCCGCGAGTTGCAGGGACCTGCGCACATTATCGAGTCCGTCGGTGGTTGGAATCGCGTTGTCCTGGTTGGCCTGGAGGATGTCTCCATGGACGCCGCCCTGGAACGCCCCCGTCTGCCCCACCCGCACTCCGTCAATGGAAATGCTGGCGTTGGTCCCGATGGCTTGCAGGTAGATCCAGTAGTCTCCGGCATGCGGAGGCGTCAGCGTCCCCTCCCAAGTGAGCGCCGAATTCGGCGGCAGCGGGTTGCTGTTCTGATTTGTGAAGTTGACTTCGGCATCCGTTTCTTCCGCCGCTCCGCCGTGACGCAGCAGTCCCGGCTTGCCGTCGTGACTCAGCGCGCTTGCCGGAATCGGGGCGCCCGTCATGTCGTCTGCCACTGCAAACTGAATATGCGGGTTCCCCGAAACTTTCTTCATGGCCGCGAGCGGACCGACCTGCCGCCACGGCAATCCCACGCTGCGCTCGCCGCTGATCCCGATCGAGTCAACCTGTGCCGCCGTGGGACCGATCAACACCACATCGCTTAAGTCCGCGGCGTGCAGCGGCAGTACATGATCCTGGTTCTTGAGCAGAACCGCCGCATCTTCGCTTGTCTTCTCGATCACCTTTGCGTTGGCTTCAACATCCTGCGGCGTGACTGCGTGCATCTGCATTCCGTCCATATAGCCGAACCGCACAATCTGAAGCAGCACGCGCCCCGCGGCACGCGTAATTGCCGCCTCGTTCACGGTTCCGCTGCGCAGCGCCTCCTGCATCGTTTCAGGACTCAGCGCCAGTCCGGGGTTGCCGCCCGGGTTGCGTTCCGGCGCGGGCTCTTCCGGCACGTGCCCACCAAACATCTCGCCGTGCTCGGAATGCCGCGCGGGAGCCGGCGGAGGAGGATCCAGGCTGAAGAACGATGGGCCGCCCATTCCGACGCCGGGCATTTCCATGTCGAGGCCAGCGTTGATGAAGTTGACCGCGTGCACCGCGCCCCAGTCCGATGTCATGAAACCCTTGAACCCAATCTGGTCGCGAAGCACGGTCGTCAGCGTTTGCTCGTTGCCGCATGCGAACGCTCCGTTCACGCGGTTATACGAGCACATAATCGACGCCACGCCTGCCTTTACCGCCGCGTCAAACGGAGCCAGATACACTTCGTGCAGCGTCTGGTCATCCACATAGATGTTGCTGCTGTCCGAGTCATAGGCAACGAAGTGCTTCACCATCGCCATCACGTGCTGTGACTGGATCCCTTCGATCTCCTCGGCGCCCATCACGCTCGTCAGGTAAGGATCCTCGCCGAAGGTGTTGAATCCCCGGCCGAACTCCAAATCCCGGTCGATATTCACGAATGGCTGCAGACTGACGTCGATGCCGGCCGCGCGGTCCTCCCGGCCGATGACCACTCCGTTGTCTTCCGCATCCTTCGCGCTGAAGGTTGCCGCCACGCCCATGGTCGCGGTCTCGCCCTGGCTCGGAACCCGGGTGAGTACTCCCGGCGGCCCGTCGGCCAACCGCAACCCCGGAATTCCCAGTCGCGGCACCCCCGCCAGGTATCCCGCCTGCCCCTGATACACCTGCGGATCCTCATGCGTGCCATGAATCAGCGCGATCTTTTCTTCCAGCGTCATCTTGCTGAGCAACTCGTCCACTCGCGCATTCCCTGTCACCGCGGGAACGGCCTGTGCCGCGACCGTCATGCAGCTAAGCAACAACGCCGCAGCTGTCAGTCCCCATTTGCACACGATGTATCGATCCACCTTTTCCTCCCGTGCATGGAATGGATCCATGTCAAAACGCCTGGAAGCATCTTCAACAACACAGCTATTCGGCGGGACTTTCTTCGCCCCGCATGACCGGCGCCGCTTTCACGTCTCTCGGCGGCGCCTTCGTACTTCGGCCTGCCATTCTAGCGGAACGCATGCCATGCAGGTCCAGCGCCGGTGAAAACCACATCCCACTTAGAGCCTGTTCGCACTGCCGGGACGGCGACTGTGATGTTCAACACGAGACCGTCCGGATAGGACTCCGCAAATGCCGGCTTGGCTGTGCGAACTGGCCCTCGTGCAGTGTTGCGGGAGTTCGTCGATCGACGGGAACAATCAAAAATGCGGGTCCCCATTCGACTCGGCTCGTCAGGTGAGCCTCGCTCAGGGCGGGCTTTCGACTCCGCTCGCCGCGAAGAACGCGGCAAACTCCGCTGAGGATGACCCGCTTTTGTTTCGCTATTCAGGAAACACCGCACAAGCTAGCTGGTGGTGTCTGGCGCGAGCAGGAGGATCTTGCCGATGCCGCCCTTTTCGCCGAGCCGATGCGCTTGAGCCGCGTCGCGCAAGGGCAAACGGCGGCCGATGGGCAGAACGAATTTGCCATCGCGCACATCATCGGCAAACTCGCGCACCTTGGACGGATCGGGCTTGGCACTCACGCGCGCGATCTTTACCGTCGGATTGCTGGCCGCGGCATTTTCCGGCAACCCGGATGCATAACCAAACGTGCCGCCCGGCTTGACCCGCGCGATGAGCTTCGCCGCGACATCGCCGCCAACGGTGTCGGCAATTGCGTCGACCAAGGGAAGGTTTTCGATCGCCTGATCGTCGTCAATGGCGAGCACGCCGGAGACGCCGAGGGAGCGGGCGGCCTCGAGTTCCCTGCCGCGCACGCCGGCAATCACCTGCGCGCCAATCTTCTTCGCCGTGTGCACGGCAGCGCGGCCCACGCCGCCGAGAGCTCCCGTGACGAGAACCACTTGTCCTTTTTGCACGTTGGCGGCGAGGCGCACAAGCTGATCGCCGGTGAGCGCGATCAACGGGATCGCAGCCGCGTCGGGGAGGTCGACGCCGTCGGGCAGGTGAGTCACGTCCGAATCGTCGACTGCAACCAGCTCGGCATAGGTCTTGTTGGAGAGCGCAAGAACGCGGTCGCCGGGCTTGAAGTGCTTCACGTTCGCGCCCACCTGGCGCACGATGCCGCTGACATCGCGGCCCAGGATGGCCGGAAGCGGCAAGGGAAAATTCTTTTGCAACGCGCCGGAACGCAGCTTCCAGTCAATGGGATTGACGCTGGCGGCGGTGGCGGCGATGAGCACCGTGTTCCCGCTGATTTGCGGTTCGGGAACGTTGTCTTCAAATTTCAGATTCTCAGGACCGCCGTACTCGTGCAGGACCACTGCTTTCATTGTGAATCTCCTAAAACTCCGAGACTAATCCGTCTTTTCATCAGATGCACGGGAGTAGGCTAGCGGCTCGGATTGCGTCTTCGGGGGTGGGTTATGGGTGATCCGAACGCGGTTGCGTCAAATGCCGTAACTTCGGGCGGGCGTTTGACAATCTATCTCAAAGATGTATCTTTAAGATATGTCAGATCTCAATGCCACCTCGTACACGATTCTGGGAGGGCTCTCCGTTCAACCCAACCTCTCGGGCTATGACATTCGCAAGGGCATCCAGCAGAGCATCGGGTATTTTTGGGCGGAGAGCTACGGCCAGATTTATCCGGCGCTCAAGCGGCTAAGCCGCGAAGGGCTGATTGCGCCCTCGAAGGGCAGCCGGGATGGACGGAAACGCCAGACCTATTTCCTGACCGACGCGGGGCGCGCTGCGCTGCGCGCATGGCTTGCCCTGCCCTTTCACAACGAGCCCCCGCGGAACGAATTTCTGCTCAAGCTGTTTTTTGCCGGCGTGGCGTCACCCGATGTCGCAATCGCCCACATCCAGGATCTCAACGAGCGAAACAGGCGCTGGCTCGTGACCATCAAGGCGATCGAGGCGAGCATACCTCCCGAGCAGCCATCGAATCCTCACCTGCCCTACTGGACGCTGACGCTGAGCATGGGAAAGGCTCTGACGAGCGCTGCTCTTGAGTGGGGCGAGAAGGCCTTGGCTTCATTGAACGCCCGTGAAGCATCCGCCGCCGGGTCACCGCGCCCGCCCGCAACACGCAGCAGAAAAACACCCAACTCTCCCCGCAAGAAAGCCCGCGGTAAACGCGGCTCCACGAGGTCAGAAAGAAAGGTCTCGAAATGAACGCAACGTCAAACTCTCTTCGCCGCAAACAGATTCTCGCCTGGGCAGTCGTATCGATCTTCGTTGTCGGTTTCTTCTATGCGCACGTGGGGGTGTGGACCAGCGCGGTGCTCGGCGCGTGGCTTGCCGGGACGCAGCGCGTGTGGCGTGGATTCGTGTTGATGCTTGGGCTCGCCTTCCTGTTCGGCTTGCCGCATTTGGTACACGGCATTCTGCGTGGTGACTCCGGCGCCTGGCCCTGGTTTCTGGGCAATACGCTGGCGGCCATGGTGCTGAGCACTCTCCCGTTCACTTTTCACCGAATGGTGAGTCCACGGTTGCCGGGATGGTTCTCGACTCTTCCGTTGCCGATGTTTGGCGTCGGATTCGCAACGATCGCGGGTGCATGGCTGCCGGCGGGCTTCGCAGCCGCTCAAGATCAGAAACTGAACCTGCAGTTCCAACACCTCGGCTTCGCGTTTGGAAGCAACGCGCCGGTGTTCTTTACCTACTGGTTTGCGGCAGCCCTGGTGTGGGTGTGGAGTCGGAAGTCGCGCACGGTTCGGATCGGGCAATGGGTGAGTCTCATTGGGGCCATTTGCCTGGTGGCAGCTGGTTTGGCGTTGCTTCAGGCGATGAGCAGTGCCGCGCTCGCTTCAATCTTTGCGGGCACGAAGTTTGCATGGTTCTGCTGGGTCGCGGCGATCGCATTAAGCTGCTGGGCCTTACTCGCAGCTTTGAAGGATCGAGGCTGGGCTTGCCGGCCACAGACCTTGCGCATCTTGCGAAGTCCTGCCACCGGCCATCCGCTTCAGCTGGTCAGCGTGGGCCGCAGCCAGGCGCTGGTCACTCAAGCCGGCGAGCGGTTTCCCATTCGCTATGGCGTCCCCGACTTCCGCCGTCCCGCCGATATGACAGGGGCGAATGAAAAATACAATCATCTCTACGAGACCATCGGCGGGTTCTATGACGATATACAGCGCGTAGTGTGCGCGTGCAGCGCGATGGATGGCGAGTCGTATGTGAGGAACTACCTTAGCCCGCTCGAAGTCAAAGCGGGAGACGCCGTTCTTGAAACTTCGGTCGGCACCGGCCTTAATTTCAAATACCTGCCCGCCGGCGTATCGCTCACCGGCATCGATCTGTCGCAAGAGATGCTGGCGAACTGCCAGGCGAATCTGCGCCGCTGGCAACTCGAGGCCGATCTGATGCTGGGCAACGCCGAGTGCCTTCCCTTCGCTGACGAGAGCTTCGACGTCGTCTTTCACGTGGGCGGCATCAACTTTTTCAACGACCGCGCCAAGGCGATTCGCGAAATGATCCGCGTGGCCAAACCGGGCAGCCGAATTCTCATTGCCGATGAAACAGAAGAGCATGTGAAGGACATGTATGAGCGCGGCCCCATCACGAGCAGGTTCTACAAGAATCGCAAAGAGCCGGTAACTGCTCCGATCGACCTGGTCCCGCCAGATATGTTGGAGACTCATCTGGAACTCTTGAAACCGATGGGGAAAAACAGGTTTTATGCGCTCACTTTCAGGAAGCCAGGGGTAAATGGCGGGCAGACGAAGCTGGAGACGATGGCGGTTCCGGCGTGATGCCAGTTGGCCGCAACGGACAACAGTTTTCGAAGCAGGCCCCAGGCTTGCGCCTGAGGCTACCTTCTGGCGCCCGCTACGCGGGCTTGTCTGCATCGTCCCTACGGGACTCCGAATCGTTTAGATTTCGCCTTCCCCACGCTCAACCACCCCAAGAAACAAGGATCATTTCTTGGGGGCCCCAGTGAAGCGCGGGGCTCATTCGCCGCGGCGAACGCCTACGGCGCGAGTGCGTGCCGGAACACGTTGGCTGTCTCGCGGGAACCATTGGTCAAGGTGCGGTGTCTATAGCACTGGAAGTTGCAGTTCGGGCCGTTGCGATTTCCGGAGAAGTTTCCTGGGGCGAAAGGGCGAGGAGGTGTTCTGTGACGGTCGAGAATGGTCAGGGATCGGGTCGTCTGCTGGGCGATGTCAACGTGACACCGATGATCGACATTCTACTGGTGCTGTTGATCATCTTCATGGTCATTTCTCCGGTTGTACCTCGCGGCCTGAGTGCAAAGCTGCCTCAGCGGTCTTCGAATCTGAATCCAGCGCCCGAAGCTCCGATTGTGGTTGAGATTGCGAAGGCTCGTAATGGCCTGCCGAGCTACAAAATCAATCAGCAGGACGTAAGCTTCGACCAACTTGAGAGCCGTCTGAGCTCGATTTTCGGGCTTCGCGCGGACAAAGTGATGTTCGTCAAAGGCGATGACAATCTTGATTTCTCAACGGTCGCGAAGGTGATGGACATGGGGAAGGCGGCGGGCGCGGAGCGCATTGGCCTGATGACGGCGAAGGACCCGCTGTAGAACTGGTCGCAGCAACATTGCTCGAACACCGGGGGATCGTTGCCCAGGGATGTGCTATCCCACCCTAAAGCCCGGAGCCGCGCGTCGCGGTTTCAGGATGGGGCAACCACTGTTCGTGGCGAGTTGAGAGCGTGAAAAGAAAATGCAGGTCCTTCGACTCGTCACGCTACGCGTGACTCGCTCAGGATGACAACGCTGTGATGGGAGGAGTTCCTGCAGGTTGGGAATGATGTTGGCGCGGCGGGCTACTTGGCGAGGTCGGCGCGGTGGATGCGCTCGACGGGTTTGTTGTAGCGGCCGAGCAGAGCATTCCAGCGGACGATGGCGATATCCTGCAACATCCTGGTTCCGTCGCGAAGGTAGCTGATGCGGGTGCGCTCGTCGTGAGCCCAGCTCACGGGAACTTCGACGACGCGGTAGCCGCGCTTGCGAGCGATGAAGAGAATCTCGGGATCGAAGCCCCAGC
>CAYOVE010000107.1:0-10412 GCA_964407295.1 uncultured Occallatibacter sp.
GCAGGCCGGGGCGCGCGACGCGGTTGAATTTTCCAAAGCGCTCCACGACGCCGGCCGAGTAGGTGCGCACGGTGTACATGGTCTTGAGGAGCGTGACGAGGATGAAGATGGCGATGATGGCGGCAACGATAAGAGCGAAAACGGCAACAGCGGAGTTGTCCATGGCGAGCCTTTCTTTACCTCGAGAGCCGGATGGCTCGGGCGCGGGAGCGGCGGATTGGGCTTGGATTTAGCCCGCGCTTTCGAGATGCAGGAATGATACCGCAGGGCGGCTTCGGGAGCGTGAAGAGAAGCTGGATGCGAAACGGAGGACTTGAGAGCGGCGATTACTGTGCGTCGATGGAGTCTCTATGCCGGTTTTTACCTTTGGAGGTCAAATGGCCCAGGACGAACTCCTGCGTGACAGTACTGGCGGTGCGTTCGATGGTGCTGATCATGACGTTTTCGCCGAAGAAGGCCCATGTGCGGTCGCCGCGCGGATAGTAAAGGTTCGAGAACCCGGCGGATATGATGTCGCCGCCGACAGTGGAGAAGTTTGGCTCCATATTGCCGTTATCGCCTCGGCAGACGAAGGGGCCGGCGAGCGCGTGCAGGAGCCGCGATGTTTTTGTTCCAGTGCCCTGATAGAAGTAGCGCGGATCCTGATGCAGGAGGGCGGGCAGAACAGCGCCGCCAAAGAAAATATCACTGAATCCGTCGGCGGCCACTGAGCCAACCCGCTCACCATAGCCTTCGGCGCCAAGGCGGTAGTCGGGAATGCGGACACCCTGATTGACACCGGCCATGAAGAGTACTCCGGCGATGGTGATGGGATCGTCGGAGACCCTGAGCGCGAGCTGGAATTTGGATTTTGCCGTGAGGGGCGGCGCGTTGTGGTCGTAGGCGACGTAGAAATTCGGAACCACGCCGAAGACGCGCTGCTCGAGGGCGATGTTCACCTGTTCAGTTGAGAGCTGCTGCGGCGAAGCATACACCGTGACCGAAGTGTCGTTACCAACCAGTTCAAGATGAATTCCCTGAACCACCTGATACTGCCCCACACTGAGCGCAATCGTGGGCGAGGTCCAGGTTACAAAGCCGTTGGCACTGATGGTGAGATGGTAAGCTCCCGGCTTGAGGCCAACGAACCGAAAGGCCCCATCGTCGCCGGCGAAAGTCTCGCGGTGATCGTTTGGCGTTGCGCCATCGAGCGTGACTGCGGCGCCGGGCACGAGCTCATCCTGCGCATCCAGAACGGTCCCCGTCATCGAGCCTGTTTCGGCAGCAGCGGACGGAGCAAGCGGTAAAACGGAGGTGGCGGAGTTGGAGGGCTGCTGGCCAGGAGGTTCAGACGGTGCAGGCGCCAGCTGTGCTGCAAAGGCAGGACTCTCACTTGCTGCGCGCGCCGACGCGGCGTTCGACCCGTCCTGCTGCGCCGGCAAAGAAGCGGAACAAACAGCAAGCGCTATGCCGAGCGCCGGGACACCGAATACTTTCAAAAAATGCAACTGCATCTGTTCATCCAAAGTGTGGTCTCGCAGACCATCGGGAATTCAATTTCACTCATTCGGCGACCCGCGGATTGACCGGGGTTCTGAAGCGAATGGCAACGAGAGACCATTTCTTTCAGAAAGCCCTGAGATTTTCTTTTTTCGCTCTAGCCGCGACCTTCGATCGAGGAGCAGACTTACGCTCAGCGGCACGGGGATGTTCGCTTTAATTAGACACGATTTTCGCCTGAAAGATGCAGAGAATCGGCGCAAATCACCCGAATGTGTCAGTTAGATTTGTGGTCCAAAACAGGACTGCAACCGGGATGGAAATCACTGAATCCGCAGGCGGTTACACCTCGAAATCGATATAGCCGCGCTGGGGATCGGTATTGACGAGCTTGACGGTGACCTTGTCGCCGACGTCGAGGCCCTTCGCGCCGCGAACGACCATGCCGTCAACGTGCGGGTCGAGCGTGCGCACAAAGGTGCCCTTTTCAGAAGCGCCGGTGACAATGGCCTGGTAGGTCTGCCCGATGTGCGGATGAAGCGCCACAGCGGCAACGCGCTTCGCCATTTCGCGTTCCACTTTGCGGGCGGCGTCTTCCATCAGAGTGCATCGCTGCGCAATGGCGTTGAGGTCGTCTTCAGAGTAGGGCGCCGCGGACTTCGAGAGCCATGCCTTGAGTAGGCGCTGCGTGACCATGTCGGGGAAGCGGCGATTGGGCGCCGTGGAGTGCGTGTAGTCGCGGACCGCGAGGCCGAAGTGGCCGGGCGACGGCGCGTTGGGCTTGATCAAAACATATTCGCCGGGCCCCATGAGCTTAATGACTGCGAGCGAGAGATCGGGAAAATGATCGGGATCTTTCTGCTTTTGCGCGATGAGAAAGTCGTTGAGGGCCTTGGAGTCAGGATCGGCGGGCAGCGTGGCGCCTTTTTGCGCGGCCAGCTCGACGATGCGGTCCCAGCGCTTGGGTACCTGCACGATGCGGCGGATCGAAGCGAGGCCTGCGCTCTCAAACGTGCGCGCGATAACGCCGTTGGAGGCAACCATGAATTCCTCAATGAGCGAAGTGGCGCGGTTTTTTTCAATGGGCGCGATTCCGATGACCTCGTCGGTAACCAATACAGGCTGCGTCTCGATGGTCTCGAATTCGAGCGCCCCATGCTGATAGCGCCCACCTGCCATGCGCTGCGCGGCCGTGTCTTGCAATTTGAGTTGCGCGGCGAGATCGGAGCTGGCGGCGACTTTGGGCGGCGGCGCGCCTTTGCCGTCGAGCCATGCGCCGATGCTCGGGTAGGCCAGTTGCGCGCGATTGCGCACCAGTGCGCGGTAGGCTTTTTCGTCGGAGGTGGCCCCATTGGCGTCGACAGAATACTCGACCACAATGGCCAGGCGATCCTGATTTTCGTTCAGAGAGGTAATGCCTTCGGAGAGCTCCGTGGGCAGCATGGGGAAGATGGAGACGCCTGTGTAGACCGATGTGGTCTCAAACTGCGCGTGCTTGTCAATGACGGTGCCGCGCGAGACGCGGGCGTCTACATCGGCGACACCGACGAGCACGCGAATGCGGCCGTCGGGCAACTGCTCCGCCCACTCGATCTGATCGAGATCCTTGGAGGTGTCGTTGTCGATGGAGGACCAGAGCAGGTTTCGCGTGTCGGTGATACCGTCAACGGCGGGAAGAGCAGGCTGCGCCTCAATTGCAGCCAGTTCGGTTTGGGTTCCGGCGGGAAAATCGGGCTGGAAGCCGTGCTGAATCATGGAGGCGTGGGCTGCGGCAACAAGATTGAAGTGGAAGGGTTGGGTGGAATCTGAATGCATGAAGATTTCTGCTCCTGAGCGCGAAGAGCCAGCCTAACACGGAAGGCGGGGCTGCGGGGCCTGTGGCTATTGTGGCTGGACGTCGACGGTGAAGTAGACGGTCTGGCTGGTGAGGGCGTTGTCCGCATCCGCGGTAGCCGTGTCATGTACGGGCTGATGCCCATACTCTTCAGACCGAGCCACCGCCGGCGCAACTCCTACTGGATGCCGAGATCGGAAAGGACTTTCGGTTTGGCTTCCTGAACGGCGAGCAGGTTGTGGCAGACGGAACAGTCCTGAGGAATCGTATCGCCGCTCTTCGCGGTGTGGCTGCCGTCGTGGCAACGGAAGCAACCCGGGTAGTCCATGTGGCCGATGTGATTGGGATGCGTTCCCCAGGTGACGTTCATGAACGGAAACACATTCTGGTCGTAGAGCGTGACGAGTTCCTTGCCAGCTTGATCGACGAGAGCAGCATTCTGCGAGAGCACGGCGGGATTCTGCGTGCGATAGAAGGCCTGGAGCTGCTCGGGAATCTGGACGCCGGCCTGCTCCTGGGTTGAGTACGTGCCATTCAACAGAGCCAGGCCCTCCTTGTGAATCCACGGCAGATTCGTGCTGATGGCGCCGGTGGCCATGGCCTGGTCGACGGCCTGCTCCGCGGTCACGAAGGTGTGCGCGGCACGGTTGTGGCAGTCGATGCAATCCATGACTCTGCGGTCGCCCTTGGGAATGGGGCTGCCCGCGGGAAGGGTGCTGTACTCGGTGAATGAACCGTCGGCATTCTGCCGCTCCACCCAGGGAATCGTAGTGCGCGAGGAATCGGTGGAGACGTATTCGATGTGACCCAGATGGACGCCGTGAATGCCGGTATAGCGCGAGAGCGAATCAACGCCGCCGAGGTGCAGAATGAGCACGGTCTGTGTCTCGGTGTTCTGCGCGTCGTCAGCAAAGTTCGATTTGACCAGCAGCTTGTCGCCGTCAAAGCGCGTGGGCGAGTGGCAGCCTTCGCAGGTGTAGCGCGCGGGGCGCAGACTGCTGACCGGCGAGGGAATCGGCGTGGGATAGTTGGGAATGAGTTTGGGCGCGAGCGGCGCGAGCGGATGGAAGGTGACTTCAATCAGCTGCTTGGTGCCGTTGACCTTGGCGCTGAAGTAGGCTTGAGCGCCGGAGCCGATGTGGCAGTCGACGCAGGCCACGTGGGAGTGCGGCGAGATCTGGTAGGCCGTAAACTCCGGCTTCATCACGTGGCACGAGCGGCCGCAGAACTGCGGTGAATCCATATACTCCGCGCCGTGATAGCTGGCCGTTGCGACCACGAGAAAGTTGACGATCGTGAAGACGAGAACGATGTCGAGCCCGTGACGGAAGCGGCGGTCGTTGAGATCGATGCGGGGAAACGCCGCGGGAATCTGGCCGGCCTTTTGCAGTGCTCTGCGCCGCAAGAACACGCCGACGGGAATGAGCGCCAGGCCGAGCAGGAACAAAAACGGCAGAATCAGGAAGAAAATAATGCCGAGATAGGGGTTGTCACTGAGATGGCCGGCGAGCTCGGCCAGCCAATAGCTGATCATGGTGACGCCAGACGCCGTGGTGATGGCGCCGCCGGTCAGGCTGATAGGGTTGTTGCCGAAAAACAGCGCAGGACGAACCCAGCTATCGCGGAATTTCTCAAACAACGACACGATTCCTCAACCTCCATGGATCCACGGCCCGCCGGGGGTGACGGGCCTGCCTTCAAACAACTGTGCCGATTGCAGAGCCTACTTCAGGGTCTTGAAATACGCGGCGACAGCCTGGATTTGCGGATCGGTCAGGCCGGCAACGGGATGCATCTTGCCTTTGCCGTTTTTCACGGTTGCGGCAATCTGAGCCACGGTGAGAGCCTGGATGGAAGGATCGGAAACCGGCTTGATGCCCATGGCCTTGGCCATTCCCGCACTCGGCGTTCCGGTGGGCCCATGACACATGGCGCATTTGGCTTTGTAGGTTGCAGCGCCGTCCTGGGCGAAGCCCATTGCGCCGGCCAGAAGCACCGTCGCGGCCAGCACGATTTGGGAACGAAGGTTTTTACTCATAACAAAACTCCTTGGTTTTTCGAGGCCCGCACGCGCGTTCAAGCGCCAACCTCGTGGTTATGGTTGAATACTGGCGGCCGACGTTCGCAGCCGTTGGTTCCGCAATCGAGATAGTAGCAGGAACCGCCTGACACAGACCGGCGCGATCGAGGTTTTGACTCCGACGATCGCGCCGGTTTGATTTTGTCTTGCACTTCGTCTTGCTTTCCGAGGCCCGCGCCGTTACTTGGCGAGCGAACGGAAGTAGGCCACAGAGTCCTTGATCTGGGCGTCTGTGAGCTTTCCCTTGAATGCCGGCATCTTGCCTTTGCCGTTGGTGGTGTCGGTGATCATCGTCGCCTCACTCAGCGACTTAACTGAAGGATCGCTGACCGGCTTGACGCCCATCATCTTGGCGATGCCCGGATTCGGCGTGCCCTCGGCGCCATGACAGCTTTGGCATTTCGCTTTGTACGTGTCCGCTCCCGAGCTTTGCGCGAAGGCGGTTGTTCCAGCGGTGGCCGCCAGCAGGCCGACGACCATCAATCCAACGCTGATTTTCATTGCCTGTCTCCTCTTGCTTTGTTTCATCTCGATCGTGGAATGGAAACTCCGCGGTCAGAAATCGTAATGCAGCCCAAGGGTCACGTTGTTGGCGTGGAAGTTGCGCGGCGCAGTGAACCCGTAAACAGGCGTGCCCGGTGACATGGCGGTATTCGCCACAGAACTGCAAGCGACGACTGGGGCGCTTGTGCTGCCGACTGCCAGGGCAGGATTGGCGTTGCACCACTGCGCGCCGGACTGGCCGCCGCCCTCGCCATAATCGAAGTAGTCATATTCGGCTTTCCAGATCAAACCGGGGTGCATCGTCCAATCAGCGCTGACAAAGGGAGTTTGGTAGTTGGAGACGAGCGAGCCATTGACGTCGCTGGCATCGGTGAAGAACCGGCTGCCTTTAACCGAATTGACGCGGTATCCGAGGTTGGAGTGGAACTTCTTGGTCGGCGTATACATGAATGAGACCGATGCGTACTGCGTGGGCGCGTCTTCGAAATCCCTGGCTGGCCCAAACAAGACGTTATTCGCTCCGTGGCCGGCTGCGACGGCTCCGCAAAGCGTGCCGCCAGCGACGGCTGCGGCGGGCGCGACTGTGCCACCCGGCAAAGCGCTGGCTGCGCCCTGGAAGCAGATGTTGTCTCTCATATACACATCGCTATAGGAGTAGTTGAAATCAAGCCCGTAGCGATCGTTCGGGAACAGCTCGGCGCCAAGACTCGCGATCCGGGAGTAATCGAAGTGCTCGAGCGGGCCGTAGTAGGCGGTGGTGTTGCCGGGGAAGTTCCGATTGTTATTTGTGTTGTTATGCCGCTCAAGGTCGTTGTAGGCGCCGGAAACGGTGGCCCATGACTTTGGACGGTAGATGGTATGCATCCTGAAATGCAGGAGCTGGCGGAATCCCATGGGAGTGAAGACGTTGTCGTTGAACATGGCCTCGGCGCTGGCGTTGAGGTCCCAGTTGCTTGCTGGATGCAGAGCCGCGGTGAGGATTCCACCGTTTTCGTGGATGGTTACCTCGCCGGAGGTCGTGTTGTTGGCCGGGATCGGAACATTGTGTGCCCCGGTTCCCTGGCCTTCGGAGATGAGGTGTTCCTGGTAGCGCCAGGTGAGCGAATACGTGCTGCGCGGTGTTGCGTCCCAGGTGACGGTAGCGTCGTTGGTGGTGTACCGCTGACCGAAGTAGCCGGCCTGCGTCCCGCCAATCGGGGGGCCGCCCGTAGCCCCCGATGTGGTCGGTTTGCAACCGGTTGGGCTGGTTGTGGTGGAGTTAATCGTCGTGCAGCTCGTCAGGCCCGTGTAATTGATGGTTTCCTCGCCCGCCGTCGTCGGCACGGTCACGGTGGTCCCGGACGTGAACCCTGCGATTCCCGGCTGATGAGCGTTGTTGTAACTGATCTGATCTTCGAGGCTGACATTCCTGGCCAACTGCCAGACGACGCCGTAATCAATGGCCAGCACTTCCCGCTTGGCATTGGCGTAGCCGGCATAGGCAATGGAGCGGTCCGCACCGTACAGGCCCTGGAACTGCTCGTTGTAATTCGGCAGGTTCATGTTCGCGTTGGTGTAGCGAACATTGCCGTTCATGGTGACGTCCTTGATACTGGAGCTTTGCAAGCGGAAGATTTCGGTCGGGAAGAGGACGCGCGTCGCCTGATTCCGGGCATAGCTGCTGACGACGTTGCATGCCGGATCGATAATCGGCAAGCCACCATTGGGATTGCCATAGAGAATGGTGGTCGAACTGATCATGCTGGTGGTATTGCAATTGCTGCTGGCTGCAAATGCGCCCGTGGTGCTGCTGTAGCCGTAAGGTGTAAAGCTTTGGTAGCTGTCGAGCAAGGAGACTTTGGTTCCGTCCGACTCCTGCACATTGAGGTACTGAGGCGCCAATGTGAAGTAGGAGTCGCCCTTGTAGTGATCGATCTGCTCCTCATAAGTGAGCTTGGTGCCCTGCACCGGTTTCCAGTCGAGCGTGCCCGTAAAATCGTCGGTGCTGTTGCGCTGCATTTCCTGGAGCAGGATTTCCTGCCCGGCTACGGAGTTGCCGCTCGGAGTGAGGCTCGGTCCCTGAAAGATGTTCTGCGAATAGGCGACGCGGAAGGTGAACTTCGACACCGGAAGCAGGGTCAAGCTGGTGTCAGTCATACGGCGCACGGTGTTGTACATGAACGGCGAATGAGTTACCTGCGGCCACGCGTAAGAGCCAGTGCGCGCCGTGGAAGGGCCGATGGGAATGGAATATCCGCTGGGGATTCCGGGATTGCCGAGCAGATCGTAGTCAAAGTACTGACGGTCGCGGCGGAACAAGCCGGAAAACTCGTAGTACTTGCCCTTGGAGAAGTCGAGCTTGGCAAAGCTGTTGGGCTCGCCGCCAAAGCCGCTGGCGAAAACCTGCAAATCGTCGAGCGGAGTGTTTTTGGTACCTTCCAGCGCGTGCAGCCTGAAGGTCTCGCCGAGAACACGCGGGCCGGACTGCAGGTTCACCATTGTGTCGTACATGGCGCCGCTGCCTGAGATGCCGGCCACGCGGCCACCAAGATCTACGGACTCATGGGCCGAATATCCTTGCGGGATAGACATCGTTGAACCGGACGCCGGAGTGGAATCCGCCGGAGTTTGCGCGACGGCGATGCATGCCGCCGCAAGAAACATGGCCACCAACATTCCCAGGAACATTGCAAAAGATGGCTGCTGATGATTAAGCCGTGAAAACCAGCCTGCTTTCTTCATATGAAGCCTCACTTGAATCAAACTCATTGCCAAAATCGAACCTTTGCCAAACTGTTGCGGAAGCCTTGCTGCGCCGGTACAAAGATCAGGCGAAGCAAGGCTCCATCGCCTTTATCTGAGAAACGCCACGCTGAAGTTCGAGCCGTGGATGTAGGTGTGGCAACTGGTGCAGGGCACGCTATCCGACGATCCCGCGCCTTGACCATGAATCGTGCCGAAAGCCACAGCGCTGTGGCACTGGTTGCAGAGCCCGTTAACGCTCGGCATGTTGAGCATGCGAGCGTTTTGCGAACCGTGCGGCGAATGGCATGCCAGGCAGCCTTCAGCCTTGACGGGAGCGTGCTCGTAAACAAACGGCCCGCGCACATCGGTGTGGCATTTGGTGCAGATCATGCTCTGATCGGCCGTGGCCCGCAGGTTGCTGTTCTGGAACGTGCCGTGCACATCGTGGCAGTCACTGCACTTGACAGTGCCCTCGTTCACCGGATGGTGGAAGGGCATATTGAACTGAGCCTTCTGGTCGCTGTGGCACTGGAAGCAGAGCGTGGGCTGCGGAGCCTTGAGCAGCGACTCCTCTTTGCTGCCGTGAATGCTGTGGCAACTGGTGCAGCCGACGTTGGCCTTGGCATGAGGAGAGCGATCGAAGTTGGGATGCGCGCCAGCGTGGCAACTGAGGCACTTTGTGTCCACGTCTTTGGCGGAAGCCTTGGCGGGATCGAAAATCTTGGTCACATCGCCGCCGCCGGCTACGTGCTCACTGCCGGCGCCATGACAGTTCTCGCAGGTAACGCCATTGGCGTTTCCGTGCATCGAAGCCATCTTGGTGTGAGGATTGGTGGCAAAATTCTTGGCCACGTCCGCGTGACAAGTGGCGCAGGTGTCAGCACCGACGAACTCGGCGTGGGCGGTCGGCGCGCCAGGCTGGGCCTGAGCAGCCGGAGCTGCCTGCGCTTTGGATCCCGGCGGCGGAGCTGCCAGCGCTGTTGCAGATAGCAAGCCCGCACCCATCACGAACGTCAAAAATACTCGCAGTCCCGGCCGTTTCCCGGGAGCCGCACCATTGAATAAACGCGTTACCGGCCGATTTGTATGCATGCAAAATACCGCCTTCAAAGAACTTCGTGAAACTGCTTCAAGGTACCGTCAGCCGCCGATTCTGGCTGAGCGTGGTTGATTCTCCATGTGAGCACGAGCACCGCTAGAACCTCTTGCGGACCGCCGCCGGTGTGGAGCATCACCATATGCACGAAAGATTAAGGTCTCGTCATGATTGGGGCGGTGATGTCTATCACATAAGAATGAGCGAATGATTTTGAAACTGAACCCGAGGTTTCTCAGACCTTTGCAATTCTCCGGTCTCGGTGGGTCCGGCAGCGAGATCACACGGCTAAAAAACCTGCCCTCAAACCTGAGGCGCGATCCATTCAAAGCCCCGGGCCCTGAAGCAGAGAGCGGATGCTCAGGACGACATCCGCGACGAAAGCAGGTTTGAGCCAGGGTGTACGCGCATTTGAAGAGTTGGTTGCCCTTACGGATCACCACAAAAGGCCCTGTGGAAGCGCAGAGTACGTTGACTGACCCCGATCGAGGTTCACCGGCTCGCATGTGGGGCCGTACTCGACGCGTGCCAGTTCCCATGCGTGCTGGACCGCGGCTACAGTCGCCAGACACATGGAGCACTTAGAGGCGTGAGTCCCGCTGGCGTTGCGTCGATGAGGGAAGCTCGATTTCAGCAGTTTCAGCATCCTACGCCCCTCTCAACCGCTAGAGTTTCCCTTCCAACGTATCCAGACC
>CAYOVE010000108.1:0-10410 GCA_964407295.1 uncultured Occallatibacter sp.
ATGGCCAACGCGCCCAAGCTCTACCGCGCCATTCTCGACGGCCTCGAGTATCGCGGCACCATGTTCCTGCAGTGCTTCACCACCTGCCAGCCGGAGCACGGCGTAGCCGACGACATGGCCCTCTTCCAGGCGCAGCGTGTGCGCGACTCGCGCGGCGCTCCCGAGTTCGTCTTCAACCCCCGCCTCGGCGAAACCTATCCTGAAGCGCTCGACATCAAGGGCAACCCCTCCATCGATCTCGACTGGTACGAAACCAAGTCCAAGGTCACCAACGAGCCCTATCGCTACACGGTAGCCCACTGGTGCGTCACCGAAGCGCGCTTCCGGAATCATTTAAAGAAAATAAAGCCGGACCAAATCCAGGGAAAAATTCCGCTCGACAACATGCTGGTTCGCGTCACGCAGCAGGATGTTGTCTACCGCTACTACCTCTTGCCCGAGCACCGCAGCTTCATTCCTGACTTCGGCGTGTATATCACTTTCGATCAGGACGGGAAGACCATTTACTACGCGCTCAGCCGGCAGTTGGTCATGTTCTGCGTGGAGCGGCGCAAGGCCTGGCGGATGCTGCAATCGAAGGCCGGAATCGTGAACCGCGAGTACCAGGCTCAGAAAGCAATCCTCGCCGATCTCGACGCGGGCAAGATCGCAAAGGACGAGTTCTTCACGCACGCCCACGAAATCATGGCCGAGAAGCTCGGAAAACCGGTGCTGGCGAAAGCCTGAAACCTTCCATCAAACCTCATCAAGGACGCGGACCTTCGGGTCCGCGTTCCTTCTTGACCAGCAATTCCAAAACCTTGGTATACTTCGGGCCAATCAGGAGGAGCCAGTAACATGAGCTCTCTGTTGGCCGGGTCTCTTCGTTCTCGAATCTCCCGCGTTGTCGCAGTAGTCACTATCCTCGCATCGGTTCAAATGGTCGCTGGTCAAAGCGACGAATCCACAGCATACCGAGGATACCTTGGTACTTTTAAAGTTCTGTACGTTGGCGGAATTGTGGAGTCAAACCCCTACATTCATCTCAAGCTCAAAGCTGGGGACAAGTTAAGCATCGATATAGGCTCCAACGAGTCACCCGCGGCGATGTACTCGACTGGGGCGACTGGCGTTGTTATGAATGTTGTCGATATTCGTGACCAGATCATTCTGAACAAGGGTAGGAATCCGATCCAAGAGGTTGGGAACTTTGAGGTGACAGAGATCAGCTTCGGGCCCGGAGTTCCGCAGCGGGTGGGGAATGCGATCGGAACGGTAATTTCTCAGGGCAAATCAGGAAACCGCTACATCGGACTTATTTGGGCCGAACATCGTGACAAGTGCGGAGCGGTATTTCAAGTGGATGAGAACGACTACCCTCCACTATTGGCGGCACTCGAGCGTTTTACAGGCAAGAAGCCGGTTGACTCAGAAAAGCCCTGACGATAATCGAAGCTGCGTCCTATCCCTGTCCATCAACCGATCACTAAAGAATGGGTGCCCCATCCAAAACGCGCGCTTTGCGTTTTGGGTGGGATAGGCGAACCCCGACCGTCCTCACTCAACTCACCACCGAAGTATGGGGCGCCCCCGGTCCATGGCACTTGGGGACCGGGGCTAGCAGACCCTCTGCCAACCCCGTGCTTGGCCCGCCGAACATTTTGTCAATAGGCTAGGCCCCTAAACCCCTGCATTCTAACCACTTCCATTTGCCGATTATTTCCCCCGATCGGCGCACAATAGAATCATTGACTACCTTGAGGTGCGATTTGAAATCCTCCGCAAAATTCCGAGCGATTCTTCTTCACACCTCCAGCATCTTGCGCCCGACTGCCGACTCGGTTCTCCGCCCGTTGTCGATTCCACTCGATCCTACGTACCATGCCAAGCAGCTAGAGGCTGGAAGCTGGAAGCTAGAAGCTGTTTTGACCCCCACCCCCCCCTGCCGTTTTGTAGAACTGTGAAACTGTGAAACTGTGGAGCTCGCCGAATCAACAACTTGCAGCCACAGTTTCACAGTCTCACAGCTCTGATCTCCAGTTCTTCGATTTCTCGGCTGGTTTTTTCGCGCAATTCGGAAGAAAACACACAAGCGCGTTATTTTCGATCAATCTTGCGTTACGTACAAATCGACATACTCGTTCACGGCCATCTTTTCCAGCCGATCGCCGTCGAGCGAGACTTCAAGAATCCGCTGCTGCTGCGCGTCGTTGAAGCGGCGCCGCAGGTTGGTCTTGAATTTTTCAACGAGCAGCGGCATTCCTTCTTCACGGCGGCGGCGATGGCCAATGGGATACTCAACGGTCTCCTCGAGAACTGCGCCGTTATCGAGCTCGATGCGAAGGCTGTTGGCAATCGAGCGTTTCTCCGGATCGTGATAGTCGGCCGTGAAGAGTGGCTCTTCAACGCACTCGATCCTGGCGCGGAGGGCGTCGACGCGAGGATCCGATGCAACATTGTCTTCGTAGTCCGCAGCCGTCAATCTGCCGAACAGAAGTGGAATCGCAACCATGTACTGCACGCAATGGTCGCGGTCGGCGGGATTCGAGAGCGGACCTTTCTTGTCGATAATGCGCAGGCATGCCTCGTGCGTGCGGATTTTTATTTTCTTGACGTCCGCCGCCGATTTACCCGTCGCATCCAGCCGCGCGCGCAGCTTCATCGCCGCTTCCACGGCGGTCTGCGCGTGAAACTCGGCTGGGTAGCTGATCTTGAACAATACGTTCTCCATCACATACGAACCATAAGGTCGCTGGAATTTGAACTCCTGTCCGCGGAACGAAACGTCATAAAAGCCCCAGGTCTTGGCGGTGAGTGCGGAGGGATAACCCATTTCACCGGCGCGCGCCATCAATGCCAATCGAACGGCGCGGCTTGTCGCATCGCCTGCAGCCCAGCTCTTGCGCGAACCGGTGTTGGGCGCGTGGCGATAGGTGCGCAGGCTCTGCCCATCAACCCATGCAAGCGACAGTGCTTGAATCGTCTGTTCGCGAGTGAGGCCAAGCAGTTGGCTCACGACGGCGGTTGATGCCACCTTGACGAGCACGACGTGATCCAGGCCGACCTTGTTGAACGAATTCTCGAGCGCGATGCAGCCCTGAATCTCGTGCGCTTTGATCATGGCCGTCAGGACATCGCGGATCTTAACCAAAGGTCTGCCCGCGGCAGGCGCGCGAGACAGCCAGTCGGCCGTGGCCAGGATTGCGCCCAGATTGTCGGAGGGATGGCCCCACTCCGCAGCCAGCCACGTGTCGTTGAAGTCGAGCCAGCGAATGAGGGTCCCAATATTGAATGCGGCCTGCACCGGATCGAGCTGAAAGTTGGTGCCGGGAACGCGCGCGCCGCTCGGCACAATCGTTCCCGGTACGATCGGTCCTAGCAGTTTTGTGCACGCCGGATATTCGAGCGCTTCAAGGCCGCAGCCCAGCGTGTCCAGCATGCAGTAGCGCGCGGTAGAGTAGGCGAGATCGCTGTCGATCTTGAAACTCAACGCATAATCGGCGATGTCGGTGAGGACTTTGTCCGGCGCTGGCCGTTCATTAGGGATGTGCGACGACACGCGGGCTCCTTCTTACCTATTCCCGTGCCGCAATCGGCACAAACTCGAGATTCTCCGGCCCAGTATAGATGGCCGACGGCCGAATGATCTTTCCATCCTGGCGCTGCTCGATGACATGTGCACACCATCCGGCGGTCCGCGCCATTACAAAAAGTGGCGTAAACAAGTCGATCGGAATACCCATGAGATGATAGGCAACCGCCGAATACCAGTCGAGATTGGGAAACATCCGCTTGGCGTCGTGCATGGTGCTCTCGATCCGTTCGGCGACCGAAAAAAGGCGCTGGCCGTCGGCGTCCACGGCTAACTTGCGCGCCTGCGCTTTGATAACGTCGCTGCGCGGATCGCTGATGGTGTATACAGGATGGCCGAACCCAATAATGACTTCGCGATTGGCGACGCGGCGGCGAATATCTGCTTCCGCCTCGTCGGCTGACGCGTAACGCTGCTGAATTTCCAGAGCGACTTCGTTAGCGCCGCCGTGCTTCGGGCCCTTGAGCGCGCCGATTGCGCCGACGATGCAGGAGTAAATGTCTGAGCCCGTCCCGGCGATCACGCGCGCGGTGAATGTGGATGCGTTGAACTCGTGCTCCGCGTAAAGGATGAGCGAGACCTGCATGGCGTGAACCCACTCTTTGCTTGGCGGCCGGCCATGCAGCAAATGGAGAAAATGAGCGGCCAGCGGTTCGCTGTCGGCGTCGACCGCGATGCGCTTGCCATTCCGCGCAAAGTGGTGCCAGTAGAGAAGTATCGACCCC
The DNA here is from genome assembly GCA_964407295.1 of uncultured Occallatibacter sp. Lineage (GTDB taxonomy): Bacteria > Acidobacteriota > Terriglobia > Terriglobales > Acidobacteriaceae > Telmatobacter. The sequence continues at coordinate 4,297 of CAYOVE010000108.1, forward strand.
ATCGACGCCAGCAAGGCATCCGCGATGTCGCGTGCCCCGGCGACGTTGTGGTCATCGGCTTCGGGCCGCAAACAACCCAGCACCGAGACGCCGGTACGAAGAACGTCCATGGGATGCGAGTGCGCCGGCACGAGCTCGAGCGCCTGCTTTACTTCCGTAGGCAAGCTGCGCCGGCCGAGCAGCCGCGTTTTGTAAGCAGCCAGCTCCGCTGCATTGGGCAGCTTACCGTGAATGAGCAGGTGCGCGACCTCGGCAAATTCGCAGTGCTCGGCCAGATCGGCAATGTCATATCCGCGATAGTGCAGGTCGTTGCCTGTGTGGCCGACGGTGCAGATGGCGGTTTCACCGGCTGCGGTGCCGGAAAGCGCGACGGATTTTTTGGGTTTGAAGGCGGGCGCGTTGCTCGCCTCTTGAACGCTCATGGTTCGACCCCCGGAGAGCATAAAGTTAACGAATCAAAATAGGGAATGTCTACTCTGTCTTCTTGCCCCTGGCGAAAAGTTCATCGAGCTTCTGCTCGTACGCGTGATAGCCAAGATAGCGGTAAAGCTCGTCGCGAGTCTGCATCAGTGGCAGCACACTCTTCTGCGTTCCCTCCGAGCGAATTGCCTCGTAGACCTTCAGCGCCGCGGCATTCATTGCCCGATACGCGGCGCAGCAATAGAGGATGATGTCAACTCCCGCCGCTGCCAGCTCCTCGCGCGTGAAGAGCGGCGTCTTGCCGAATTCCGTAATGTTGGCGAGAACGGGCACGCCGACTGCCGTGCGAATTGCGGTGTACATCGAGACATCGGTGACAGCTTCGGCAAAGATCATATCGGCGCCGGCAGCCACATAAGCTCGCGCGCGCTCAATGGCGCGATCCATTCCCTCGCCGGCGAGCGCATCCGTGCGGGCCATGATGACGAACTGCGGGTCGGTGCGCGCGTCGACCGAAGCCTTGATGCGATCGACCATCTCTTCGGCTGGCACCAGCTCCTTGCCAGGCCGGTGACCGCATCGTTTCGCGCTCACCTGGTCTTCGATGTGCACAGCGGCCGCGCCGGCCCTGATCATCTGTTGAATCGTGCGCGCGATGTTGAAAGCTCCGCCCCATCCGGTGTCAATGTCGACCAGCAGCGGCAGCGAGCAGGCGTCGGTGATGCGCCGAACGTCGGTCAGCACATCTTCCATGGTGCTGATGCCGAGATCTGGAACGCCGAGCGAATTGGCGGCCACCCCGCCGCCGGAAAGATAGATCGCGCGGAAACCCGTGGCCTCGGCGAGCTTTGCCGCGTACGCGTTGATGGTGCCCGCCACCTGCAACGGCTTCTCCGCCGCCAGCGCCGCGCGAAAGCGCGCTCCCGCCGAATTGTCGCTCGATCCGACCGCCATTCCTCTTCCTTTGGCGCATCATAACAGGGTTTTCACACGGACGGCTTTCGCAACGCAGGCGCGCGGTGCGACAATCATTCCGACGGAGCCTTCCCTCGAAGAACGAGGCTCTACCTGGAGGAAAAACAAACCAATGAAGCGCACATTGATCTGCACCTGTTTACTGTTCGCAGCAACCGCTCTCCTTGCCCAGCAGAAGGCGCCGCCCAAGAGCCCGCCAGCAACAGCATCGGCGACCATTGGCGGCAAAGCGATCACGATTACCTACAGCTCGCCCCGCGTGAATGGCCGTGAGGGCAAGATCTACACCAAGGATGGGCTCATTAGCCACGATCCGCACTATCCCGTCTGGCGCGCCGGCGCGAACGCCGCCACAACGCTGAAGACCGATGCTGACCTGACCATCGGCGACCTGAGCGTTCCTGCCGGTACTTACACAGTGTTCGTAGATATCTCCGACCCCGCGAATTGGGTCCTGATTGTGAACAAGCAGACCGGCGAATGGGGACTGTCTTACGACGCCAGCCAGGATCTCGGCAAGACGGCGATGACGATGGCAGCCCCGCCTTCGACGGTCGAGGATTTGGTCTACACGATTACCGATAACGGCGGCGGCAAGGGCACGCTGACACTGGCATGGGAGAATGTAAGCGCATCGGTGCCGATTCAGGTTCATTGATTGCAGGTCGGCACATTACCTCCGGCATTCGTCAGGGGCGGCAAGTTCGCAATGGGTTTGCCGCCCTACCGATACAATGGAGAAAGTGGCGTATTCCCTGCCGAGAGGTTAAAGCAATTGCCGTTGTATCCCTATCGCTGCACAAAGTGCGGCCATCGATTTGAAAAAATCCAGCACTTTAAATCCGAGCCGGAGAAGGTCTGTCCCCAGTGCGGCGGAGTGCTGGAGCGTGTTCTTACTGCGCCGGGGCTGAGTTTCAAGGGCGCTGGCTGGTACGTGAACGACTACGCGGCAAAGGGGAGTTCATCCGGCGGCGACTCCGATTCGAAGGCCGAGAGCAAGGCGGACGCCAAGTCAGATTCAAGGAAACAGACAAAACCGGACACAAAATCCGAGACGAATGCCCCCGCCGCGGATAGCGGAAGCAATTCCACGACGTCTTCCACACCTGCTGCACCCGCTGCCAAGCCCAAGTCGACCACGAGCTCATAGTCGGTCTCGTCGACGATTCATCCGGAGAACGCTCTTCAGATCGGGCAGCCTGCACAACCGGCGGGCCCGGAACGCTACCATAATTCCTGAAGATGCCGCTGCTTGATCCCATTCCGTCGCCGGTGGAGCACGCCGATCTGACTGCGCTCGAATGGCACCCGCTGCTCTCGCTCGTTGCTGGCTTCGCCGCATCGCCGGTCGGACGCGAGGCAATTCTTGCGTTGCGCCCCTCAACCAACGAGGAGTGGATTACGCGCCAGCACCTGCTTGCCGCTGAAGTGCGGCTGATCCTCGAAGAGCAGATATCCATTCCGCTGGGCGGACTTTTCGATCCGACGCAGTTGGCCGCGAAAGCGCAGATCGCGGGTGCGGCACTTGAAGCGGCGGAGTTGCAGGGTATCGCTCGTCTCGCCAACGACGTCGCCTCGTGGCAAGCGCTCTTACGCGAGCCGCCGGCGCGGCTGGCCGGCAAGTTGGCGAGACTGTCGGAGTTGTCGGCTTCACTCACCGCAAGCTTGCGCCCGCTTGCCGAATCCATCGAGCGCAAGATTCAACCCGATGGCACTCTGGCCGACGACGCCTCGCCGGAGTTGAATCGCATTCGCCGCGAACAGGAGCGGCAGCAGAGAGTGATCGAGGAGAGCCTGCGCGCGGCGCTGCGCAAGTTGTCGGCGGAAAACGCCACGCAGGACGACGTAATCACGATTCGCGGCGAGCGCTTCGTGATTCCTGTGCGAGCCGAGCTCAAACGGCGCATTTCCGGGGTAATTCACGGAGCGAGTTCTTCCGGACAGACGGTCTATGTTGAGCCACTTGAAACCATCGAGCAGAACAATGAGCTGGTGCGGCTCATCGAGGAAGAGCAGGCGGAGATTCACCGGATCTTCGTTGCGCTTACTCGCCAGGTGGCCGGCTACGCGCTCGGTTTGGTCGAGGGCGCACGGGTACTGGCTTTGGTCGACAGCCTGCTTGCAAGAGCGCGCTTTGCGCGCGAATTCGACTCCGTGGTTCCAACTTTTGGACGAGACCTTTTGGAGATTCAGGGTGGCCGCCATCCGCTGCTTGAGAAGCGCTTGCGTGCGAATGGCGGGAAATCGGTCCCGCTCAATCTGGAGCTGACGGCAAACGAGCGTCAGTTGATCATCAGCGGGCCGAATACCGGCGGAAAAACGGTAGCTTTGAAGACGACAGCACTTTTGGCGATGATGGCGCAAGCTGGAATCCCGGTTCCGGCCACGAGCGCCAGCTTTCCGGTATTCACGGCGTTCCTGGCCGACATTGGCGACGCGCAGTCGATTGAGGCAGCGCTTTCCACTTTCTCCGCGCACATCACCAATCTTGACCGGCTCTCACGGCTCGCCGATGCTCGCTCGCTCGTGTTGCTCGACGAGCTGGGTTCGTCGACCGATCCTGAAGAGGGAGCTGCGCTCGCTGTGGCCGTGGCGCATCATTTTCTCAATGCCGGCGCCTGGACACTGATCTCGACGCATCACACCTCGCTCAAGGTTTACGCGGCGAACACCCCCGGTGTGCGCAACGCCGCGGCCGGTGTGGATGAGCGGACGCTGGCTCCGAACTACCAGTTTCATCTTGGAGTGCCTGGCGCCTCGGCTGGAATTCAGACGGCCGAACGGTTGGGGTTGAACGACGAGATCATCGCGGCAGCGCGGCTGCGGCTGGGCTCGCAGCAGGCCGACATCGCGCGCTTCCTCGATAAATTGCACAGCGAGATTGCGGAGCTCGAAATCGAACGTAAGGCGGCCCGCGAACAACAATACGCGCTCAATGTTGAACGGAAACGGCTCGAGCGTGAGGGCGACGTCGAAGTACGAAACCGCGTGCGCGATCTCGAAGCGAAACTGGCATCGCTACTCAAGGATTTTGAATTCCAGATCCGGGAGAATGTGCGGGCGGTTGAAGACCGTGCATCCCAACAGAAACTATCCAAAGAAGCCGAACGGCGCATCACCCGCATGCGCCGCGAGTTTCAGGAGAGCTTCAATCAGGCCGTCGTAGCGCACCACACCGGCGCGGATCAAGGCGACACGAACGCGCAGCCGCATCTGCTCCGCCACATCGCGCCCGGCGACAGGGTTTTGCTCAAATCGATGGGTAAAGTGGCCGTGGTGCAGCGCGAGGTCGAGAAAGACCTTTTCGAGGTAGCGCTGGGTCCGATCAAGATGCGCGTCAAGCGGGATGAGTGCTCCGAGCCTCCGGGTTCTGGGGGAGATTCCGGGCAAGGAAAGGCCGATCCTCTCGCAGCCGCACGAAAGCAAAAGGGCGTGCACGTGACCGTGACGAGCGCGAACACCGACGCGTTGCGCGCGGAGATTAATCTGATCGGCCGCACGGTAGATGAAGCAACCGACGAGCTCGAAAAGTATCTCGACCACGCCTTTCTCGCGGGGCTCCCGCGCGTGCGCGTGATCCACGGCCATGGCGCCGGCATTCTTCGCCGCGGAGTTCGCGAATTCCTGAAGGGCCATCCGCATGTGGCCGGGATCGAAGAAGCTCCGCAGAATGAAGGCGGGCAGGGAGCGACGCTAGTGGAGTTGCGGCAGTAGGTTGGCTGACGTCCTGTATCATCAACCCGTGATTCCAATGAGGCGAGTCCGAGTTGTTCCTATTTGCTTTGCCCTGTTGGTGGTTTGTTCGTTGGCATTTGGCCAGCGAGCTCCGATTCCGCAGCAACTGACATTCGTGCCGTATCACGCGAACGGCATCTACAAAATCGGTGAAACGGTTGGCTGGACGGTGACACCAGGGCCTGATGCGCCCACCTATTCTTATACGTGGACGATTCGCAGGGATAACGCTGTCGTCCTCAAGGAAGGCAAGCTCGATCTTTCCACAGGTAAGGACACGATCGAGATCGTCGGCGACCAGCCCGAGATGATTTATGTTGCGATTGAGCCGTATGCTGCTCTCGCGGCCGCACAGGGCGCGCCGGCGAGCGCGGGGCAGGCCGGTTCTGCTGCGCCCAGCCCAGCACCAGACGCCGCGTCCACTTCCGCGGCTCAGGCTGGCTCCTCAACCGCGAACGCAGGCGGCTCTCCGCAGGTACCGCACTGGATCGGCGGCAACACGGGGCGAAACAACGGGCTCTACGCAGTGGGCGCGGCCGTTGCACCGACGGATATTCCCCTCTCAACTCCTCGCCCGGCCGATTTCGATACATTCTGGGACGGCAAGCTGGCTCTGCAGGCCAAGGTTCCTATCGACGCAGCGCTGACGCCGGTGACGACCGACGTGCCGGGCGTGGAGATGAGCATCTTTGCGCTCGATGCGCTCGGTTCGAAAGCTCACGGCTACGTGGCGCGGCCCGTTGCTGAGGGCAAGTACCCCGCGTTGATCATGCTGCAATACGCCGGCGTTTATGCGCTCAATGCGCACGCCGACGCCGAGCATGCCGCCGAAGGCTGGCTGGTACTCAATGTCGACTCGCACGACAAGCTGCCTTCCGATCCATCGGGCGGCATTCCTACGAACTACAACGCCATTGGCAATACCGATCGCGAAAAATCCTACTTTCTCGATATGTATCTGCGCGATTCGCGCGTGCTCGATTA
>CAYOVE010000109.1:0-10392 GCA_964407295.1 uncultured Occallatibacter sp.
ACAGTCACATTCACGTCGGGCACAACGCAACTGGGCAGCGCGCCAGTCAGCAACACCGGCACCGCGACCATCACGCCGGCGCTGGCGCAGGGAAGCTATCAGATCGTAGCCACATACAGCGGCGACGCCAATAACCAGGGCAGCGCTTCAGCGCCGTTCCCTCTCACCGTGGTGCAGGCAACCACGCAGACTGCACTCGTTGTCGCGCCCAACCCGGCGCTGGTGCTGGCGCCCATCACCTTCACCGCAACTGTAACGGGCAACGGCGGTGCGCCCACCGGCAGCGTGAACTTCCTCGCCAACGGCAATGTGATCGGTTCGGGGACCTTGAGCCCCGCCGGAGTCGCGACCTTCTCCACCGCAACATTGGCGGCTGGCACGTACGCCATCACCGCGTCCTACACCGGCGACGCCAATGACGCCGCGAGCACTTCGTTGCCCGTCTCGCTCACCGTCTCTCTGGCCACCACAGCAACGGCCATTACAGTCACGCCTAATCCGGCCCTGGTTGGGGCAGCCGTCACCATCACCGCAAAAGTTACGGGCAATGGCGGAACTCCCACCGGCAGCGTGAACTTCATCGCCAACGGCAACACTCTTGCTTCCGCGGTTCTGACTGCGGGCACGGCCAGCTTTACCACCTCCACATTGGCTCCCGGAACCTACTCGATCACCGCGAGCTACCAGGGCGACCCGGCTGACGCGCCCAGCACTTCAACCGCCATCAGCGAAACCGTCGGCCTCATTCCAACCACCACCAGCCTGGGCTCCTCCACCACCACGGGCACAACTCCGCAAGTGATTCTCGTGTCGACAGTCTTGAATAGCGCCACCGGAGTCCCGCCCACCGGCACGGTCACCTTCATGAGCGGCACCACCACGCTCGGGTCGGCCACACTCGATGCGAGCGGCGTGGCAACCCTCACGCCGAACCTCACCGGCGGTGTGAGTTACAACATCATCGCCAACTACAGCGGAGACGTGGACCATCTCCCGTCCTCATCGCCGGCCCTCGCCGTCTCCGGCACACCCACCCTGTTCAGTTTGGGAGTGAGCCCTGCCAGTGTGACCATGGCGACCTCACAGAACGCAACGGTGACCGTCAACCTGACCTCGAACGGAAGTTTTGCTGACACAATCGGCCTCGGCTGCGCCTCGCTTCCTGCGGGAGTCTTCTGCCACTTCTCCAACCCGAGTGTGAAGCTCACGCCAGGCTTATCTGCCAGCGTTCAGCTCACCATCGACACCAACAATCCACTGGGCGGAGGGAGCTCAGCCATGAACCGTCCGGCGGGCAGCTCGAAGATCTCTCTGGCCGGCCTGTTCCTGCCCTTGAGCGCCCTCTTCGGATTCGTTTTCTGGCGCCTGCGCCGGCGCAGCGCCGGAATTCTCACCACGGCCATGGTCCTGGTGCTTTCAGCGGCCGCGCTCCTGGCCACTGGTTGCAGCAGCTACTCCACCAACACAGCCACGCCCGGCAACTACGTCATTCAGGTAACCGGAACGGGCGCAACCAGCGACGTCCAGCAGTACCAAAACGTTTCGCTCACCATCACGAAATAGATCCGGAGGCGTTCAACGCCGAGTGGACACGGGAGAAAGATGAACTTCTTGCATGATTTGAATTCTTTGCGGAACGGAAAGCCGGCCTTGCGGGGTCGGCGCGGAACGGCACGTCTTTGGATTCAATCGGCTGCGGTTCTCGCGCTGGCAATCCTCGGCGTCGCACCGCCCATCGCCCACGCTCAGGTTCAGTCTGCCGGCGACAAGGGTGGTCTCATCGTGTCGGTCGGCGGCATGGGATCCGGATATTACCTTCAATACGGCCAGCGGAAGATAGCAGGCATCACGGCATTCGTCGATGCCGACACCAAACGCCGCTTCGGTATCGAGGCAGAGGGGCGTTGGCTGGAGTTCCATCAGACGGCGAATGTCCACGCCGAAACCTTTTCCGCCGGCGCCCGCTACCACTTCGATGTCGGCCGGTTCGCGCCCTACGCCAAGGGCCTCGTCGGCTTCGGTGACTTCAACTTCCCATACAACTACGCCTATGGGCGCTACCTGGTGGTCACGGCCGGCGGTGGCCTGGACTTCCGTTGGACGCCGAGAATCACGGTCCGCGCCGTCGACCTTGAATATCAGGACTGGCCGAACTTCACCTTCGGCAATATGAATTCATTGGGTGTGAACGCGGGTCTTCGCGTCCGCATTTTCTAGAGGACTCCCTCAGGCTCCGCCGCGCGCCCAGTGCCCGCTACTGAAGAAATCAGGAGCAACACCGGCGCGGCCACAAACGCCGCAACGAGCCTCGGAATGCGGCGGAAATCGTCTCCCAGCGAGCATCCCCGTCCAGTCAGGAACACTCCGCGCCGCATCACAAACAGGTGAAACAGAGCTGAGACGCCCGTGAACACGCTCACCACGATCGTGGCCTTTGCGGGGACGGCCGCTCCCACGGCGCGATGGGCCAGCCAGTCGAGCACCTGCGCCAGCGCGGGAACTCCAGCCGCCACCAGCACATCGCCAAGCACTCGGGAACGAAGCCCGAGCGCTCGTTGCTGCAACGCCGCATAAACCCCGGCAGTCAGCGCTACGTAGCCAATCTCAACCAGCACAATTGACAGCCGACCGTGCGGGCCGGAGCGTCGCAGCGCCGCCAGGTACACGAGGGAGCGGGCAGTTGCGCTCAGCAGCGCGCATTTCCAGTTCCAGCATGAGAAAACCTGCGCCTGAGTGGAGGGCTTTGCGCCTGGAGGCATGGTTCCATTTTGACCATCTCATGCGATCCCGGCATCAAAGCTCGATGACAAAACGGCTTCAGACTGTCTGCATACCGTAATCAGGTAGATTCTCTCCCGGTAGCGCTCTAAACGTGATTCGGATCACGGCCCGCATCGCAACTCTGCCGATAACCTTTATGCAAGGGCGCCAAACAGCGCGCCCGCGATTGAGGAGCAACGTTCCCATGGCTTATGTCGTCACCGATGCCTGCACCAAGGATTTTGTTTGCGTGGCCGAGTGCGCCACCGCCGCTATTGCGCCCGCCCAGAATGACCCCGCGGCCGCAACCGTCACCCAAGTCTATATCAATCCCGATGAGTGCATCGACTGCGGCAACTGCGCCTCGATTTGTGCGCAGAACGCCATCTTCTCGCTCGACGAGCTTCCGGCCGACAAGTCGGAATTCGCCGAGAAGAACCGCAGCTACTTCAACTAGGCAAAACTCTTGTCTCCATTTGGCGGGCCGCTCGGATCTTCTTCGCGCTCCCTCAGTTCTGCTTCGGCTCAGGCGCTTGAGTTTGCGCCCCCTCAGCCACCGGAGCCTGCGCAGCCGGAGCGGTCTGCGGTGCTGTCGGAGTCGCGGCCGGAACTGCCACCGCTGGCGCCGTCGGCGCGGGTCCTGCCATCAGCGTTACGGGCAGTGTCAGCGTGTCCGCCTTCGCAGAGTCGTCGCGCAACTTCAAATAAAGAACACCTTTCGCGGGATGCGGAACAACCAGTTCCGTCCCGGTAAACTCCGGTGGAACATTCACAGGGCTGTCGAATGTCGCTGTAGCTGAAATTTGCGTGGCCAGAAACAGATCCGTTCCGCTCAGGATGCATGGCTTGGCCGTTGCGCGCGGGCAGCGCAGCTCTTTGAATCCGGGAATGCGCACAAGCGTCCCCAGCGGAACCCAGTCACCGGTGGCGCCGCCCGCCGAGATAGCGCGCACGCGCACCGGACCAAACGCGGAGGAACCGAAGCGCGCCAGTGGCTCCAGGCTGGCCTCCGCCGTGTGCGCATCTTCCAGCATCAGGCTGCCATCGCTCAACGCAAGCGTGGTATGAAAGCTCGAGTCGCCCGCCGCCACCTCGATCTTTTCATCGCGCGGAAAGTCGGCAGGCACGTCGGACTTGATGAAGAACACCAGGCGCCCATCCATGGGCAGGTCCGCGGGGCTGCCCATTTCCACCGGCGACGGCGTTGCGCCATCCTGCTGAATTCCCTCGTTGAGCAGCGTCACTTTCGGGCGCGGCTGATCTACGATCACCGGCGCTTTCAGCGTGCGGCCGTCCTTCAAATCCACCAGGGCAACATAAGACTTCCCGGCTTCAAGGCTGTCTGTTGACCCAACGGCGTTCATCTGCAACCGATCCAGGTTCTCCACGCGGTCCAGCGTCGAGGGCGTAAACGTGACGCCGCCGACCTCGGCTTTTGCCACCTCATCGAGCCGCGTCCCCTTCATGAGCGCAATCTTGTCCCCGGAGTTCAGGGTCATGCCATACAGCGATGCGGCAGCAGCGTAGGCCACCATCTTCAGGCGGTCCGGCTTGGCCAGTCCGTACTCGTCAATCCCCAGGTCGACTGCTCCCGGCTCTGCCTCTTTGAGCGGGAGTGTGATCTCCAGTTGGCTGGGCTTGGGCGATTTCCACGCGAGCGTGACGGCCGGGTTCTCATCGATCTGCGCAGTCACTTTCTCCACGCAATCAGAAGTCGCGCCATCGAGCACGACGGCATCGTCGCGGCCCACCACCAGGGCAGATCGGTCGGTCGCGTCCACGCTCCACTCGCCGGGCCGTGCCGTCACCAGGTGGTATTGCGGTCCGGCCCAGTCGTCGAATCCCCATTTGCCGCGAACAGTGGCCGTGAATTCTCCGCCGGGCAGTGAGGCAATCTTTTCCTTTGCAACCAGCCCGCCCTTGTCCGCGTCGATTTCCAGCGGAAGGTCCACTGCTTTTCCCGTCGCATCCGCGGGCTCTAAGTGCAAGACCAGGTCGTGGGCCAGGCCGGTGGCGAAGATCAAGGGCGCGCCGTCGGCGGGCAGCACCAATCCCGGCTTCAGCGCGCAGAAGTGATCGTCGGGATTCACGGGATGCAGCGGTTCCGGCCTCGCTGCTCCAACGGGAGGCAGCGCGATCACCACAACCGACATCGGATTGCGGAACGACGGCGGCATGTTCAGCCGCAGATTCAGGCTGTCGGCCGTCGGCAAGGCCAGCGCCGGAATGTATTGGAAGTGCGCGGTGTGCAGGGACGAGAGAATCTTCGCCATATCCACCACGGCCCCCACGTACGGGCTATAAAGGCCGCCGCCGGCCAGGGTCGTGGAGCTGATTTGGTTCATCAGGTCCTGAGTGCTTCCATTCACCAGTTGGTTTACCAGCGATTGGGCGTTAGCGTCGTCCAGCACCAATCCCTCTGAGTCTTGTGACAGGCACGAAGCTTGTTCTTCAGCCGGTTTATCAAAGCAGCTTTCGTTAATCTTGATGCCCAGGCTGCGCGCCGCCATTTCCGTGCGCGTCTTCAACTCCTGGGGGTCGAACTGGCTGCTCACCTTTACATCGTCCAGATAGGCCTCGAGCCGCATGCGCTCCCAGCTGGCGGCGTGCAGGTCCTGTGCGGCGCGCACAAACGAGCCGGGCCGTCCGCGAACCGCGTTGCGCAAGGTGTTAAAGTCGCCGCCCGTCTCCGGCGCCAGAAACAACAGCGCCTGTTGTGCCCCTTCGGGAACCGTGACAAACACCCCTTCGTCGCGAGCCTCCCGCGTCCACGTTTCCACGCGCGTGAACCACTCCGGAGGCGGGGGATTGGTGGAACCGCGCAAAAACGCCACAACCAGCACAAAATTGGTGGCCTGGCTCTCCGGCAGGTCCGCATGAACCCATAACCGGTCCCCGGCCATTAAATTGGGCACCTCGGAGATCGGGAGCGTCACGTCTCCTCGCTTGACGTGAATATCTACCTTGGGTCCTGACAGATCGAAGGGTTGTCCATCGGCGTGCAGTGCGGAAATTGCGAGGCAAAAACAAGAAAGCAACTGCAAACAGCGGCGCATGTACTCTATTTTACGAATCTCGGCGTCTGATGTTAGCAAAGCGTGTGCGCAGCGCAATCGGGGAAGTGTGCTCAGGATCGGGGAATCCGCGCCACGCTGGCGCAATCGCCCTGTTTCCGGATAGATTCCTCCCGCATTATCCACGGCAAATAAATGTTGTCACGGTTGAGGGGCGTGCCTATGATGGATCATTAATCGTATCGTCTAGGTTTTCCCGTAGGCCTGTATTTCCTCTCGACTGGTAAGGTGCAGGGGCAAACATATCCAACCGCAGCCGCGTTCATAGCGCATTCTTATTGTTCTGGATTGAGGAATTGGAGCCCGTTTTCCTTGCTCCAAAGTGCGTCTTGGGACTCTTAAATCGATCGCTGCTGTTCGATGCGTGCGGCGCAGCTCCGAGCCGATAGGCAACTCGGCCGGTGAATGTGCTGGCTCCGCGGGCGCGAGCAGTTGTATAGGGAGAAAAACATGAAGGCGATGAGATCTGCGCAAAACCTCGCGGAGAACGGCAATCTGTCAATCCCCGCCGCTGAAGAGATTATTGAGGATGCATTAAATGAGTTGGCCTACTCGCAGGATCCTGGGTTGGTTCGGGCGCTGCGTTTTCTGGCCCCTCCCGGATATCAGGCCATCGTCGAGCTATGCAGCGAAAACGGCCGCAGCAAGCGCCGCAACGCCTCAGCCGACTCCTGGTCTCCCGAGGACGACGAAGTACGCATCTACTTCGAGCGTATGGATGGAGAAGAGCCCGCTCCGCGCCTGACTCGCTTGCCGCGCGCTGGCCGCGCCGCGGAGGAAGAGGATGAGGTGGAGGAGGCATCGCCCGCCGATCTGGATGTCCGCGTCAAAGAGCTTTGCGCGGCGCTGGCTGAGGCCGAGCGCGGCGGTCATGCCTTTATTGCTCTCAAGTGGTTTCGCGATTCCTTTCTTCCCCGCAAAGCTTACCGCTGGAACCAGCATCCTGAAACCCGCCAAACCGTGCTGGCCGAGGCCATCCAGCGCGGCGTCGTGATCACCAGCAAAATCGCCAATCCCAAAACCCCTGCGTATCCCACCACGACGATTCGTCTCAATCGCGCCGAGGCTGGCATTCCCGAGGAAGCGCAGCGCTTCCATCCGGTTGAGGTGCAGGGTGAGCCGGTGACCGTCGCGATGGATGAAGATCGGGGGAGCTAGTGAGTTTTTACTTCCTTGAAGCGACAGCTTTCGCCAAGTTGTTTGTGCGCGAACCCGGTACCGATGCGCTGATCCGTCTGCTTGAGAACGTTGAAGACAATCGCAAGCTCATCTCCGCTGCAACGCCCCTCGAAGTGTATGCCGCCATCAGGCGGCGCGAGCGCTCCGGCAACATCGCCCCTGAAGCCGCCGCCACGGCCCTTGAGATGTTGCGCATTGAGGCGGGGCGAATGGTGCAGCAGCCCCTGAATCCAGGCGTGCTGGAATCGGCGCGCCAGCTTCTCGACCGCACTTCGCTCCGTTGGCCCGAGGCCCTGCAACTCGGCTGCGCGCTCACCGCCCGCGATATGTTTCCCGGCACCGGAATCACCTTCGTTGCTTCCTCGGCGGCCCTGCTCGATGCGGCAAAAGCGGAGGGCTTCGAATCTCTTGATCCGTCCAACATCGTCTCTTCGAGCCCGCCCTCAGCCGGTGCTGAAACCGCAACGGAAGCCGCCGGGGAAATTGTGTAGGCTCGCGCCAGCCATAGCGATCCGCATCAAACGTGTTCGCGCTCGAAGCTAGGAGCTAGAGGCTAGAAGCCAGCGCCTATTATCATCTCCCCATACCGTCTTCACCCCAGGTGATCTCATGACCCATCCTGCGCCCGGCGCGCGTGACTCCAAACCGCAGTTGCGCAAAGCCATGGGGTTCTGGGATGTGATGCTCTTCAACATCGCCGCGGTGCTGGGGCCACGCTGGATTGCCGCTGCCGGCCACAATGGCACATCCTCCATCAGCCTGTGGGTACTGGCTGCGGTTTTCTTCTTTGTGCCCGGCGCGCTGGTCATCAATGAGCTCTCCTCCCGCTTTCCTGAAGAGGGAGGCATCTACGCATGGGCGCGCGATGCCTTCGGCCCGTTTCACGGATTCATCGCCGGTTGGTCCTACTGGATCTACACCATCTTCTATTTTCCCGGCCTGCTGCTGGCCAGCGCGGCCATGTGCGCCTACATCTCGTCGGGAAATGGCGATGCGCTCGCGCAAAACGGTCCATTCCTGCTCTGGGTTTCCGTCGCCATGCTCATTGTCGCGGTCCTGCTCAATATCATTGGCCTCAACATCGGCAAATGGCTCCAGAACGCCGGCGGTATAGGAACCTATCTGCCCTTGCTGATTCTGGTCGTCGTTGCCGTCGTCATTTACGCGCATCATGGCTCCGCCACGCATTTCACGGTCGCCAACATGATGCCTGTTTGGAACTGGGACACCGTGAACTTCTGGTCGCAGATTGCCTTCGCGTTTACCGGCCTGGAACTGGTTTCCTGCATGGCCGAGGAAGTCCGCGATCCGCGACGCACTTTGCCCCGCGCGGTCTTCGGAGCCGGCGCATTGATCGCACTCATGTACATTGCTGGAACCTTTGCTGTGCTGGCTCTCGCGCCCGCCAGCGACATCGATCCGAAAAGTGGTGTCTTTCATGCCATCGCCGTGGGTTCTGCCACTCTCAAGATCGGATTCATCGGCGTCATTGCAGCCATCCTGGTTACAGCCGGCAACGCGGGCGGCGTCGGCACCACGGTCGCCGGTGTTTCCCGCGTCCCTTTCCAGGTCGGCATCGATCGCTACCTTCCAGCGGCATTCGGCAAAATTCACCCGCGCTGGAAGACTCCTTACATTTCAATCCTCGTGCAGGCAGTGCTTTCCGCCGTCGTTCTTTTGCTGAGCCAGATCAAGAATCGCGGGGTCATCGCCGCCTATCAGGTCCTCGTCGATGCGGCGATCATTCTCTACTTCATTCCATTCCTCTACATGTTTGCGGCCGCCATCAAGCTGGCCACTCGCCCGGACCGGCGGCAGAATCCGCACGCAGTTCTCGTCCCAGGCGGAATGATTGGTGTATGGATTTGCGGCCTTGTCGGCTTTTTCGTGGTTCTGGTCGGAATTGCTCTGTCGTTCGTGCCCCCCGGCGGCGCCGACGTCAAAGTGTTTCTCGTTGACGTGATCGCCGGAACCGCCGGCTCAATCCTCATCGGCCTCTTGCTCTATTGGCGCGGGGCAAGAGCCAACCGGTCTGTTGCGTAGCGATAGATGGGTGAACCCAGCAAAGCAAGGGAGTCTGGATCAGAGCTCCGCCTTCGCGGGCGTGTACGACGGATCGAATTCCACGCGGTTCCGGCCGTTGCGCTTTGCCTCATAGAGAGCCTTGTCGGCGCGGCGAATCAGATCGTCGATCGTGGCATGATCGAGACAGGGTTGCGTCACCGTCACTCCGAAACTGCACGTAATGTTGATCTCGGTTCCATTCCAGTCAAAAGGGCGCGCCGCGAGCACTTCCACCAGTTCGTGCGAGCGTCGAGGGTTCATCGCAGCATCGTAGCTGGGTAAGACGATCAGGAACTCCTCGCCGCCATACCTGCCCACCGCATCGTATCCGCGCATTAATTTCACCAGCCGCTGGGCGCTCTCACGCAGCACAAGGTCGCCACAAAGATGGCCGTAAGTGTCGTTGATCACCTTGAAGTGATCGAGATCGCCGACAATCACGCTGAGGACGGTCCGCTGGCGCGTGGCCCGATCCAGTTCGCGGGCAAGTTGGTCGAGAATCGCACTCCGGCTCCACAGCCCGGTGAGAGAATCGTGCGCTGCCTGGAACTGCAGCGCTTCCCGCGCTCTCAGAAGGCCCTGATTCTCGATCTCCAACTGCGCGGTTCTCTCCACGACCAAACGCTCCAGCTCGTCGCGCCGCCGCCTCAGGCTTCGCGTCCGCATTTCCATCAGAAACCAGATGAAAAAGATCACTGCAAATGCATAGACCACCATGGCCGGCGTCGTCCCGTACCACCTCGCCGCTTCGGCAAAGGTCAGATCCTTTGCGGCCCCAACCGACGCATCAACAGCCAACAGCTTGGCCGTGCCCCAAATCCGGAGATACGATTCCGCGTTCATGACTTTGAGTGAGTGTATGGCAAACGAGCGTAAGCGCCTATGGAACGAATGGGGTAGCCCGAAAGTGAGTCCGTGTGAACAGCCTCATTCGCCTTGACTTACCTGTTCGACTTTTGGTCAATCAGGTCCGCTCGCGTTTGACAGAGGATTGCACCGGTCGCGATAATTTTCTCCTCCCTTTGTCAACGTTTTTTGTGCGCTGGAGATAACGATTCCACGGCCGTGCAGCCGCCGCTGGAAACACCCGAAAAGAAAGCGAGCGCCCCTCACATGAGTCGCCCTTCGAAAGCTCACCTGCTTATCTTTCTGGTTCTCTCGCTTCTCGCCTGCCCGGCACATCTGCCGGCCCAAGCCACCGATGCGGCAAAAGACGCTCTGAACAAGGCCTTGCTCGGCAAGGATGTCAAAGCGCTCATGGATATGCCTGCATACAAAGACGGCATCGACCTGTATGTCAGTGCCAAGACCGATA
>CAYOVE010000110.1:0-10369 GCA_964407295.1 uncultured Occallatibacter sp.
GTCAAAGGCCAGTCTGGCAATCTGCCGGATGCTACGTCACCTCCGCGGGGTCGATCAGAGAGGCGATCGTTCAATTAAGGGACGGCGATTTTGATCTGATTCTCCTGGGTCATTCCATCCCGATCGAGAGCCGAGAAAGGCTGACGTTCTTAATTCGAGCTTCGCGCTCGCAGATACCCGTGGTTTGCGTCACGGATTCTCCTGGCGGCCTCGACAGCTCTGCGGATGTGACCATCTGTGATGAGCCGGGCAATCTTTTGCAGGTCATTGGAGAGCTATTGGCCAAACGGGTAAACACTCATACGGCGATTCAGCCATGCGAAACACGATGATCGCCCGCTGCTCCATGCCGTTGAAGGAGGACGCAGCTTACAGTCGCTGTAGTCGCGGAGGACTTCAAAGTTGAGCAGGGGAAACCCGATGAGAAACACCAATGGATCAGGTTGGGGTCACGTCCCCACAGCCGCGAGAACCCGCGATTTTAGCGACCAATTGTCACCGGAAGAGCGCATCGAATTAGAATCCCTTAGAACCTCTTCCTACTACCCGCCCGCAACTACTCTGCTTGTTGAACAACAAGTGCCCGACAACGTCTTCTTTTTGTTGACCGGACAGGTGAAGATCTCCCTGAATTCGAGCGCGGGCAGGCGAGTGATCCTCGGTATGGCCTGTCCTGGAGAAACACTGGGGCTTGCTTCTGTGTTCTCCGGAAGCCGGTACGATATCACCGCAGAGACCGTATCGCCATGCATGATCGCGTCGATCGCATGTGAGGCCTTTCTTGGGTTTTTAAGGCGCCACCCTTCTGCCTACGTGAACGTGGCACGCGAGCTATGTCTGGAGTGCGCCCGAGCATGCGAGCAGGTGCGAAGACTCGGCTTGGCGGTAACGGCATCGGCGAAGCTCGCCCGGTTCCTGCTCGACCAGTGTGCCGTGACACCGCAGACAGAGAATGGCACTCGCCTATTCTGCGCCCTCACCCACACGGAGATTGGCGAGTGCATCGGTGTCTCCCGCGAGACGGTCACGCGGCTCTTTTGTGACTTCAGATCCAGGGAGCTGCTGGAATCACGAGGATCGACATTGATCATATCCAATCGCAGAGCGTTAGAAACCTATGCCGGAATCGAGTGAGCTCAAACCCGAACGCGGAGACCGTCCCATGGCAAAGAAAGCACTGTGTTCAAAACCTTTCACCGCGATAAGTCGTTCTCGCGCAGAAGAGGCAAAGCGGGAAGGGACATTGATTCTCGTGGAAAAGATCCTCCGCTGCGAATGCGGCGCGCGAGTTGGGGCCCGATGCTCAGCAACGGGGCGATTGCTTCCAACCCGTCACCTTTCGTACCAAAGAGCGTCGCCAGTACGTCCAGCCCGAAAACGAGACGCTCGCATGAGTAGCTGATACACCTCTACGCGCTGCGCTTTTCGGACTCGATGCGGCTCAACTCTTGAGCGAGCGCTTGAATTCGCTCACGCACGTTCGGCCGCTGCGTAGCTGACTCACAATTCACGAAGTCCAATTCCTGCAACGACGTATTTAGGCTTGACAATACCCAGTGGGGGTATGGTACAACCAGAGAGCAGGCGGGTTCCCGCCTTGCAGGAAAACTATGAGCTTCGAATCCGCACAAGAGCCTCCAAGTACCTGGAGTTCTTTCCTGTGCCGCGATGAGCGCTCTGGAAACCGCCTCTAGCTTGGCTATCGACGATTCCCACAACGCTCTTCACGACACATGACCTGTGAATTGAGCGTGTGAGCCGCTGAAAGTCCAAAGCCTGACTCACCCTCCCGAACCAGCAGTGCTGCGCCAGACTCGTCCGAACTGCGTTCGACGCAAGCGGGCCGAGCACCCACGCATGCACTGCGCGCGGAGGAACCATGATCAACAAACTGCATTTGGTCCGAAACGCTGTTTCTCTGACCTGCCATTGGGTGCCTACTGGCGATCCACGAATGCCTCTGGCTCGCGTATGGACCGCAAAGGTCCAGCAATCCACTAAAACCGCATCCTCCGCGGATAAGACCGGGAGGATGCACCTGTGCGCGTAGCTGAAACCAAACTCGATGCGGTCACACTGCCGTCCCAGGGGATCGCGGTTCGCAGTTCGTGGCAAAAGCACGTCCTCACCTTCCTTATGGTGTTTGGTCCTGGCCTGATCGTGATGGAGGCGGATAACGATGCAGGTGCAGTGTCCACTTATATGCAGGCGGGCGGCCAGTACGGTCTCCATCTTTTGTGGACGCTGATTGTGCTGTTGCCCATCTGCTACTTCGTGCAGGAGATGGTGGCCCGACTCGGCATTGCGACCGGCAAGGGCCATGCGGCCATGATTTATGAGCGCTTCGGGAAGTGGTGGGGACGCTTCTCGCTCATCGATCTCATGGCGGTCAATTTCCTCACGTTGATCACGGAGTTTGCGGCGATATCGATGGCGCTTAGCGCTCTTGGAATCTGCCCCTATATCTCCGTGCCCGTGTCGGCCCTCGGGTTGACTTTGATGGTCGTCACAGGAAGCTACCTGCGCTGGGAGCGCATCGTCATTGCTCTCTGCCTCATCGACCTGACCTGGTTTGCGCTCGCCTTTGCCGTGCACCCAGATTGGGCCGCCGTGACTCGCGCCACGGTGGTTCCGACCATGCCCGCGGGCGGCATCACCAGCAGCCTGGTCTTTCTGGTCATTGCGATAGTAGGCACAACCATCGCGCCCTGGCAGCTGTTCTTTCAGCAGAGTTGCGTGGCCGAGAAGCGGCTGCGCTTTGCCGATCTGAAGTGGGCGCGCCTCGACACCCTCATCGGCGCAATTTTCACCGTCATGGTCGCAGGAGCCATGATGCTGGTCGGAGCTTACGGCTACCAGCACAACATCGCTTTTGAAGATCCGGCACGGCTCGCCCTCGCCCTCGGTCCGCTCGCGGGACATTTCGTTCGCAACGGTGTTTTGCTCCTGATGGTCAATGCCGCTGTGCTGGGCACCACTGCCATCTCGCTTGCCAGCGCCTGGGCATACGGCGAAGTGCAAGGATGGGAGCACTCCCTCCACAAGAAATTGTGGGAGGCTCCAGGCTTCTATGCGACCTACATCGGGTGTGTGAGTGCGGCTGCAGGCATCGTTCTTATACCCCGTGTGCCCCTGCAACTGGTCATTGTCAGCGTGCAGGTTTTCGCTGGGCTGATTCTTCCGTCGGCCATCATCTTTCTGCAACTGCTGCTCAACGACCACGAACTGCTCGGCGATCGTTGGGTTAACCGGCCCTGGAACAACTACATCAACTGGACCATCGTCGCGGTCCTCTTTGCCCTGTCGCTGCTGCTGGCTGCGCAGGTGATGCTTCCCAAACTCTTCAATTGAAAGCGAGGCGACTCATGGCGACCATGCAGAACTCATACTCTCCCGAGCACTTTCACGTGATTCATCCGCTGGACGACGCGCCAGAACAGAAGTGCTCCAGCGAAGGGCTGGGACCCATCGCAATGACACCCGCGGTCCGCGTCTCGCTCACCGTGCTGCGCGGTTACCTGATCGTGATGACGCTGATGCTTGGCTATCACGTATTGGATTTGGCTGGCGTCATCCGTTCAATCCGTTAATCAGTACGAGCACATGGAGGACGATATGAACGGCATTGGCGGCATACCCTTCGGCCTGCACCTTGTATCGGCTCTTTTGCTTGGCGCGATCGTAGGCCTGGAGCGGCAATGGCGGCAGCGCATGGCGGGAACCCGCACCAATGCGCTGGTGGCAGCCGGAGCTGCGGCGTTTGTTATGTGCGGGTTTCTGCTCGCTGAGGACCCCTCAGCTCGCGGACGCATTGTCTCGTACGTTGTGTCGGGAGTCGGCTTCCTCGGAGCTGGTGTGATCTTCAAGGATGGAGCCAACGTACGAGGACTCAATACCGCCGCCACAATCTGGTGTTCGGCTGCCATTGGCGCACTCTGCGGGCTGGGAGCGCTGAACCTGGCACTCATGCTTGCTGCCGCCGTGCTGTTCGCGAACATGGGACTTCGGCCGCTCGCGTATCGCCTTCATCCGGTACTGCCGCAAGCCACTCCTGCCGAAACACGCTACGAGTTGCTGCTCGCTTGTCGCCTCTCCGTCGCGGCTCACATTCGCGCGCTCCTGCTTTCGACCATCAAAGGCTCGACCCTCATGCTGCAGTCCATCCATGGAGAGCAGGACGAGGAAAAGGGCGAGACTCACCTGCGGGCCGAGTTGACTACCGCCGGCCGAAATAGCGAAGCGGTCGAACAAGTGGTTATGCGTCTCTCGATGGAGGACGAGGTAACCACTCTGAGCTGGTCCATCGTCGAATCGACGATGGAATAGCCACTCGTGCTCTAAAGTCCGCGTGTCGGCCGGTCATTTTAGGTGTCCCCGTTGATGTGAGAAAAACGTACGATTCCCGGCTCAAGTACGCTTGGCCTTGACGCGATGAGGCAGAGATGCCCTTGCCCACCTGTACGTGTAGGCGACTTCCATCCATGTGGTTCAAGCTCTGTCGTCAGTGAGCGCATTGCGATTTGGCACTCATCCAGACGTATCCTGACGAGAAGTGCGATTAGCATTACTTACTGAGAACGAGGGGCACATAGCTCCGGGCGTCTTCCAGAAGTTCATCGCGGAAACGCCGGCTTTGGCGCGTAGCAGCAAACCCTGCATCAGGTCGATGAGCGCACGGCCTCGCACTCTGGCCGAGAGTGTGCGATTCAGATGCCCCGCCTCCATTTCCTGCTCGAACCTTTGCGCGAGAATATCAGCGGTCGCGGTGAGGCCCTTGGCGACATAGGAACGGATTTCCGACACCCGTTCAGAATGACCCAGCGCCGCAGCGGCCATCATGCAGCCGCTGCGAGCCTTGCCCGTAGCGGTGTTGACGGTAGCCTCATCGAGAGAGATCTCTCGCGTTTCACCACCTCTCAAAAAGCGAAGCGGAGAGAGAACTGTTGAACCCGTGGCGCGGTCAGAAGTGCGCTGTAGATTCCGAGCGCACCGGTCGTGAGACCGTTATCCAGTGAGTTCGGATTGGTGTCAAACCGGACCGAATTGGTAACGTTGAACACCTCCCATGCAAACTTCAAGGATGTACGTTCGCTGGTCGACCACGACTTACTCAGACCGGAATCGATCCCGAAATAACCGTCTCCCCGGAAGTTATTTCTCTCCCCAGCTTCTCCGGGATAAGGCAGCCGGATCGGACTTCCTTCCCCGATGATTCCGTTGTTGATTGCAGCGGGGTCGTCGAAGACTTGCGGCTCGCCATTCTGATCGAAATGCCGATGAACCTTGACAGGTGCGGTGCGAACGCCGTAGCTCTGAATGCGCCAATCCGTCGCCCATCCAGGCTCGATCACGCTGAATGGCAATCCACTGGTCCAGCGCGAAAGGCCCGACAATTGCCATCCTCCGATCACCCCGTTCAGCAGGCGATTCGCGGAACCGGCGATAGCCTGACCATGCCCGAACGGCAGTTGATAGACCCAGTCGAGCGTGAGCAAGTGTCTGGTATCGAAGTCGGAGACGCTTCGGTTCAACCCCGGCTTCCAGGCGTTCAGGATGTTGCTGAATGCCCCATTCGGTGAGACCAGGCTGGCGCGCTCGGCATCGGAGCCCATGTCAATCGATTTCGACAAGGTGTAGCCAAGATCGAACTGCAGCCCATGACTGGCAGGATGACGCAACGTCACTTGTCCGGCGTTGTAATAGCTCATGCCGATCGAAGACCAGGCATAGAGCGAAGCAAACTGGTTTTGCCAAAAGCGGGAGATTGGATTGCCCTGAGAGTCCGTTGGGCATCCGTAGAGACAA
Organism: uncultured Occallatibacter sp.; assembly: GCA_964407295.1. Taxonomy (GTDB): domain Bacteria; phylum Acidobacteriota; class Terriglobia; order Terriglobales; family Acidobacteriaceae; genus Telmatobacter. The sequence goes on from CAYOVE010000110.1 coordinate 5,806, forward strand.
AAGAAATCGATGTCGGCCAGAGCCGTGGTCTCACCCGTCGTATAGCGGTACTGACTCCATTCATGCGTGTAGAGAAACTGCGTCGCGCTCATGCCGTTCTGCGCAAGATTCGGATACAGGTTCTCCCAGAAGGCAATTGGGGCAACCGTTGCATTGGGATTTCCACTATTCGCATCCACCAGTTTGGAAAGCGTTGAGCCCGCTGTGAAGTAGTCCATCCCCGAAGCGGGATCGACAAAATCGACCGGCTCAGCCAGATCCAGCGATTGCAGCAGATGCCGTCCCAATCTCCCCACATAGGCTGCTTCCACGGTGAAGCCGCCGGGGATTTCGCGTTGGAGAGAAAGATCCATGGCTTCCGAATAGGGCGTCTTGAGATGGTTATCCACTGTCCACGACTGGCCGAAGCTATAGAGTGGCGGAGTATAGGGATAAGTGGAGTTTGTAGGCTGAGGCGGACCGACCGTGATATCAGGAAGATTGCGGATTCCCGTGAAGCGAGGCGCGGTCTCCGACGTATAGACGTCCGCAGGATTCGTCAGGCTGGTGCTCAGGCCGAAGGAGCCAAACTGGCTGAAAGAATCGACAATCCCCTCACCAAAATGGTCGTGGTAGATTCCAAACCCTGCGCGGATCGACGTCTTGTTATCGGGGGCGTAGGCGATTGCGAGACGGGGCGCAAAGTTATCCTTCTGTGCCGGCCAGAATCCCGGCTGATGATTGGCCGGGCCGTTGGGCGCGAATGCCAGGTTCGGCTCATAGATCTGACCGATTGACGCTGCTTGCCCGCGCTCGAGATACCATTCGTGCATATCCACTGTTGGCGCGATCTGTTGGCCGTTCACTTCATACGGTGTTTGCTGGAATGAATAGCGAACGCCATAGGTCAAGGTAAGGTTTGGCCGGATACGCCACAAGTCCTGAGCATAACCTTCCCAGTCGTCTGCCTTGAAACGCCGGGTAATGAAGGTGCCGTCAGGCAAAAGGTTTCCGCTTTGCCCGCCATTGGTCACCTGGTAGTTATAAACATTGGTCTGGTTGGTAATAGAGCCGACCAAGTAGGTGTACGCGAAGAGATAGGAGTTGGTGAAGCCGCTCTCGACGCTCGGCAGCCCGATGGTGGCTGGATCGGGAGCGTTACCTGCCATCGTGCCGGGATTGACGCTTGCCGAGTCGAAGGAATTCTCGCTCGAGCCCTGGTCGTTGTAGATTAGTCTCCAATTGCCTCCGACCTGAATGGTGTGCCCGTTCTTGGTCCAGCTCAGACTGTCGGCAAGGTGATTGACTGGTACGTGGACAATCGTGCTCCTGGTTTGCGCCTGCAAGTTCGCCAGAGAAGTAAAGTTCACATAGTCTCCGGAGCCGATACCGAGTGAGCTGTAACCCTGGCGGATATAGCCGTAGCGCAGATCGTTGACTAGGTTCGGTGTAATCGACCATGTATACCCTGCGGAAAGCCCCTTGCTATTGTCTTCACGATCGGTCGAGGGAGGCTGCCCGGGCAGATTCAGTGTGCCCAACTGAGTATCCTTTTGCAGATTGCCGCGCACGAACAGGTGCTGCCGCTCATTCGGCGAATAATCCAACTTGAAAATAGATGTATTGAGCGAGCCTGGCGCCGGTGAGGAGAAGCTGTAGGAGCCTGTGTTGTACCCATCCCCCTGGGTGAATCCGTTGTTAACCGGAAGCTGATTGAAATAATCCAAAACGTTGGGATTCGGGCCTGGACCCCACGGGCAGACATCGTTTTGAATGCATGGACCGTCCAATTGCGTCACCTGAGATGGGGTAAGGGACGCGGGTGTGGCCGGGCTGGCGCCGCTATTCGAAAGATACGTCACCGTACCCTCGCGGAAGCTCGCCGTTGGAACAACCTGGGTCACCTGTTGATTCTCCGCAGTCCTTTGTCCTTCATAGTTGAAAAAGAAGAAGAGCTTATCCTTCTTCACCGGGCCGCCAAAGGTGCCGCCAAAAGTATTGCGGATGAGCTTTCCGGGAACATTCGGCTGCCCTTCTGCAAGCTCCGCTTGCTTGTTGAACCAGTTGTTCGCCGTCGCAAGAGTGTTCCGGTTATATTCGTACAGGCTGCCGTGAAGGTGGCTTGTCCCGCTTTTGGTTACGAGGCTGACCTGCGCGCCCGAAGACCGTCCAGCGTCGGCATTGGCATCCGTTGTGGTCACGCGGAACTCTTCGGTCGAATCCAGCGTGGAACGCAAAACTCCGGCAAACGCAAATCCGTTGGTCTGGTCGTTATCATCCAATCCGTCGAGCGTCACGTTGCTTTGATCGGATCGCGCGCCCGAGACCGCCCCGCTCCGGCTGTCCGTGTTCTGATTGATCACACGTCCGAGATAGAGAACGCCCGGTTGAAGGCTTAGCAAGTCGGGCACGTTCCTGCCTTCCATCGGTAGCGCTTCGATGGTCTGATTGCCGACGGCGTTGCCGATCGTTGCATCGGTGACATTGAGAGTCTGCGCGGTGGCGCTCACGTCCACGGTCGTTGCCGAGGTCTGGATGCCCAACGAGAAGTTGATCATTGCCGGCTGGTCGACCAGAATCTCCGCCTGCTTGGATTGATCGGCAAATCCAGCCGCAGAGACCTTGATCAGGTACGCCCCCGGCACTATAGGCGAGAAAACGAACTCGCCTTTCCCATCCGCCTTCTTCGTGAACTGCTGTCCGGATGCCAGGTTTTGTAGATTGACAACGGCTCCGGTAACGACCGCCCCCGAAGGGTCGCTGACGCTTCCACGCAACGCTGTGGTCGCAGTCTGAGATTGTAGCGTGGAGCAGACCCCAGCAAAGGCAATCACCCCCACAAGCAGTCTGGGAAACATCCTCATTGTGTCATCCCCCCAAAGGCGTCTGGTTTCGTTGCTGAATTGGCAGCCATCGGCTTCCAAGGCCCACTGCGGTTCAAAGGTCAGAGAGAACTCGATGCGAAGGTGCTGCTACCGCTAAAAGTGAATCTGAGCCGCCATAGTCCACCGCCGTTGGATAAGCCGGCATGAGTGCCATCAAGATGGCTGACAGCAAGGTCGGAAGAGCAAACAACTCGATTTCCCGGGATTGATAGGCGCCCGTCGAGGCGTAGAGGCGTCCCATCAGGATCGGCCCGATCGCAGTACCCACGGCGAAAGCCGTCCATGCAACGCCATAGAGTGTCGAAAAACGTCGCAGGCTGAAATAGCGGGACAACAGAAAGGGGGTGATGTCGGATTCCCCGCCCGCCGCAAACCCGATGATGGCTGATCCGAGAAAGGCAAACGGAACTGAACTCAAGCTGAGGAACAGGACACCAGCCGCGGTTGCTACGAAAAAAACGAGCGAAACACGCACCGCGAAAAACCTGTCGATCAAAAAGCCTGTGGACAGACGCCCAGCGAGCCCCGCCCCGCCCATGATGGAGAGAGCCTGCGCTGAGGTCGCGAGCGAGATTCCCCTGTCCGTCAAAACTGCAGAAAGGTGCGAAATCATTCCATTGAAACTGATGGAGTAGAAGAGGATTGCCGCCACCAAAAGCAGAAATGGCCTAGTGCCAACCGACGATCGAATCGATTCAGGTGCGATTGATCCGATTGATCCGCTCCGTGCAGGCAGCGCGCCTCGCGACTCTCTGACCAGCACGGATGTCAGCGGCACGCCCACGGCGACAACCAGCAGACCAAGTACGGCATACGCCGCGCGCCAGCCCTCTCTGTGCAGGAGCCATGAGGCAAGAAGCGGCAAAATCATGGCACCGGCGCCGGCTCCAGAAGAAACCAGCGAAAGAGCCATACCTCGGTGCGCAAAAAACCAAGTTGAAACGGCTCGCGAGTACGCCAGCTGCGTGGTTCCATTCCCTGCAAGCCCAAGCAGGATGAACGTCAGGTAGAAATGCAGCAGGCTGGAGGTCAGAAGCGAAAGGGATGCGAATCCGAGCCCAAAAATCACCAGGCAGGGCAGGATTGTACGCCTTGGCCCAAACACATCGAGGAGTCGGCCGATGAGAGGCGAACAGACAGCAATGGTAATTGCAACGCATCCCAAGGCAACAGAGATCTGATCCCGTCTCCAGCCGAATTCTGCGCTAAGAGGTTTGATAAAAAGACTGAAAGTATATGGAATCAGGACGGAGTATCCGACCATGACTCCAAAAAATGCAGCCGTGACGACACGCCATCCTGTGTATCGCAGAGTCGACTCAGCTTCGGCAGCGATTGGATTTGTCCGCAAGCGCATCCTTCCCAGTCAGGGCTCTAGCGAAGTCTATTCATGCGGATTCTGCACGTCCTCACTCGGTCGATTGGTAAGACCGTCCACCATTTGGCCGATGCAACGATTCCAGGACCTAGACCTGATATGTAAGGGGTCGAGCAGGGTGGGTGAAGTGAATTGTATGACCGGGACTTCTTTGCGGGAATAGATGCGCGAAAGGATGGAACATCAATTTCAACCCACTCTGAAGACGCGCACTGAAGCGCATCAGGGGGTCGTGACTCTCAGCTCTCTCGCTGTCATCGAACAAAACGAAGGGATATGCGATCACTGCGACAGGAAGTTAACAAAAACGACACCCAACTAG
>CAYOVE010000111.1:0-10285 GCA_964407295.1 uncultured Occallatibacter sp.
GAGCAGCGCGGCCAGATGCAGCTCGTCGCCGAAACCATGGAGCCGGTCGGCGCAGGTTCGCTCCAGCTTGCATTCGAGCAACTCAAGGAGCGGCTCAAGGCTGAGGGTCTCTTCGATGCCGATCGCAAAAAGCCCTTGCCCATGTTTCCGCGCACGGTGGGCATCATTACGTCGCCGACCGGCGCCGTCATCCGCGACTTTCTGAACATCGTCAATCGCCGCCACTCAGGCCTGAATGTGCTGCTGTCTCCGGTCTCCGTGCAGGGCGATTCCGCGCCCGGAGAAATTGAAGCCGCCCTCGCCGAATTGAACGCTGCGAATCTCGTTGATCTGATCGTCGTTGCCCGTGGCGGCGGGTCGCTTGAAGATCTTGCTGCGTTCAACAGCGAACAAGTGGCACGCGCGATTGCATCGAGCAAACTTCCGGTGGTTTCGGCGGTGGGTCATGAAACCGACTTCACCATCGCGGACTTCGTTGCCGACCTGCGCGCACCCACGCCCTCCGCCGCAGCGGAGCTCATCACCGAGGCCCAGCACAAAATCGCCGAGCATCTGGCGGCGCAATCGCACCGCCTGGAACGCGCCGCGCGCTTTCAGCTCCTGCAGGCCCGCCAACGATTCGCACACCTCCCTGTGAGCCGCGTTGATTCGCGCGTGACCGCGTTGCTCTATCGTTTGGGCCAGCGGCTCGACGACGCGCTGCAGCGTCTCGACGCCGCAGTGCAACAGCAACTCCGCCTGCGCCAAAACCAGGTCGCCACGCTCGGCGCGGGAGTTCTCCATCACGACCCACGCCAAAAGCTGGCTCATGCGCGCCAGCATCTCGCCGATTTTCGCGCTCGCCTGGACCGCTCGGTTGAGCGGCTCATCGAATCTTCGGTGTCGCATCTGGGCGCACTCGATGCACGCCTCCATTCGCTCTCGCCCCTTGCCGTGCTTGACCGCGGCTACGCACTGGTGCTCGCTGCCGATGGCGCGCTCATCCGTTCCACTGCGCAGATCGCTTCAGGCAATCAGCTCACCACGCGCCTGGCCGATGGCTCCTTCACGAGCCGCGTCGAGTCAGTTTCGCCGACCGCGACCGGAACAGCGGCTCCTCCTCGCGCACCCAAATCCAGCAATCGGAGCAAGAGACCGGCACGATGAGCACTCATGGAGCACGTAAACTCTTTGGCACCGACGGCATTCGCGCCGTTGCCGGCGAATTCCCGCTCGATGCGGCGACGGTCTATTGCGTGGGCCTAGCCCTTGCGCACACGTTGCGCAAAACGATTGCGCAACCGAGAGTGATTCTCGGGCGCGATACGCGCGAGTCCGGTCCGTGGATCGCCGCTACTCTTGCCGAAGGCTTACGCGAGGCGGGCGCAATCGTCGAAAGTGCCGGCGTTATCACCACACCCGCGGTAGCATTTCTCGCGCGGAAGCACGACTTCCACGCGGGCGTGGTCATCTCCGCCTCGCACAATCCATGGGCTGACAACGGCATCAAGCTTTTCGGCGGCGATGGATTCAAGTTTCCCGACGCTGCTGAGCTGACCATGGAAGAGGAGATTCTGCATCACGCCGCGCAAACGCAAGTTTGCGATTCGAATTCCTTCGCGCCGATCGAAGACAATTCCTCCTACCAGGCTGACTACGTTCAGTTTCTCCTCGATTGCGTGCCGGGACTCTCGCTCTCCGGACTAAGAATCGTCGCCGATTGCGCCAACGGCGCGGCCGCGGCTATTGCGCCCGAGTTGCTGCGCCGCCTGAATGGGGGCCAAACTGACGGCCTCACACTGCTCAACATCGCGCCTGACGGCCGCAACATCAATGCCAACTGCGGGGCGCTGCATCCCGAATTTGTCGCGCGCGAAGTGAAAGCGCGCGGCGCGGACCTTGGCCTGACTTTCGATGGCGATGCGGACCGCTGCATGTTGGCTGACGCGCACGGCAACGTGATTAACGGCGACGCGATTCTCTTGATCGCGGCACGCGATCTTAAGTCGCGCGGGCTGTTGACCGGCAACGTCGTGGTGGCCACCACCATGTCAAACATGGGCCTCGAAGCCGCACTTAAGCGGAGCGGAATTCGCATGCTGCGCGCGCCCGTTGGCGACCGCTACGTTCTCGAAATGATGCAGAGAGAAAACGCAGCGCTGGGCGGCGAACAGTCGGGCCACATTCTCTTTCCGCACCTTGCCACTACGGGCGACGGCCTGCTCACCGCCCTCGTTGTTCTTGATCTCGTCGCGCGCACCGGCAAATCCGTCGCCGAGCTGACTGCCGACCTGAAAGTTTTTCCTCAGGTTATCGTCAACGTGAAAGTGCGCGAAAAAAAATCGCTTGATTCCATCCCATCTGTTGCCGAGGCGATTCTCGCCGCCGAATCGGAGTTGAAGGACTCGGGCCGAGTTGTGATCCGCTACTCGGGAACCGAGCCGCTAGCACGCGTGATGATCGAAGCGGAAAGCGAAGAGGCGATGCGCCGTCACGCTGAAGCTATCGCCGCGGCGATCCGGCACGAGCTAGGCGCGTAATTGGGCTTGGGCCACCGGGACCCGACGCAGGACTGATCGAACATGGAATCTGTGGCGAACCTGGGGCTAAGAAAGGCCCATTTAGCGTCGAAAATCGACAAAATTCGACGAAATTTGTCGACGGTTTTCCGATTGATTTGTTGATAATAAATGAGTTAGTCGTCATTTTATACCCCCCGGGGGTATAAAAATCACTCCTCGGCGCATTTTCCCTCTCTTTTGAGTCCGAGATCGTTTGTTCCGGCCCCAATTCGGTATCGCAAGTTGGCCGCGCCTGGGCAGAATGCCGGCAGGTTGACGAATCGGCTGCATATAAGACCAAGTGTAGCTATTTCCACGAATTAACCGGCAAACTTCAAGAAAATAATTGACCGTTTGAATTGAGCGACTTAGGGCTATTTCTGGCGATGCCAGCTCTTGACACGGATCTGCGGAGCTCGCTTCGCGGCCGTGTCTGGGTGTCTCGCATATACCGGTACGAGGTTTCGACCTTTTGCCGAGGTCATTCGTCTACCCAACGAGGGTTGGTGTCTTTCGACTCCGCCTGCGCTCAACCATTGAGGAGCAAGACTTTATGCGATTTCGCTCGATGAAACGCGGGGCAGCCATTGTGGCAGTACTCGCCTCGGCGATTGCGGCTGCGGCACAAACGCCAGTGGTTCATTATCTGGGCACAGTCACGGCAATCAGCGGCGACACTCTCACGGTGAAGACCGACGCGGGCCAGGTGAACACGGTGGAGGTTCCAACGAGCGCGCAACTGAAACGCATCGCGCCCGGACAGACCGATCTGAGCAAGGCCGAGCCCCTCGATTTCGCAAGTATCGCCACGGGCGACCGCGTGCTGGTGAATCTGGACCCCAACGCGACCGGGGGTACGCCGCAGGCGCTGCGCGTTATCGCCATCAAGCAGGCCGACGTGGCGAAGAAGCAGCAGACTGAGACCGAGCAATGGAACCAGGGCGTGCATGGGCTGGTGAAGAGCGTGGATGCGGCAACCGGCGTCATTCAAGTGAACACCCGCGTGGGTGCCCTGACGAAGGAGGTCACTGTGAATACCACTGTATCCACGGTGCTCAAGCGCTACGCTCCTGGCTCGGTGCGTTTTGATGAGGCACAGCCCGCTCCGATTTCCGCCATCCAGCCAGGCGACCAGTTGTGGGCACGAGGCACGAAAAATGCCGACGGGACGGCCATCGCGGCAGACGGAATCGTTTCGGGCAGCTTTCTCAGCATCGCCGGGACGATTCTTTCCACAGATACTTCCTCTTCGACAGTGACGGTGAAAGATCTGGCGACAAAGAAGCCGGTTACCGTTCGCATCTCCGCCGACGCGCAGATGCGGCGCCTCGACGACAGAGTTGCTGCATTTCTTGCCGCGCGGCTTAAGGGAGGACCGAGCGGAGCGCCGGGCGCCGCGGGCGGTCGTCCCCCGGCTGGTGGTCCGGCCGGCGCTGGTGGCGGCGCGCCGCAAGGCTTCAGCCAAAGCGGCGGAGGCGGCGCGGGACGGATGGATTTCGAAACTGTGCTGGAGCGAGCGCCGGTGATCCAACTCGCCAGCCTGCAGAAAGGCGAAGCGGTGATGATCGTGGCCACCCAGGATGCCTCAGGCGCGAGCGCGGTCAAGCTTCTGGCCGGAGTGGAACCGCTGCTCGAAGCGCCGCAAGCGCAGGATCTGCTTTCAAACTGGAGCTTGAGCTCGGGTGATTCCGAAGCGGGTTCCCAATAATTTCATCCTTTTTCATTCATCCGCAAGCGAGGGAATTTTGCATTCAAAATCGAACACCTTGACTCATTTGATCGTTGCCTCTTTGATCGCGTTTTCCGGCGCGGCCGCGCGTGGGCAAGCAGCGCCAGCCGGGGCGACTCCACCGGTAGCACCGGCGACGCAAGCTCCGGCGAATCAGGCCAGCCCCGACACTTCTGCGCCAACCGCAGCGCCTGCGCCGACGACAGGCTCGCAAGGAACGCCAGCGTCGGCAGGAACGCTGCATGGGCACATCCTCGACCCCACGGGCGCGCTGATTCCCGGCGCGCAGGTGACGGTGGAAACAGCCGCGGGCAAGAACGTGGGCAACGCGACCGCTGACTCCGCGGGCGGGTACCAGGTGCGCGGACTCGCGGCCGGCAGCTATGTGATCGAGGCCAGCTTCACGGGTTTCGCGCCGTTTGTCTCCGCGCCGATCTCGCTGAGCACGGGACAGACCAAGAACATCGACATCAAGATGGCGATTGAAGCTGCGCAACAGGAGGTCGTGGTGACCGACGAAGGCGCGCCGACAGTGAGCACGGAGGCGGGCGCGAACGCCAACTCCATCGTGCTCAAAGGCAGCGACCTCGATGCTCTGTCAGACGATCCCGACGAACTGTCGAATGAATTGACTGCGCTCGCCGGCCCATCGGCAGGCCCCAATGGCGGGCAGATTTATATTGACGGATTCACCGGCGGACAACTTCCGCCCAAGTCGGCAATTCGCGAGATTCGCATTAACCAGAATCCGTTCTCGGCAGAGTTCGACAAGATCGGCTACGGCCGCATTGAAATCCTCACCAAGCCGGGCACCGACAAATTGCACGGGCGCGTTTACAGCCAGGGAAACGACAACGTCTTCAACACAGGCAACCCATTCACGACTAATCTGCCTTCCTATTACAGCTTCCAGTACAACGGAACGGTGAGCGGCCCGCTTTCAAAATGGGCTTCGTACTTTGTTAGCGTGGAGCAGCGGAATACGCAGACCGACAATGTGTATTCCATTTCAAATGGCCCCATATACGACGCGGCGACAAACATGTGGTCGATCAGCTCCGGCACTGTTGCGGGCAGTCTCTTCAGCCCGACGAACCACCTGGCAGTTTCGCCCCGCTTCGACCTGCAACTGGGCCAGAAGAACACGCTCACGTTGCGCTACCAATACGAGCGCAACAATGTGAGCGGCTCTCTGGGCCAGACGTCTCTGCCCACCACGTCAAGCACTGCCGACTCCAATGGGCATGACGTTCAACTGGACGATACGCAGATCATCAGCGACCGCATTGTGAACGAGACACGCTTCGAGTACAACCGGTCGAATTCAAGCTCCACGCCAGTGAGCACCGATCCCAGCTACGGCGTGCCCAGCGTGTTTTCAGGCGGAGGCAACGGAAGCCAGTCATCGAGAACGCACAGCGATCACTTCGAACTGCAGAACTTCGTCACGCTGAGCGAGGGCAAACAGGCCATCAAAATCGGCGCCTGGCTGCGCGACGACCGCAACGCGACTTCATCGGACGGAAACTTCAACGGGAGTTTCACATTCCCGTCGGTCACTGCCTTTGTGGACACCTGGAACGGCATTTACGCCACACCCACCCCGGAGACATTTGCCCAGATTGCAGCGGCGTGCCCTGCCACGCAGACGGGCGGATGCCTGCCCACCAAGCTCACTTACACAACGGGCCCAAACGCGTTCCAGGGAAATGTATTCAACGCCGCTGTCTACTACCAGGACGACTGGACAGTGAACAAGCTGCTAACGCTCTCGGGCGGGTTGCGCTGGGAGGGACAGAACCACATTGCCGACCACAGTGACTGGGCCCCGCGCCTGGCGTTCGCCTACGCACTCGACGGGCACAAGAAGGGGACGACCACGAAGACGGTGCTGCGCGGCGGCTTCGGATTCTTTTACGACCGCTTTGGTGTCGGCAGCCTGATGAATCTGGAGACGCTGAATGGCACTGCCAAGAGCCAGACGCAGATCACCATCCCCGACCCAACCTGCTTCAACGGCACCAGCCTGAGCATGATTAGCGGCGGCGTAGCTTCGTGCGGCACGGGGGCGGCGGCGACGCCGCAGATCTACGCGCTCTCGCCCACCTACCGTTCGCCCTACATGGAACAGCTGGGCTTTAGCCTGGAGCGCCAGGTGACCAAAGCGGCGACGCTGACATTGACCTACCTGCACTCTTCCGGCTTCCATCAGCTCGTGGTGCGCGACTCGAACGCATATGAACCCGGAACGTTTCAATATGGGAGCACGACCCTGACTGGAACGCGTCCCGATTCGTCCCTGGGCATTGTGAAGCAATACTTCCCCGAGGCGGTCTTCAACCAAAATCAGCTCATCGTGAACGTGAACCTACGCTTATCGACCAAGATGAGCCTTATGGGCTTTTATACCGGCAATTGGGCGAACTCGGACGGCGGCGGCGGATCCAGCCCCTCCAACTCCTACAACCTGCGGCAGGATTACGGCCGTGCGGGATTTACACGCCCGCAGATGGTGTTCCTGATGGGCAATTACACCGGCCCCTGGGCCATCACCTTCAATCCGTTCCTGGTCGCACAAGCCGGTCAACCTTATACCATCACCTCGCCGTACGATCTGACGGGGGACAACTTTTTCAATGACCGGCCTTCCTACGCAGGACCGGCCTCGTCCGCGAGTAACGTCGTGCAGACAAGCTTTGGCGCACTTGATGTAGTTCCCCAAAGCGGCGAGGCGCTTCTTCCGGTTTCGCTCGGCAACAGTCCATCTTCGGTCGCGGTGAATCTGCGCGTAGGCCGAAGCTTCGGGATCGGCCCCAAGGTAGCGTCTTCCTCCTCAGCGGACGGGCCTCCAGGTGGTGGGCCGCCACCGGGTGGCCCGCCTCCGGGCGGCGGGGGACCTGGCGGGGGAGGGCCTCCAGGCGGCGGCTTTGGCGGATTCGGCGGAGGATTCGGCGGGCGAGGTGGCATGCGCGGCCCGGGCGGCAGCTCCAACAACAAGAAGTACAGCCTGAACTTCAACGTGCAAGCCCTTAATCTCTTTAACGATATTGACCTGGGCAAGCCGGTGGGTGGCATTCAGCCCACCTTCAATTCGTCCACCGGACTTTACGGTCCAGGCAATCAGTTCGGGAAGTCGACCGGGCTTGCCGGAGGGATCTTCTCCACCAGTTCGGCGGCGCGGCGCATCTTTTTCCAGGCGGCGTTCCAGTTCTAAAAGCAGGGAATAGGGAATAGGGAACAGGGATCATGGATCAGGAAAAGCTGCTCTTCGCTCTTAGCCATTTGTCAGGGCTCATTGTTCGCGGCGAGCAGCGATTCATAGAGTGCCAGCCAAGTGTCGGCGGTCGCGTCCATGCTGAAACGATCGACGATGCGCTGTCGAGCAGCCTGGCCCGCGGCGGCCAGCGCTTCCCTGCTCTTTTTCATCGTCGCGATCATTGCATCGGCCAGCGCCGCTGAATCTTTGGCCGGAACGATGAGGCCGGCGTCACCGACAAGCTCGCGCACGCCACCGACGTCGGTTGCGACCACAGGTTTGGCCATCGCCATGGCCTCGCCGACAGCGAGCGGCATTCCCTCCCAAGCGGACCCGGAAACAAATGCATCGGCAGCATCGAGGAGTGCGGACATGTCGCGGCGCAGGCCGAGCCAGCGGACTGAGTCACCGAGTTCCAATTCATTTCGCACTTGCTGCAAGGCTGCGATCTGACCCACAGCAGCGTCGCCAGCGATCCACAAACGCGCATCGGCGCGACCCAAGCGTACCTCCGCAAAAGCGCGCAGGAGATTTGGATAGTCTTTGTTCGGCACCAGCCGGCCGACAGCGAGCCAAACAAACTCGGCATCTTCACTTGCATCGGAAACACCGATTTCCGCCCGAATCCGCGCGCCGCTCGCGCCGTTGGGTGCGAATTCCTTTATGTCGATGCCATTGAGAATGACCGAGCACTTGCGGCGTGGCACCGCGCCGAGCCGGATAAAGCGATCGGCCGCGGCCTGGCTCACGGCGATGGTGCAACGGCTCAGGGAATCTGTGAGCCGATAGGCGAGCATCCGATACCACTGCCCCTCGTACACGTTGTGGACCGTGGAGAGGACGACGAATTTCGGACCCGCCAGACGAAACAGCCGGGCAAAGATGTTGGCGTGAAAGCCGTGACTGTGAACTAAATCCGGCTGAAACTCGCGCAAGAATGCGCGCCCTCGCTTGAATCCTTTGAGCGCACTCCTGGGCGTTTTGCGCACGTCAAGGTGAACGGTGGGGATCGTGGTGGGCCACTCTGCCGGCAGGCGCGGCATCAGCACCAGCAATGTAACCGTGTGACCGCGCGCGGCCATTCGATCCGCCACGGCCAGCGCCTGCTTTTCTGCCCCGCCCACGCCAAGCGACGAGAGCAGGTAGACGATACGCATGGGACCCGAGCCTTACTTGAGTCTTATCTTGAAGATTGATCTGACCGATGATACCGCAGATTTCGCTGCCATGGCTGGCCGTGAGAAGCGCAGGGCGAGCGGTGTATCGAGCGCGAACAGGCCGGGTCCGAGAATCATGATGAGCAGCGCCGCGAACCAGTAGTTATAGGCGTCAGCGCCCTGGAACTTGTCGGGATCCGAGAGGACTCCGAGGAAGGCTGGCTTTTCCGCCGTCCAGAAGGCGACGGTCATATTGACGAAGAGCACCAGTGAGGTAAGGCGCGTAGCCAGGCCGACGGCAAGGAGAATTCCGCCGGCGAACTCAATGACGGAGACGAAGAGAGCCGTTTGCTGCGGCATGGGAAGGTTGAGCGTGGCGAAATACTGACCGACGCGATCCAGATGATGCAACTTACCCCAGCCATCTGTTGCGAACTGCCAGCCCCAATAGAGGCGGATGGCGAGCAACAGCGGGCTCTCGAGTTTCTTGAGCAAGGTGCGCATGCCGCCGTAAGCGACGGTTGCGGTTCGTACAAGAGCGGACATAAGACTCCTTCGCGGCGGATCCCGAGGCGCAGGGGGCTTGCGCCGAGTGCATTCGTGCAGAAAACTGATTGAAAACCGTAACTCAGGGGCTAAAGCCCGGAAGATTTATGGTCATCTTTCGGCACGGCTAAAGCCGTGCCCTGATACAAAACTGGAGACAACCGCAGATCCTTCGACTCCGATCGTCCGCCTGGGCGGACGATCTTCGCTCAGGATGACAAGCCGATCAAGTTGCGCAAATCCAGCCCAGCTCGGCCCAACTGCTGAACCATTGCTGCACGCGTTCGGGACGCTGAAGACCGGGAATGCGCGAGCCGGTGAATCCCGCCTCAAGCGCATCGCCGAGGGTGCGGCCATCACGAAGCGCGACCAGGGTCTGGAATTCTTCGCGCGCGATGCGCCTGTAATACACCGACAGATCGACGCGATGGACGGCAAGCCACGTGGGCCGGGGCCGCACTTTTGGAATGGCGACATTCGCGCCTGAATCTTCATGCGCAACGCCAGCTTCACTGGTTTGGCGCTTCTCGCGTTTGTGGAGTTCCAGCACCAGGTCGTCGGCGGGATAGCTGAGCGCCACAAGTTGCAGGCAGGGTTGGAGAGTGAGTTTCGATTCGCCTTGAAGCCCGGCGATTTGCCTCTGCGTGAGCGGATCGCGCTCCGGCGCATCGAACGCCTCGACGAACGCCCACTCCATTCTTGCCAAATCCACAGCGAGGCGGTGACGGCGGCCTGCATGCTCGGGATGAGCAGTGAGCCACTGGGGAAGCTTGGACCCGAGGTTACGCAAAGTGAATGACCGGCTGGGATGCTCGGCGAGATAGGCGATGCTGAGGGCCTCAAAGCGCCGCTCGCCGACCAGAGCGCGAAGCGCGGGGAAATCCTCAGCCAATGCGCCGAGCACGCGATACCAATATTGCCGGTTGTAAATTTCCAGGCGCTCGAAAGCCGTGAGGCGCGAGTTTGGCGCGATGAACGACGCCGCGACGTCAGACATCGGTCGCCCGTCCGGCGCAGTCGCGCGCATGTTCTCGTCTTTCGTGAGCGGCTGCATCAC
>CAYOVE010000112.1:0-10237 GCA_964407295.1 uncultured Occallatibacter sp.
GACGTGGCCATCACCTTCCGCACATCTCAATCGGACGCCGCTGAAACCGCCGCGGAAATCTCCGCCCTCGGCCGCAACGCCCTCGCCGTACCCTGCGATGTGCGCTCCGAAACCTCCGTCCGCGGCGCCATCGCTCAGGTCATGGCCGGATTCGGCCGCCTCGATGTCCTCGTCAATAACGCCGCTGTCTTCGGTTCAGCCGCACTCGAGAGCCTGACTCTCGACCAGTGGGACGCCGCATTTGAAACCAACACGCGCGGCCCGTTTCTTGTTGCGCGCGAAGCCCTGCCTCATCTCCGCGCCGCCCGCGGCCGCATCGTCAACATGGGTTCGCTCGGAGGTCTCCACGCCTGGGCCGGCCACGCGCACTACTGCGCCTCAAAGGCCGCTCTGCACATGCTCACCCAGGCCATGGCCAAGGCCTTCGCGCCCGATGTCAGTGTGAATTGCGTCGCTCCCGGCTGGATCGAAGTCGACGGACCCGCACATCCCGGCGTTGCCCCATCCTTTTCGGCGTCCTTAGCCGAAAGGGTGGGAACACGCGAGACCGTTGCGCCGCCGTCTCCTCAGTCCGCTCTCGGCAAAGCAGAATTGCAAGCCGCTCGATTCGCCGCCAAAACCCCCATGGGCCGCAACGGCGATGCGAACGACGTCGCTCAAGCCGTGCTGTTTTTTTCGACCGGCCCTCACTTCATCACTGGCCAAACACTTGTCGTCGATGGCGGCCTCGGCCTCAACTGACAATCAGTCATCCTGAGCCAGGGTCGTCCGCCGCGTCGGAAGATTGAAGTCGAAATCCTGCCGTGAGTGGAGATCGCGAAAGCGATCGGAGTCGAACCCGAACCTGCACCCGCTTTTTTGTTCTTGCCTTCTAGTCCCTATTCCCTGATCCCTGTTCCCTGCTTTTTCCCCGCATCCTCTTCCAGAACCCGCCCTTTTCCTTCTCCCCGCCACTCATCTGCTGAGCAAACTTCAGCGGCACGTTCTCCCATAAGCCTTCGGCCTTGGGCTGCTCAGGCCATGCCGCACCTTCCACCGCAATCCGTGGATTCGTCTCGCATAACCGAATCGCCGTTTCCTCACCACACTTCGTTGCGATGAACTCGTATCCGTGTTTTAAGTGCGGCGGCCGCCACACGGGATGATGCGCATCCGTCGCCAGAAAATGTATCCAGTTTCGCTCCAGCAACTCGTTGGCAAACGCCTCCGGCTCCTTCCCGAATCGCCCGTACAGCGAACCGCTCGTCACCTGCACCAGGCATCCCATCCGCATCCATTCGCCCAGCAGGTGCGGTTGCCGCAGCACCGCCGGATACCGCTCCGGATGCGTCACGATCAGCGTGTATCCCGCCGCTTGCAGCCGGCGCAGCGCATCGTTAATCCCGTCCGCAATTTCGCCCCACGAAAACTCCACCAGCAGGTACCCCTTCCCGCCGATCGAGTATCGCAGCGGGTTCGCCACCGCATCGCTCACGTTGTCTGCCGTCATGTGGAAGTCGCAACCCAGGCTTAGCTCCACCACGCCCTGCAGCCGTTCTTTCAGCTCGGCGAACCGCTCCTCAATTCGCGGATGATCGAAGGAGTGTTCCCCGCTCGCGTGCGGCGTGCACACAATATGCGTCACGCCCTCGTCGGCGGCCATTCGCGCCATGTCCAGCGACGCCTGAAGGTCCGGCGCGCCGTCATCGACTCCATAAATAAGGTGGTGATGTATATCGATCATGACTCGAGCTTCCGGCTTCTAGCCCCCTCGAACAAATGCGAAACTTGTTTGCTCACCCGCGAGGAAGCTAGAGGCTAGGAGCTAGAGGCTAATGGCTGCCTTTCAAGCATCGATGCAAAAATCCCCCATCCATCCGCCGACCCCAGCAGGGCCTCGCTCGAACGGTCCGGGTGCGGCATCATGCCCAGTACATTCCGTCCTTCGTTCAGGATTCCCGCAATATTACTGAGCGACCCGTTGGGATTCGCCTCTTGCGTAATCTCGCCCGCCGGCGTCGCATAGCGAAACGCAATCCGGTCCTCGTTCTCCAGCCTCTTCAGCTCATCCGGCTCGCAGAAGTAATTCCCTTCCATATGCCCGATCGGAATTTTGAGCACCGCGCTCTTTTTCAATTGATTTGTAAAAGGGCTGTCCGTCGTTTCCACCCTCAGGTGCACCGGCTTGCAAATGTACTTCAGCCCAGCGTTGCGCATCAGCGCGCCCGGCAGCAATCCGCTCTCGGTCAGAATCTGGAATCCGTTGCAGATTCCCAGCACCAGCCCGCCGCCCGCTGCAAATCGCTTCACCGACTGCATGACCGGCGAAAATCGCGCAATCGCTCCCGTTCTCAGGTAGTCGCCGTAGGCAAATCCACCCGGAACCAGCACCGCATCCACGCCCTGCAAATCTTCGCTGTCATGCCAGAGGAAGACCACCGGCTGCCGCGCCACTTCGGCAATCACGTTGTAGGTATCGTGATCGCAATTCGACCCCGGAAACACCACCACGCCGAATTTCATGAATTCAGGGTATCAGCCCCACGCGCTTCTCCAGCGCCACATACCGCGGATCGCTGCGGATTCCGTCGAAGAATGGATCGTATTTGATATAGAGAATCTGTCCCTCGTGCGCCTCAGCGCACTCGTTGAGCTCGGCGATGGCGTCGTCAGTATCGTGCAGAAACGCATACACAATGGCCAGTTGGTAGTGCGGCGTCTGCTGCGCCTGCATCAATTTGATCTCGGCGAGGGCGCGGGGCCTGTCTTTGCGGCAAACCGCATCGAAAGCCAGCATGGTCTGGCTCATCGGCAGCTTGGGATACGCCTTCACGAACGACCCGGCATTCTTCACGACCGTTGCGCAATCGCCGCGCGCCATTGCCCCCACCAGGGCCCATCCCGGCCCGCCAAAGAACTGGGGATTGATTTGCTCGATGCGCTCGATGGACTTTTGCTGGCCGGCTTCGTCGCGCTCAAAATAGTAGGCCACGAATTCGTCAAATGGCGGCACAACCGAGAGCGGATCCTGCTCCGCCGCGAGGCGGAACTGCTCGTGCGCCTCGGCAAAACGGCCGCGTGTCGCCAGCGACCAGCCATACCGCGCGCGAACCTCTGCGCCCCCGCCCAGATCGATGCCGTGGCGGAAATCCTTTTCCGCCTCCGCCCAGTTCCAGTCATAGTTGTAGGTCGCGTCCGCCAGCAGTTCGTAGGCTTCGGGCAGATCGGGATCGAGTGCGATGGCCTTCTCGGCTGCCGCGCGAACCTTTGGGAAACCCTCTTTCGCGGTGATCGTCGTCATCGATATGGTGCCGATCTCTGAGCTGCCAATCCCCACATAAGCGCGCGCGAAGTTTGGATCCTTCTGGAGTGCGGCTTCGAAGAGGCTGATGGATTTAGCAAGCGCGTCGGCCGTGCGCAGGTGATTCTGATATTCACCCTGCAAGTAAAGATCGAGCGCTTCGTTGTTCGTCGTCGGCGGTCGAATCGCAGGCGGCGATCCTCCTCCGATATGGCGAATGGCATCGGTGATTGAGGTCGCAACTTCATCCTGCATCGCCAGCATGTCGTTCGATTGTGTTTCGTAGGAGTGCGACCAAAGATGATACCCGTCAGTCGCCCGGTTCAGTTGCGCGGTCACTCGCATCTGGTCGCCGGATCGCGTAAAGCTGCCTTCAAGTACCGCGTCCACGTTCAGTTGCCGGCCGATCTCCCGCACATCTTCGCCTTTGCCCTTGAAGGCGAACGCCGAGGTGCGCGCAACCACGCGCAGGTCTCGCCATTGCGCCAGGTCGTTGGTCAGCTCCTCCGTGATTCCATCGGCAATGTATTCGTCCTGATGGTTGGGCGAGTAATCCTCGAACGGCAGCACCACGATCGCGTGGATCGGCTGCCTCGACATCGAAATCGCCGCATGCTGTCTCCACAGCATGATTCCTGCAACTCCGGCGGCGGCAATGCAGGGCACCGCGATAGCCCCTATAAGCCAGTTCCGCCGCGCACCACGCGCACTGGGCGGTACCAGTTGAGGAGCCAGAACCGGCTCTGGAAACGCAGTTGGTTCGCGAAGCTTTGCGGCATCGCGGAACGTGAAGCTGGCCACATAACTGCGCGGCGGAAATTCGATGACGATCGTGTCGTGGCGTCCGTCTTCCGCGTAGTAGTCCCTGAGCCGCTGGCGCAGCCTGCTGAACTCCGTCCGTACCACGGATTCAATCCGTGGATCGAACGAGGGCGGGCGTTGAAAAACGTCCAGCCCAATCGCATATTCATTGATTTTGTCGGCGTCGCCCTTGAGCGTGCGTTCCACCAGGTAACGCAGCAACTGTCCGCGGCGGCTGGAGGCAGAAAAGTGCTCTCCGGCCACCAACCGACCCAGGTAGGCGCGAATTTCCTTTGCGCGGGAGTCGGAAGCGTGGGAGGAAGCATGGCTTTCGATGTTGCCCGGCATCGTTGCCCTCTTCCGCGAATATGCGATGATCTTATCACGCGCGGAAGTACCTCACTGGGCCGTCAAGCCGTTGATTTGGAGGGCGTAAACATCCTCTCGCTGCATCATCAAAGCGAGGTTTGCAAAATCGAAAAGCTAAGCAACGAAGCCCTTGGTAGAAACCAGTGACGCCCTTGCCGAATTTCAGCAGACCATCCCCACCGCTTGCTGCCTTGGCTCGAATGCCTCGTGGAAACCGAATCTGGACATCGGGGGGAAGACGGAAGAGTCACGGCGGAAGCCTGAGCGGAAAAGTGAACCAGCTAGGTCCCCCCCATCGGCCACCGAGCCGATCAGCCTATCCGCCGTTGCAGTGAGATTTACCTATATGCTCTTCGAGCGGTAGTCTCAATACGCCTCTGTAACGTTACAAGCACGCCCATATCCTTTGTTTTCAAAGGAGTCCCGCGGCTTGAATTCTGGATGAGGGTGGTTCCTGTGCCAGGGAAAACCAAGAGCCCTGGGAGCAGAACCTTCCCTGAGGGCGCCGGAAGCCAGGGCTGATAGGGCGGATTCTAATCTGAAGCTTCGATGAAAGACTCGCGTCCAGTCGCCGTGTCGCCAGCCCGAAGCTCCCGCACTGCCCATCCGGCGATCAGGAGGCTGGGCGCCGCGGCCGCTTCAACTTCGCCCAGCGCGCCAAGCGTCGTATGGTAAACCCTCTGATCCGGCAACGCCGCGCGCGAAACCACGGCGCACGGGAGATCTGAAGGCAATCCCTCGGCCAGCCATTCCGCCGCCAGCAACGCCAGGTCCCGGCCCGGCATGTAGACCACCCGTGTGCCCGCTTCAACCGCAGGCAGCGCCTCGCGATTGTGCGATTGCGCATGGTGCCCCGTGGAAAGAATCACGTGCGACGCCCAATCCCGATCGGTCAGTGACCGGCCAATCGCCGCAGCCGCCGCAAATGCAGCCGACACGCCCGGCACAATCTCCGCCGGCACGCCGGCCTCAGCCAGCGCATCCAATTCCTCGCTGGCGCGGCCAAACAGCAGCGGATCGCCGCTCTTCAGGCGTACCACGCTGCGCCCGGCCTGCGCGTGCTCCGTCATTAGAGAATTGATCTCTTCCTGCGTAATGGTCTTCGCGCCGCAGCGCTTGCCTACGTTGGCCACATCGGCGCCTGTCTTCGCCAGCTCGAGAATCGCCTGCGGTACCAGATCGTCGTGCAAAATCACGTCCGCGCTCTCGATCAGCCGCACCGCCTTCAATGTCAGCAACTCCGGATCGCCCGGCCCGGCTCCGACCAGATAAACATTTCCTGCAACGGCTTGCGCTTCCCTGCCCGCTCGCGCCAACTGTTTCGTTTCGCAAAGCGCCGAGTCGCAAATCTGCCTTTGCGCCAGCTCATGCAGCAGCAACCTTCGCTCTTCGCTCCGCGGCTGGGTCGCCAGCACTTCGCGCCGCAGTTCGCCCAGTTTCGCCAGCCATGGCCCCAAATCCTGCGGCAGTTGTTCGTCAATCTCGCGCCTGAGCCGCTGCGCAACCGCCGGGCTTTCGCCGGCCGTCGAAATCGCAATCTGCAAATCGCCGCGGCTCACCACCGACCCGAAGAAAAAGTCGCAATTGGGAATGTCGTCCACGCTGTTCGTAGGAATCCCGCGCGCGACCGCCTCGCGATAAACGGCGGCATTCACCTCAGGCACATTGGTCGCGGCAATTGCGATAAAGTTGCCGTCCAGGTCTGACGGCTCAAACTCCCGCTGCACATACTCGATTCTTCCCTCAGCGGCCAGCGCACGAACCTCTTCCCTCGTCTCGGGCGCAACCACGCGCAGCCGCACGCCGGTCTTGAGCAGCGTCGCGATCTTTTCCAGAGCTACGGCCCCCGCTCCCACCAGCAGGCACCGCCGCCCTTCAAGCTTCAGGAATATGGGTAAAAGACTCATATCGTAGTTCGCGACTCCCGGTTCGTTGATGCTGCCTGGTCCCTGTTCCCTGTTCCCTGTTCCCTGTTCCCTGGTCCCTGGTCCCTTGTTCCCTGTTCCCTATTCCCTTGTTCCCTCGGTCCCTGCTTCTCTCACTCCGCCACGCCATGCGGCACGCGCGCTGTCGGCAGGTCGCGTTCCACCGCATCCAGAGTTTCTCCGGCCAAATGCGCGCGCAATTCTTCGTTCGTGTGCCGCGTGAACCATGCGCGCAGATCTTCTTGTCCGCTCCGCTCCGCCATGTACTGCCGCAGCAGCCGCTCAATCGCCTCCGGCACCAGTGGCGCCGGGCACCGGTAGCCAACTGGCCGCGAAATTCCTGCATGCTGGCCCACCGCTCCGCCCAGGCAGAAATAAAAAGCGTCGGTCAGTTTGCCCTCGTGCTTGATCTTCTTGCCCTCAAGTCCGATGTCCGCAATCCAGTGCTGGCCGCAACCGTTGGGGCAACCGGTCACGTGCAACTTCAACTGCTGATCGAACTGCGGCAGGCGCTCTTCCATCTCGTCAACCAGCCACCGCGTAAAGCCCTTGGTCTCTGTAATCGCCAACTTGCAAAACTCTGTTCCCGTACACGCCACCGCTCCGCGCCAGAACATCGAGCCTTCCACCTGCAATCCAATCTGGCCCAGCTCTTTCGCAAGCTCACTCGTCTTCGCTTTCGGTACGTCGATAATGACCAGATTCTGCGAGACCGTGAGCCGCAGCGCGCCGCTTCCGAACCGCTCCGCCAACTCCGCCGCTGCTTCCAATTGCTCGCCGCTCAGCCGTCCGCGCAGCACCGACGCACCCACATATGCCAGTCCCGGCTGCCGCTGCGGATGGATCCCTACGTGATCGCGAAGAATATCGTCAGGAACCTTCTCTTGCGCAGCAGGATCGAGCTTGAATCCAATCTTCGTGTGCAGTTCGTCCAGGAAGCGCTCCGCCGTCCAGCCTTCACGCATGAACAGGTACTTCATTCGTGCCCTGTCGCGGCTCTCGCGTAATACTTGTTGATCGCGGAAAATCTCCGTCACGCCACGCGCCACGCGAAGCGCCTGATCCGGCCGAACGAATGCGTCGAGCTTGACCGCCAGGTGCGGCTCGTTGGAAAGCCCTCCGCCAACGCGCATCGAGTAGCCCACCTCGCCCTCGCGCACCGCTGCCGTCAGCGCAATATCGTTGATCTCCGGATAGCTGCACCACGAGGGGCAGCCGGTTGCGCAAATCTTGAACTTGCGCGGCAAATTGTAAAAATCCGCGTTCGCCGTCAACTCATGGGCAATCGCGACCGCAATCGGCGAGGCATCGATCAGCTCGTCGGCGTCCACGCCGGCCAGCGGGCAGCCCGTCACGTTGCGCACTACGTCGCCGCACGCGCCCTTCGGCGAGAGCCCGATCGCGTCCAGCGCGTCCACCACCTCCGGGAGCGTCTCGATGGTCAGCCAATGAAGCTGAATGTTCTGGCGCACTGTAATGTCCGCCAGATTCCGCGCGTGCATGCGGGTGATTTCGCCAATCTTCCGTAGTTGACTCGCCGAAATGATCCCGTTGGGAATGCCGATCCGCATCATGAACCATTCGGTCGTCAGCCCTTCGCCGCCCTTGCCGCCGGTCGCGCCCACGCCGTCGCCCTGGGTGTAAACCCCCCACCATTTGAAATAGGTAGAAGCCCACTCCGGCGCCACGCTCGATCGCCCTGCCCGCGCAAACGCGCGGACCTCGTCAAATGCCTCCCACGGATTCTTCTCGCGCTTCAGCCGCTCCATCCGCTGGGCTTTGGTCTCTTTTGGCGCAGTCGCTTCGCTCATCTTCTCTCTTCTCTTTCGTCTAGCTCAAAATAAAACGCCCGCGAGAGCTTTCGACTCAATCGCGGGCATCGGGAAGCCGTGGACTTGTTTTGCAAACTTCAGACCCAGGTCACCCTTGCCGCGTGAGTTTCTTACACGAGCGACAACAGGCCATGGGTTCCATGACCAAAATACTAGACTTTTTGGGTCCGATTTGCAATCTTGAACCGAATCAAAGGAAGCAGCGGCAGGACTTACGCGCCAACCGTGGTCGCATTCAGTTCTTCAAGGATTTCGTATACAGCCGTCTCGGCTGCCCTGGAGCATTCCGCCGACAACTCCATCGAGATAGGCTGCTGAGGATCGATGGCGATTGCGTATAAGATCACTTCTCGCGTTCCGCCCTGCATATAGAACGCGTCCAGCAGGTCCTTCACTCCGATGTCGTGTGCGGTCAGCGTCGGCGGATAGTCCTTTGAAAAACGCGGCGTCGTCCGCGTCACGGTTCCGGGAGGGTTTCCGTCCGCGGCTGCGTCAATCAAGATGATTCGATCGGCGTTTTCAAGGGGCTCCAGCAGAATAAAGCCGCCCGTCCCGCCATCCAGGCACTCCACTCCCGCCGGCAGCGTCCGCTTTTCAAGCGCGCGCACCACATGAACGCCAACGCCCTCATCGCCCATGATGACGTTGCCCAGTCCCAGCACCAGCGTCTTATTTCTGCTTTTTAGCGTCTCCGCCACTCTCGACTCTGTCAAACTTCCACCCGCCAATGATCGAGCTTACTGTCCCGCGTCCCTCGATGTAGTCGTGATAAAAGGCAAGATACACGTGCACGATGATAAACACCACAAAGAACCACAGGAACGTGTGATGCCAAAAGCGCACGCCCGAGTCGCCGCCCATCAAAGGCACGACCCACGTGAACATCCGGGGCATCCAGGAATTGCTCATACTCGAGTAAAGAGCGAAGCCGGTAATCGTTTGGAAGACAAATGCCAGAAAGGTGAAGAAGTAAATCAAGCCGGCCAGCGAATTGTGTCCGGTTGAGATGGGCCCGTGCATCTTGGTTTCAAACACATCGGCTTTGATGACGTCGACAATCTCCTGCCGCTGCGAAGGTTTCAGTGGGAAAAAGGCGCGCCAGCTTGCGTACTTATTGCCCACAAATCCCCAGTAAAGCCTCGCCAGAAAGTTGAAGATGTAGACGTACGCGGCGGCAAAATGGATAAACCTCACCCATCCAAACCAATATTGCTGGTAAGCCTCGGATGCGTACGCAATGCGAACCGGACGGCCAATCATATAACCGGTCACGCACAGCAGCGTCAGCGCGATGGCGTTGATCCAGTGGTATGCGCGCACCGGCATTTCCCACACATACACGCGCTTGTATTCAACCGGCGCTCCGCCGTTTAGCTTGAAAACGTCTCGTACACCAGTGCTCTGTGTGCTCATCGGCCTACTCGAATGAAACCTGGTGAAGGTGCCGTCCCTGCGGATCGTACAGATGCACGGCGCAGGCCAGGCACGGGTCAAAGGAATGGATGGTGCGCAAAATCTCGACTGGCTCGTCGATCTTCGCCACCGGCGTCCCGATCAGCGCGGCCTCAAACGACGACCTCTGCTGCTTGCCGTCGCGCGGCGATCCGTTCCACGTCGTAGGCACAACCAGTTGATAGTTCTCAATCGCGCCATTATGAATCTTGATCCAGTGCGCCAGCGCGCCACGCGGAGCTTCCACCAGCCCCACGCCCTCGCAATCCGCCGGCCACGTCTTCGGATCCCATTTCTCGCCGTTATGCGTCGATACCTCGTTGATCTTCACGCGGTCCATCAACTGCCCAAAGAAATCTTTCAGCCAGATCATCGCCAGCGCCGCATCGATGCCGCGCGCCGCCGTCCGTCCCAAGGTCGAGAACAGCGCAGCCACAGGCACGTTCAGCTTGCCCAGCACCATCCCCACCGTTTCCTTCACGTCCGCGTGGCCGGCCGCGTACGACACCAGCAGCCTCGCCAACGGTCCCACTTCCATCGCGTTGTCCTTCCAGCGCGGTGTCTTCAGGAACGAGTAC
>CAYOVE010000113.1:0-10185 GCA_964407295.1 uncultured Occallatibacter sp.
TGATCTGCAACCCGAGCCCCCACAGAATCGTGCGCCAGCGGATGCGCCTGCGGTCCGTCGAGAAAAGCCATGCGGCCGCGAGCACCGCCAGAATACCCAGCACGCCTGTGAATCGACCCAACGCGAATCTCCTCGCCTTTAAATCGAAGCTTTGGATAACCTTAAATCATCTCGGGGACGGGCGGGAACGCGAAAATCGGCCCAACGGCAGGAATCTCTGGAGGTTCACATGGACATCGCCGCTCTCTATTCGTTGATGGCGCGCTTTCGCTATGGAATTGTTTCCAGCACCTCAAGTGTCGGAACCCCACAGTCGGCGCTCGTCGGCATCGCCACAACTCCTGACCTCGAGATCGTCTTCGATACGGTGAAGTCGTCGCGAAAGTACTCGAACCTGATTGCCCGGCCCGCCTGCTCCTTCGTGATTGGAGGTTGGGAGGGAGAGCAGACAGTCCAATTCGAAGGGATCGCCATAGAGCCGAAGGGCGACGAGCTTCGCCGCTGCCAGCAGGCGTATTTCGCTGTCTGGCGCGACGGCCCGTCGCGCATGAGCTGGCCCGGAATTGCCTACTTTGTCGTGCGCCCACGCTGGATTCGCTTCAGCGACTTCGACCAGAACCCGCCGCTCATTGAAGAGAAGACGTTTTCGGTCTGACGTGAGCAGTCGCAACTCGCGAAGCTACCCGCGCGCGATCGAAGCGAGATGCGCCTCCGCATTTTCGCCTGTGAACACTCGCCCTACGAGTTGCACTGGGCTCGGCGGCGTTTTGGAAAAGACGATCGCCCGCTTCAGAATCTCGACCGGCTCGGCCAGCAACTCCGGCTTCATCGCGTACACCGTCGCGAATGGCTGACCCTTTTCGACTTTTGCGCCGCGTCGCGCATGGAACAGAATACCCGCGTGTGGATCGACGGGCTCACCCGCCTTCTCGCGCCCCGCGCCCGTCCTCTGCACAGCCCAGCCGAGCGCCGTCGTGTCCATCTCCGCGACAAACCCGCTATCCCACGCGGGAACAATCTCCGTCGCTCCCGGTTTGTGGAAATTCTTCGTGTCGTCGAAGACGCTCACGTCGCCGCCCTGCGCATCAACCATCTTCATAAACGCCGCAAGCGCCGCTCCGTCATCCAGCGCCGCTTCGGCAAGCGTGTAGCCGGTCTTCGCCGACTCCGCTTTCCCGCCTAAATGAATCATCCACCCGGCCAGGATCAGCGACAGCTCGCGCAAGTCTTCGCTCCACGCCGGCCGCGCGCCGCGCAGCAGTTCCACACACTCAACCAGCTCAATCCAGTTGCCTGCCGCACGCCCCAGCGGTTGGCTCATATCTGTGAGCAGAGCAACCGTTCGCGTTCCGGCGGCCTCGGCCGTGGCCACCATCAGCGCCGCCAGAAACTCCGTGTCCTCCATTTTGCGCAGGAACGCACCCGAGCCTGTCTTCACGTCGAGAACCAGCCCGTCCAGCCCCGCCGCCAGTTTCTTGCTCAAGATCGACGAGCAGATAAGCCCCGGGTTCTCGACCGTCCCCGTCCGATCACGGAGCGCGTAGAGCTTGCGATCAGCGGGCGCGAGTTGGTCGGTCTGCCCGATGATCGATGCGCCGCACTTCTTGATCACTGCTTCGAACTCGGCCAGCGTCAACGCCGTTCTGTAGCCGGGAATCGCTTCGAGCTTGTCGAGCGTCCCGCCCGTGTGCCCCAGAGCGCGGCCGCTGATCATCGGCACGGCCACGCCACACGCCGCCGCCAGAGGCGCCACGAGGAAACTGGTTTTGTCTCCCACTCCGCCTGAGGAATGCTTGTCGACCGTCTTCCGGTCCAGCCCCGTCGGAGAAAATCGGACGCCCGAGTCGCGCATAGCCAGCGTCAGCGCGCGCGTCTCGTCGAGCGAAAGCCCTCTGATCCACGAGGCCATCAGCCAGGCCGCCAGCTCGGCCTCGGGAATCGACCCGGTCGCCGCGCCCGCCGCCAAATACCCGATCTCGCGCGCATCCAGATTTCCACCGTCACGCTTCTTGCGGATGATGTCAATCATGTGCAGTGGTGAAAAGGCGGAAGCCTCGGCTGAATTGCTGTTGCGCTGCATCATAGGTTCACTGCCCTACTTCAGTTTCATCTCCGACCCTAACGGCAGGAGCTCGCTGAAGGCCATGGTGCACGTTCCATCCGCGACGGGAAACACCACCGGCGCGCCCGGATCGATGAACTCCGCCAGCACCTGCCTGCACGCGCCGCAGGGAGGGCTGGCCTTTCCATTGAGGTTCACAATCGCTGCGGCAGCAATGCGAATGGTCGGACCGAATTGAGAGATCGCCCGCGCCACCGCTGCGCGCTCCGCACAGATCGTCAAACCGTAGCTCACGTTTTCTACATTTGTCCCCGTCACCGTTTCGCCATTTGTCAGTCGCAGCGCTGCCCCCACACGAAACTCCGAGTACGGCGAATAAGAATTCTCCGCGGCCTTCCGCGCCAGTTCCAGCAATGGCTCGAGCTCCGGTTCAGTTGATTCCTTCATCGTCAAGGCGTCCTCGCGTTCTCCAGAGGGAAGAATTAGAGGCTAATGCATCGCGACCGCCCGTGTACACCTGTCCCCAGGAGCAACCGCCGAATCTCTAGCCGCCGGCAGAAGTCTGAAATATCCCGGCAAAGATACAGACCATCTCAATAACGATTGGCCACACGATCACCATCGCAACAAACCAGCCTGATCTTGTCCAGAAACTCCCCGGCGCTCCGGCGTAGACAACCAGGATCAACACCATGTTGGCAAGATAGGCAGTATCCAACCCAAGGATGCAGGCCCGCGTGGGCGCAATCCGGCGTCGCTGTAGGAAGAGTAGAACACCGCTTGCGATCATGACACCGAAACCGAGGCCCAGCACCGCGAATCGTTGCCAGTCGCTGGTTCCGGCCAGGTGCAGCAGAAATGGCGTCTCCACCAGGGCCGTCCCGCAAACCGAAAGGCCCACGAAGCTCCAGATCACGCGACGCCCTGCCGCGGTCGAAGGCCGCTCCGAAAAGAGCGAGCGCAGCCGCAGCCAGATCATCGGAAAGGCCAGAAACGCCGGAGCGCCGGCAAGAAAGTGCCACCAGTTTCCCTGGTTGCCGGGAACCCGCAGCGTGACCGCATCCCACGGCGATGTGTCGAACGCGAAGGGCAAGAATGCGACCGCTCCTGCGGCCAACCAAACAACAAGCAAAGCTGCGTTCACCCACGTTGGACCTTGCTTGTCTTCAGGCCACACCAATCCTTCGCCTTGCGCGAAGCTCACTTGTTTCTCCACGATGACCCCCAACCCAACTACGCAGAACGGCTGAATCTCGTTCCGTGGGCCGGAGTTTTGCGAATCGGTTGGGCGCTGCGCAAACTTGCTAACTCGCTTCTATGCTCCCCGCATTTCCCAGCAACCGCTCGACCTCGTCGTGCAGGCGCGCGGTGATCGCCGCCTCGGTCTCTTCGGGGCCAAAGGAAATAGCCTCGCCCAAATGGATTTCGACGGACCCCGACCGGAACCAGTGGCGCTGATGCGTTTTCAGCTCACCCAGTCCGCGCATGGCCACCGGCAGCACGGGAACATAGCTCTGCTTCGCCAGCAATCCAATGCCCGTCCGGAATCGCGCCATCTTGCCATCGGGCGAGAGCGTTCCCTCGGGGAAGACCAACACGTTGTAACCGTGGTCCAAGGCCCTACCCGCGTGGGCAAAGCTCCGTTGGAAGTCACGCTGGTGCGGCAGCGGAAACACATTGAATAGCGCCGTCACCAGCCAATAAGCAGGCGGCCCAAAGACATAAAAGCCTTTCTCTCCCGGCTTCCAGGGGTTGCGCCAATGCCGGAAGTCATCGAGCATTTCGCCCAGAATTGCTGCGGCCATCTTCCGCCTATAGGGCCCGGGCAGCGCGTATACGATCAGATCTCCGTCATAGGATGTGACGTGGTTGGCCACGATGAGCAACGGTCCCCCTGGGAGCGGCTTTTCCGGACCCACGACCCGCGGCGCGACCAGCAGCCAAGTCATCGGTCGCAGCACCGCCTCAACAAACGCCGCGCGAATCCACTGGAATGGTTTCCACCACGGCCACTCGGGATAGAGAAAATGCCGTCGCGGCGACCCGCCCGGCGTATCTTGATGCCCAACGGATTGCCGCGTTCCGGCCGCCACCGCCGAGGCTTCGGACGCGGCCGCGTCTTCGCTCCTCGCGCCTTCCTGCGCATGGCCATCCGCCTCAGCCTCGTCCGCGACTTCCATCGGACCAGAGCGCTGCGCAGCCGATTGCTCTGTTCTCCGATCTCTGTTCCCCGATCTCTGTTCTATGGACTCTGGTCCCTCATTTGCCACAACCTTCCGCAGCTCTCCCAGCGTCTGCACCTCTTCCAGAAGGCTTGTACCCGAAACAATCCCCAGCCGCTCCTCGATCGCCGAGGCCAACTGCACGCGCCCCAGACTATCAAGATGAAGATCCTCGGTGAGCCGCAGCTCGTCGCCCACGCCCGGATGAGCTTCTCCGGTAATCTGCGCAATCAGCGCCAGCAGCCAATCCGACGATGGCCCGAATGCATGGTCTCCGTTCGTTGCCACCCTGCCGCTGGAAGGTGTCGTGGCTGCCGTCTGGATGCGCGCGAGCCACGCAGCAACCGGCTTGCGCTTCACTTTTCCGGTCGACGTCCGCGGAAGATCCGGCTCCGGCCACAGCACCCAGCGCGTAATGCGCTGGAACTCCGGCAGCATGGCATTCGCGCGCTCGATCGCCGCCAGCGCGCAGTTTCCCGAACCGCGGCAGGCCAGGACCGCGCAGGGCTCCGGACCCGTCGGAGTCTCCATCGCCACAACCGCACAAGCCGCAACATCGGGCTGTTCCTCAATCGCCGCTTCAATGTCTTCCGGGTGGATGTTTACGCCCGCTGCCGTGACGATGACTTCGCTCTTCCGGCCCAGGAATTTGAGCTCGCCACTCCCCGTCCGTTCGGCGATGTCCCCCGTCGCCAGCCACTCGTCCTCGCGCGGGCGCATCGCACCGCCTTCCCATGTGGCGGCGGAGATGACCGCGCCCCGCACCAGCACTTCACCGTCGGGCCCCAGCTTGACCTCGCTTCCCGTCACTGGCTTGCCGATCGTTCCTTCCGCCACATGAAAAGGATGGTTGAGCGTGATCATCGCCGTGGTCTCGGTCATGCCGTAGCCCTGCACGAGCACGAAGCCAAGCGCGTTCCAGAATTGCTCCAGCGGTCCAGGCAGCGCGCCGCCTCCGCAAACAAAAGCCCAGAACTTCAGCCCGAACTCGCGATGCACTCGGCGATAGCGCCACCAACGCCGCCCCGGACCGATCTTCTCGGCTGACTCCGTTACGCGTTCAGCCAGCCCATCGTGCGTCACTTCCAAGTGCGTCTTGAGCAGCGCCAAAACACGCGGCACCGCAGCAAGCACAGAAATGCGCTCGTCGTGAATCTGCTCAATCAGGCGCGGCGCTGCCAGCCTGCTCTCGAAATGCACTTCTGCCCGGAGAAGCGGCGGAACCCAAATGCCCAGGGCTTGGCCAAAGACGTGGCTCAGCGGCAGCGTGTGCAGAATACGCAGCGGATGAACCAGCCGTTCGTAGCGCATGTAGGGCTTGGCGCCGTCTTCGATTGGGACCATGCTGGCCAGCACGTTGCCGTGCGTCAGAACGATACCCTTGGGATCGCCCGTAGTGCCGGATGTAAACAGAATCTCGAGCGGGCTCTGACTCGAAAGGTCGGCGATTGCGCCCATCTCTTCGGCCGGCAGCTCGCTTTGCCAGTCTTCAAAGGTGAGTGTGGAAAGGTGCGATGCGTCATGTGCCGCGGCGAGTTTAGCCAGAAGGATTGCATCGCCGGCAACGAGCTTCGGGTTTACGTCCTTGGTCACGCGCGCCGCAAATTCAGCGGTCCCGAACGCATCGAGGGGCACGGCCAGCACGCCGCGCAGCATGCAGCCGTGGAGTACGCTGATCCACTCGGCGCTGTTTTCTGCCCATATCAGGACGCGGTCGCCTTCGGTGATGCCTCGCTTTTCGAGTAGCGCGGCAAAGCGGCCTGCAAGCCGCGCCAGTTCGCCATACGTCGTCACTCGCCTGCGATTCCCCTGATAGCGCACAACGGCAATCTCGCCATCGAGGCGGTGAAAATCGTCGATGATTGTGGCCAGGTGATCGCGCATCGCGGTGATAGCTACAGTATTTTCGATTCCGATCCTTGCGGAAAGCTCCAGGCAAAATGGCCCTTCTCCAAAGAAGAAGCCACCCAGTAGAGCCGAAGAACACCAACAAGTGAATCGAGAATGCTTTCGTTCATCGTAGCAGCGGCGCGGTGGCTGACATGAAATGATGTTTACACTTGCGGCTTATCGAATCAGTGCCGATTTTCCGCGCCCCGATACAGCTCGTTCCTGAAAAATCTCGCGCCTGATAACGCAGGTTGTGATACAAACGGTAACAATCTCATCCGTTTGAGAACCCCTCATCGGCCGAGGTTTGCGGTGCTTGCGGTGTCCGACTTCGTTGAGAGCCGTGTTCTTTCGTTCGATGTCGGCGGCAGCCACGTTGCTGCCGCAGTTTGTTGTGCCGCGGACCTCAGCCTCGGCTCGGTCGCCAGTGCACCTCACGCATCGGTATCCACCTCAGGCGCTTTCATTGATCTGCTCATTGGCCTGGGAATGAAAGCCCGCATGGGCCACGAAGGGGTCATCGGGGCGATGCTTGCTGTGCCCGGTCCGTTCGATCTTCAGGCTGGCGTGAGCCTGATGCGCCATAAACTGCCCTATCTCTATGGAATCGATCTGCGCCAGGGGCTAGCCGAAGGATTTGGCTTCGAGCCCACCCATGTTCGCTTTCTCAACGACGCCGATGCGTATCTGCTGGGCGAAGTTGGCGCCGGAGCGGCGCGCGGCTTCAGCCGAGCCGTTGGACTCACTCTGGGAACAGGAATCGGTTCGGCGTTTGCGGTCAACGGCGATCTTGTGACCGAAGGGCCTGGGGTGCCAAGCGGCGGCGAAATCTGGAATCTGCCCTACCAGGGTGGAATTGTCGAGGACTTTATCTCGTCGCGAGCCATCGTGGGAAACTACGAGCGCCACACCGGTAAGAAGCGCGAAGTAGTCGACCTTGCTGCCTCCGTCGACTCCGATCCGGCCGCGCAACAGGCCTTTACTGAATTCGGCCAGCATCTTGGGGCTGTTATTCGCACGCTGCTCGCCGGGTTTCACGCAGACGTAATTGTATTGGGCGGCGGAATTGCCCGATCTGCCAGTCTTTTCTTGCCGGCGGTGCGAACCGAGATCGGCGAATCCACAACCCAGCTGCGCGTCTCGGAGCTCAAGGACAAAGCCGCGCTCGTCGGCTGTGGCGTGGCAGCCTTCCGCGCGCAAGGCGGCACGCCTGATCCGGGCAAGTCCACGCCAGTGCAGGACGCGTGATTTAGCAGGGTGTCAAAGACGTGAATGTCCTGATGCTGAGACGGAAACTCTGACCGGAATTGCCCCCAAATAACAATGGCCCCTCTCGAGGGCCATACCGTCAACTTCTATTGTCGTCTCTTTGAATCTGGAGCCGACGGTCAGACTTGAACTGACGACCTGCTGATTACGAATCAGCTGCTCTACCAACTGAGCTACGTCGGCCTGCTTTTCTCATTGTCCTGCCTTTCGATTGTATCGTTGCGCCGCATCGAGGTAAAGCCGCGCGCAGCCCGGCTGCGGCGCCGGATTAGCACTACAATGCTGACCATGCAAGCTGACCCAACGCTTGAGTGGCGGAGACTCACCGAGCACTATCGCGAAATGGACGATGATGGGTTGCGTGAGCTCGCAGCCGATTTCGCCGACCTTACCGACACCGCCCAGCAGGCTTTGCGCAGCGAGATGCGAAGCCGCGGATTGGGCGATGCGCGATCGCCGGAGCCCACTGTGACGACGAATGCGCCGCAATTGAGTACGCCGTCAGTGCCGGCCGCCGGCCGCGTTGAACCAGAGCCAGGCCCCGAGTATCCAGGTTTCTACGCGGGTTACTTTGGCCGCATGCCCGAGCTCGTTCCCGACGCGCCAGATGGCGCCGACGACGAGGGCCCACACGACTACACCTGGAAGACCGTACTCTGCGACTGCGATACCAACGAACAAGCGCAGGAACTCTCTGCAGCCTTGCAGCAGGCCGGGATTGAAAGCTGGGTTCAGCAGTCGCGCGAATTTGGGCGCCGCAATCCGCGCGTCCTTGTCGCTGCCGATCAACTCGATCAGGCACGCGCGATCGCCGCCAGTCCCATTCCGCCGGAGATCGTCGCCGAGTCCAGGGCGGAAGTTCCCGAGTACGTTCCGCCTTCGTGTCCAAGTTGCGGTGCTCCAGACCCGGTTCTTGAAGGTGTCGATCCCGTCAATTCCTGGACATGTGAGCAATGCGGCCGAAAATGGACCGACTCAACCCCGGAATCGCCCGCTGAGACGGATCCGTCGCCCGCACAACCTGCATAAACGGAAAGAGCCGCCCGGCAACAGGGCAGCTCTCTCCTCAGGGAGAATAGTTCCAACGGAGCCAAAGCCATTAGAACTTTCTGGCTGCATACTAGGAGCGGGGGAACGCGGTGTCAAGAGAAAATGTTTGTGAAAATAAGTATTTATATTTCAATGTTTTAACAATACAACCCGGCCTTCATAAGGCCTAAACTATTCGCCGAATCTTCCCCTCAAAGCCTTTGGCATTTCCCGTGAATTCACCGTGTTTCTTCGGGTTTGAGTCCATTTTTCCACAGGCATCGCGGGGCGTTAACCTTTCGGATGCGGTCTCTCAATGACCTCGATCACTTCGATTCTTTCGTCCCATTTCTCCGCCAAATCGAGATGAATGAACTCCTCGTCATAGACCGACGAGATCGGCCTGCCCCGCGCCATGCGGTAGAGAGCTCTCCCGCCGCCCAGGAACCCTCCCAGTACGATTGCCGCCGCCGCCCCGATGATCGTCAGCACGGCAATGCCCAGCAGCAGCTTGCTGGTCTTCTCCACATCCGATTCCACGGGCTCAGGCACCGCTGTCAGGCTGGCTTCATAGTGCACGGACTCGAGCAGCCTGTGGCTATCGTCGGGCACAGCGTCGCCGCTCACCAGGGCCACCAGAGGCCCACTATGACGCACCTCCAGCGATGCCTGGTCGGAATCGGTCAATGGCTTCGGCCACGGCGGCTGCGCCTGGCTGCCGGCTTTGAGATAAGCGCGAATGGCCGCTTCCTGCGCTTCGGCAATCTGCGGCGTGGGGTAGTCGATGATGGTCAGCGTTGCCGGGCCTGAGACGAGCGAGTAATTCGCCGTGACCGCTTCAGCGCCCTTGTCGAAGTCCACGAGCGACGCCGGCAACACACCTCCCGATCCGGCATAGCCAGCCGGCCCTTCGGCGTAGTGTGTCGTCTGTCCGTCCAGCTTTTCATGCGGCACGTTCGCCAGGATGGGAGGAATCATGCCGCGATTTCCCGTTGGCACCGGCAACCGGTGAGCGATCTCGCGCAACTCTCCCGCCGTCATCGGCCCGATGCGCGAGAATGTCGCATCCACGACGCAGATCCCCTGCCAGAACAGAACACGGTTGTGGTCTGACGCCGCTCCCGTTCCAATGTCTTCCCTGGGCCAGCCATTTTGGCGGTAGTAGGTATATGCGCCGTAGGCCCCGCTGGCGTCGTCAAAGCGCAGGGCGCGCATGCTCAGCGTGTCACCTTCGCGCTTGTAGTTCGCAAGCACAGCGGCGTTGAATCCGTATTCCTTCAGGGCCGCTGCATTCGCCGGGTCGAGCTGCGCCGGATCTGTAACGACCTTCGATGGTTCTGTCGTTTCCCATCCGTCAAAATCATCGGGAAGGAGCGTCTTCGGCGAGGGCGGCAGAACGATTGTTGTCGCAGATTTTTTCTCCGCCGCGGTCGGCTGCTCGCCCTGCGCCACCGCAAAAACCGCGCCGCAGCCGAGCACCGCGCACCCCGCCAGAATCGCTACCTTATGCATGAACTGGAATCCCCGCTCTCCTGGCGCGCGCCGCGACTCCGCGTTGCCCGCCTTACCTTCAGGGTACACGCTCACGCAACGCCCTCGCCGCATGCGCACTACCTCTACTGTTCGACACTGAAGGATGCGGAAATGTTCCCGTCTGTGTTTCTTGATCGGCCGCTCAGATTGCTCCGCTCGGGCCGGGGGCGATTGCCTGCG
>CAYOVE010000114.1:0-10172 GCA_964407295.1 uncultured Occallatibacter sp.
TGGACCGCGCTCAAACTCCATCGTTGATGGCGCCTTTCCAGGTAATCTTCATTCGCAACGTGAGGCAGCTCTATACGCGCGGGGCGAAAAAAGAAGAATTCGCCGCGCTGGACCGCTATTTTCAATCGCCCAACCCGCAAGCGCTGCTACTCTTCATTGCGGACTTCCTGCGCATTCCCGCGGACACGCGCCGCATGGACCTGGACGACAAGAACCGGTTCGAGCGGCTCACCGAGACGCTGGGCGCGCACTGCGGCATGGTAGAGCTAGCCCGCGTAAACGAAGAGGACGCCATGCGCTGGACTGTGGCCAAAGCGCAGGAGGCCGGCCTGCAGATGGAAACCGACGCCGCGCGCGAGCTGGTGGACGCGCTGGGCGCGGACATGATGCTGGTGGCGTCGGAGCTGGAAAAGCTGTTGCTCTACACATTGGGCCGGGGACGAATTACGCTCGGCGATGTGGAGACGATGGTGCTGAGCGCCAAGCAGCGCACGCTCTACGAACTGACGGATGCCATCAGCGCGCGAGACAGGGTGCGCGCACTGGCGCTGCTGCAAGGGCTTCTGAACAGCTCCGATGCCGGGGAGGATGCTGCGATCGGTCATCTCTACATGCTGGCTCGGACCTTCCGCCAGATGCTGGTGATTCTGGAGAAGAACGTGCGCGACTCGCGCGCCATCTGGCAGGCGCTGTGGCAGGGATTCCGCATGCCGCCCTTCGCCGCTGACGACCTGATCCGGCAGGCGCGCCGTTACAAAAGCCGCCGCGAGCTGACGCGCGCGCTGCGCCTGGTGGCTCGCGCAGATCTCGAGTTGCGCTCCTCTCCGCCCGACAAGCGGCTGGTGCTTGAGCGTCTTGTCTACGAACTGGCTTCGGAACCAAAACCCTCCGCGCCGGTGTGGGCAACCGCGCAGCTTTCTTTCGAGAGCTAGCGGCTTAATCCTTTAGCCGCCACATCCGATCCGCGGCTTCCGCCGACCATCAACAGATGCCGTGATCACGGAGCCACGAGCTGTACTCCTGGTCCACCCGCTCAATATGTTCGAGAAAACCGTCGTGGAGTTGGGAAAGTAACGGGCGCAGATGGAGGGTTTCACCGTATTGAAGCCGATGCGAGGCCTGCAGAATCTCGGCAAGCATTTGATGATGGACCGCGCGATGCTCGGCAAGGCCTGAGAATCCAGTCTGCTCCATCAGTTGCTCTTCGCTCCAGAAGTGCATGCGCGCAAATTCAATGAACTGGTCCAGCATCTCGCAGGTTTTTTCGTGGCTGCAACCGCGCAACAGCGAAAGACGCAGGTCGTTAATGGTGTCCATGAGAATGCCGTGCTGATCGTCCATAGCGCGAACGCCCACCGAGCAGGCGCGGTTCCACGTGAGAAGAGTCAAATGAGCCTCCGCGAATGACCAAAGAGAGTATCGGCGCTTGGCGGCGCAACGTTACGCTGAATCGCTGCGCGTTGGTGACCAAGGTTTCTTCGGCGCTGTCCTGGCGCGGAAAAGCAAAATAAATGTACCGCCGATGATCACTCCCGCCAATGTGTAGGCCGCGCTGCTATGGCCGCGGCGTCCACTCCACTGTCTCGATCAGCGCGCAGGCGATGCCGATCTCGAACCAGTCGCGACGCTTGCTTCGCATGGAGAAGCGATGGATTGGCGCGGGCGGCGAAGCGGCATCATGCTCTATTCACCGACGATAGAGCGGATTTCGCAGCTATTCCAGAATCACCACGGGATCCGGCTTGTGACTTCGCGTGGTGAGCGTGATGGCCGCGACAAGAATCAATGCACCACCAAGCCACGCGTACGGGCCCAGCTTCTCTCCCAGCAATTCCACACCCAGGATCGATCCCATTGCAGGCTCGATATTGAGGAATACGCCGGCGCGCGAAGCGGGCACGTGATGAATGCCCCAATTCCACAAGAGAGTTGTCGTCGCCGTGCACAGGAGGCCACTGATGGCCAGCGCCACCCACGCCGTTTTGCTGACGTGGGCGAAGGGCATCGATTCGACTCGGCGGTGCGTGAGTTGTGCCAATAGCCAGGAACCTGCCAGCCAAACAACAAGCATCACGGTTCCCACATAGATTGTGTACGCAGTGACGACTGGCGGACTGTGGGATTCCATCAGTTTCTTGCTCAGCAGGATCCACACGAGCGCGCAAACCAGCGACGCAATGACGAGCAGGTCGCCGGCCAGCGACGGCGTTTCGCGCCCGGTGGTGGCGCGGTTTCCGCCCAGAACAACCATTGCGGCTCCGACAGTCGATCCGCCCAGCGCCAGCCATCCGACCCAGTCAAGGCTTTCGCCCGCAAAAAACACCGCCGCCGCGGCCAGAAGCACTGGCATGGCGCCCACCATGAGCGAAGCGTGGCTTACCGTCGTAAGCGCCAAGCCATGAAACTGCAACATGAATTGAATCGGAATGCCAAAGAGCGCAGCGAGAAGAAGGGTCCGCGTTTCCCCGGCCGTTAAGCGAACGCGCCGCGACAACATCACAGGCGCCATGCCCAGGCAGGCAAACAGAAAACGGTAGAGCACCATGTGCTCGACGTTCATCTCATCGAGCGCGAGCCGGCCCCAGAAAAACCCTGTGCCCCAGAGCGAACTGGCGAGGGCACAGGCGCCATAACCAAGAAACCCACGGCTTCCATCGCCGGTTTTCGAGGCCAGGTTCCGATCGGCCGTTGGGGAATCTGCCATCTCCCTTTTACTTTCGCACAGAACGCGAGCAAAGGAATTCGCTCTGCAGCAACCTTGGCCTCGCGGCTGCCGCCGTTCACTCAATTCGAAGGCTCAGCGGGCGGTGCGCACCTGCGCGCGCTCGATCCAATTCGCAAAAAACAGTCCGGCGATCACCAGGAGTGGCCCCGAAATGCCGGCGGTGGCAGG
Source organism: uncultured Occallatibacter sp. (assembly GCA_964407295.1). Taxonomy (GTDB): domain Bacteria; phylum Acidobacteriota; class Terriglobia; order Terriglobales; family Acidobacteriaceae; genus Telmatobacter. The sequence continues at coordinate 2,894 of CAYOVE010000114.1, forward strand.
CCAGTTCATGTGCCTCGGCGGAACGGTCCAGTTCCATGCGTAATAGGCGGCAGCCAACGTGAAGAGCGCCGCGCCTACCCACTCCCATCGCCACGCAAACGCCAGAATTGCCGCAACGATTGCTGCGGGGAGCAGGCCGATCAAGAACGCCAGGGCGCACTTCCAGAAAACATGGAACTCGTTGAAGGCTTCGAGGGCGAAAGCGCTCAGGAAGAGAGCAAAAAGAATGGTGAGGATTCTCGGCGACCAGAAGAGCAGCCGGGCGGAAAGACGGCTCATACGCTTCGCCTCCTTGCATGGGAAAACGTAACGCCGCAGCGATTATAGGCTCCGCGGACTTCCACCGCCATGCCCGGATCGGAGAGAATATCTCTCGATGGCGAAAGCGAATGGAATGGCGGGGTCGAGTCACAGGCGCGACGCCTTCCTGATTTGCGGAGTGACGGTTCTTTTCGCCGCCGCCGTGATCCTGTCGAGCGCGCAAGAAGAGATTCCACCGGCGCCGGCGCCAGCCGTGAGCGCTCCAACGCCAAACTTAACTGAGCCCGAGCCGAAGCCTTCCTCGACTGTTAAAGAGCGCTTCCTCGTTGACCGATTTCCCGACCAGCCCTCGCTGCCGCCGGCATTCAGCATTCCCGTTGGGCCGCTGGGCTTCAGCGCGCCAAGCGCGAACTACCTGGGGACTCGAAATTCGATGGCTTCCCTCGATTTTCTCGACGAAAACCGGTTACTCTTCACCTTCCGGATTCCCGGCCTGCTGCATCGCGATCAACTGAACAACGACGACGGCAGCGAACGGCAAATTCGCGCCGTGGTCCTGTCGCTGCCCAAAGGTACGGTTGAAGCCGAAGCGACCTGGACCGTTCACGACCGCGTGCGCTACTTGTGGCCGCTCCACAACGGCCACTTTCTGGTCCGCGACCGCAACAATCTTTTCGAAGGCGACGGCGAGCTGACGCTGAAACCCTATCTCGACTTCCCTGGCCCGCTGCTTTGGATTGAACTTGACCCCGGACAACATTTTCTTGTGACCAACTCCGACGAGCCAGCGGCCAAAGACTCCAAAACCGGAGATGCCCTGAGTCCGGCAACGGCATCTGCCGCCGTCACTTCCGATCAGGACTCGGAATCCAACAGCGAAGCCCCCAACCTCGTGGTTCGCATTCTTCGCCGCGATTCGGGCGAAGTGATGCTAGTGAGCCGCGTCAGGACAGCCGTTCATCTGCCCATTGACTCCGCGGGCTATCTCGAGAACCTGCGTAGCCGCGGAATGGATTGGATCTTGAACTTCCGCTACTTCACCGGCGGCAGCAAAATGCTTGGCCGCGTCGAATCCAACTGCGAGCCGAACGACGAATTTCTTTCAGAGCAGGAGATTCTCGCGACCACATGCGGGCCCTCCGGAGAGAGCAGCGTGGTAGCCGTGTCTACCGCGGGCAAAACACTTTGGGAGACGAAGGCGCCACCAACGGAGGTGTGGCCGCAACTGGCGGTCGCGGCCAACGGTTCGCGCCTGGCATGGGAGACGCTCGACACCACGCACTCCATCTACGCCTACGCGCCGATGGATGCCGGCGACGTCAAGGAGCAGTCGGTGACGGTTTTCGACGCGGCAAATGGAAACATAGCGATGGTCTCTCCGGTCAGCCCGATTCTGGACGCCGGCGGGAACGTTGCCATTTCCCCTTCCGGACGGCGCGTCGCACTGCTCGACGCCGGGGCACTCCAGGTTTTCGACCTGCCGGCCCCTCCGCCGGTGCATATTGAGAACGGTCTTCCCTAGAAGAATCGCGAGGAAACGCCGCCGTTATCGGGCAATGGCACCGCCGGACTCGCGGTGCAACTCCCCCGTGCCGCTCGACGGCCCATGACTCCAATACTCCAGGTCCCTTTTTCGCTAATCACCCAAGCCGCCGTGATTAGGTACACTGAGCGACGGGGGTTTCTTTCTTGGCTTCGGCTGTCGTCCATTACAGTGCCTCGGCGCTCACCGACCGGGGCCGCAAGCGCCCTTCCAACGAAGATGCCTTTGGACTTTCCGTCGAGCATGGCGTGTATGTGGTTTGCGACGGCATGGGCGGCGCTGCGGCAGGTGAAGTCGCCAGCAGTCTGGCCGTCGCGGAAGTGATGCGGCTGCTCGCCGAACGTCCCTGGACCAGTCCCCCGCCGATCGAGGCCGCGGAGGCAGTGGCCGCTGCCAATGAGGCGATTTTCTTGCGCTCGCAGCGTAATCAGAGTCTGAATGGCATGGGCACCACTCTCGTTGCGCTTGTCGTGGAAGACCGCCGCGCATGGATGGTGAACGTGGGCGACAGCCGAGGCTATCGCCTGCGGAATTCCCACCTGGAACAAATCACGCTGGATCACTCGCTGGTGGAAGAGCAAATTCGCCTGGGCCAAATGAGCCCGCAGGAAGCTCTTCGTTCGCCGCTGAAGAATGTGATCACGCGCGCTCTGGGCACGCAAAGCGTGGTGACGCCGGACATCTTTGAATTCGAGACTGAGCCCGGCGACCTGTTTCTTCTCTGTTCCGACGGACTGATTCGCGAAGTTCCAGACTCCCAACTCGAGTCGCTGCTATGCCTCGACTCGACCCTTGAGGAAATGTGCTCGCGACTGGTCGACGCCGCGAACGAAGCCGGCGGCCACGACAACATCACCTGTGTTCTTGTCCGGGCTGATTCGTAGGCCGGACCGACTCGCCGGCCGGCGTAGCCGGATGCGGAGTCTAATTTCCGGCGGCGGTCGGCCGGGCAAGATTCAATCATTCAGCAAGGGTTGAAACAAGGCCGAAGTTGACACTCGCGCCCGGCAAATTTATGCTTCCGAAAGTTTAATGATAACGTTTTCTCGAACCAACTGTCCGTGAAGGTAATTTGAGCATGTCGAACGTCGCAATTGCCACAGCCGTCGATCCGGCGGCGATCCCGCAACGAAAGCGATACACGGGAATCAACCTTCCCCAGGATGAAAAGGAGAGTGAATCGTGCAACGAAGAGAGTTTTGCAAGCTAGTCGCGGCCGCGGCCGCGGCCAATGCAATTCCGGCAAGGGCCCAAACTTCCGCAGACACGCCCCGGGGGTTTAACGCGCTTCGTCAGACCTATGAAGAATTCTGCGCCACTCCCGAGAAGGACCGCGTCTTCTATGCCCTCGTCGACGGGAAGATTGTTGAAACGAAACTTGACGACGCTTCATGGACGCCGACGGAGTGGGGTAAGCCACCTGAGTTACCGGGCGGCTCGTGGGACGGCGTCCCGATGACAGCGCCGATCAGCGGGCTCAGCGGCGATGGCCCGTACCAGGCAAATTGGGATTCTTTGCTCGCCTACGACGCACCGGAGTGGTATCGCGACGCGAAGTTCGGGATTTGGGCGCATTGGAGCCCTCAGTGCGTTCCCGAAGACGGCGACTGGTACGCGCGAAACATGTATGAGGAGGGCTCTCCCAATTACGTTTATCAAAATGCGCACTACGGTCATCCCTCCCAATTCGGTTACAAGGACCTGACCGCACAGTGGACACTGCTGAACTGGGAACCGGAAGCATTGATCCAGAGGTACAAGGATGCCGGCGCGCGGCTGTTTATTTCACTCGCGAATCACCACGACGGGTTCGATGCGTGGGGCTCAAAACATCAACCGTGGAACGCTGTGAATCATGGGCCGCATCGCGATGTGGTTGGCGAATGGGCGGCAGCCGCGCGCAAACAGGGGATGCGGTTTGGCGTGACGGTCCACCAGGCGCGCAACTGGTGGTGGTTCCAGACTTCGCACAATGCCGACAAGAAGGGCGCGTTGGCGGGCATACCCTATGACGGGCGAATGACAAGAGCCGAAGGAAAAGGACAGTGGTGGGATGGGCTCGATCCGCAGATGCTCTATGGCGTCAAGCATCCCACGGAGGCCCTGCCCGATGCTTCGTATGTGAAGCATTTCTACGACCGCACGCGGGACTTGATCGATCAGCACGATCCTGACCTGCTTTACTTCGATAACGACCTGCTCCCGCTCGGCTGGGGCGGCATGAATGTGGGAGCGTATTTCTACAACCACAATCTGAAGACGCGCGGCAAGATGGAAGCGGTGCTGAACGTCAAGAACGTACCCGACAAGCTGGCCAAATCAGTGGTTGCCGATTACGAGCGGGGGTTGACGAGCAGCATCATGCCGTATGCGTGGCAGTCAGAAACCTGCATCGGCGAGTGGCATTACAGGCGGAGTCTTGCCGAGGGGCCCGGAGCCTTTGGCGGCTACCTTGCGCCGCGCGACGCCATTCACTGGCTGGTGGACACGGTGAGCAAGAATGGAACGTTCATTCTCAACGTTCCCGGCAAGCCGGACGGAACCATCGACAGCAAAGAAATTGCGGTCATTGATGAGATTGCCGCGTGGCTGAAAATGAACGGCGAAGCCATCTTTGAAACGCGGCCGTGGACTGTTTACGGAGAAGGGCCGAACTCAATCAAAAGCGGAGCCTTTCAGGGCGGCAGCATCAGCGCACTGGGAAGCCAAGACATCCGCTTCACGCGCAACAAAGCCAACAATGTGATCTACGCCATCTTCATGGGCTGGCCGGAGTGGCATGCGCAGATTGCATCGCTGGGACTCTCAAGCAAAATCAATCCCGGTAAAGTGCAAAATGTGACCTTGCTGGGCATGGATATGCCGATCAAGTGGACGCAGGACGTGGACGCGTTGCATTTGCAGTTGCCCTACGGATCGCCGGCCGCGAACAGCTATGGAGCCGCCGTAAAAATCGCTCTGAGCTGAGATCGGTGATTACGTTGAAGGTGAAGTTGCCGCGGGCCCGGCTGGTCCGCGGCGCTTCGCTCTTTGGGAATGCTTTGCGGTCGACGCCGGTAAATTTGGCCAACGAAGCGCTTGTGTTTTGGGCGCTCGGGCCTTCGCGATCAACAGGTCCGCAACCTGTTCGACGATCCATTGAAAGTTTGCCTCGCCGACGGAGTGCACATCGGCGTCGGGCACGGGATTCATGAAATCGATGGCGTAGGGGATTCCTTTCTCGACGGCAAATTCCACCGAGTTCAAATCGTAGCCCAGCGCGCGACAGAGCTTGAGGGCGTCTTCCTCCATGCGCCGGTGAAGCGCCTTCGCTCGAATCGTTCCGGGACGCGCAACGCCTTGCACGTAGCGCTCGACGTGGGGGCGACGCGGATCGTACGGCATGATGCGAACTTTCTTCTGGCCGACGACGAAGCAGCGGAAGTACTCCGTGAACTCGACGGCTTTCTGGGCCACCATGGAGAGGTCGCGCGACCGATCGTAGGCGCGAAAGAATTCGTCGCGGCCGCGGAACTCGTGGACATCGCGCCAGCCACCGCCGTGGATCGGCTTCAAGAAGCCGTGCTCGCCGATGGCGGCAAGCGTGCCGTCCCAATCCAAAGGAAATTCCAGGTTGCGCAGCGACTTTTCGCTTGTCCCGTTTGGATATTCCTTGTGCGGAAGCAGCGCGGTGGGCGGAACGGCGACGCCGAGGCTCGCGGCCAGTGTGTAGTTGAGGAACTTGTCGTCGGCGGAGCACCAGAAGGGATTATTGACGACCGTTGCTCCGTTGAACGCGGCGTGCTTGAGGAATGCGCGATAGAACGGAATGTCGTGGGAGATGCGATCGAGAATGACAGCGTAGCGGGGCGTTTGATTGATGTGGACCGCGCCGATTTGAACAAACTCAGCCTGAATGCCGGATGGATTCCGGTTGTTGATTCGCTCAACGAGGGCGCTGGGGAAACTGTTCTCAACGCCGAAGAGGACACCGATGGTCTTCATGGTCTTGTCCTCAGAGCGCTGTTGGCGGATGCAATTTGCCTGGCGCGCACGCCCGCAACAGTGTACGTCAGGCTGCTCTAAAGGCGTGGATGATTAGGTGCTCTGGCCCGCGATGCGGCGCAACTGGCCGAGATGATTCAAGTCATGGCCAGCCATGGTTTCGACAACGATTTGAAAGGTCATTGTGCCGCGCTCGGGGTGCGTCATGGTGCGGGCCGCAGCGCCGGGAAGCGCGTCGCGAATCATGCGCAGATTCCAGATGCGCAGCGCAGAAAAAGCGGCGAGGGCTTCGGCTGCCGGAATACGGGAGTAATTGGCGGCCCACTTGTCCTGATCGAAGGGCTGGATGGTCGGGCCCTCTTCGGTGAGAGTCTGGCGCAGACGGAAGCCGAAGACTAATTCGCAGTCGGCGAGATGGCAGACGATTTGGGCAGCGCTCCATTTGCCGGGGGCGGGCGGAGTGTTGATTCTGTTTGGACCGATCGCGTAGAGACAATCGGCTAGGGCGTCGGCGGTCGAAGACAGAATCGCGTCGAGTGGCCGACCGTCGAGGAAACTGTCATACGGGTTGAGTTGGCTCATGCGCTTTCTCCTGAGAAGGATTGAACCACGATCTCTGCGCGGTCACAAGTATTGCTGGATCATTTGCTGCCATGCGGGCCAGTCGTGAGAGTTCGGCAGGTCCCAGATATGGAATTCGTGCGCGATTCCCTTTTCGCTCAAGATGCGGTTGAGGTCCTGGTTACGGGCCAGGCACTGATCGTCCCATCCGGTGGCGAGAACAAACTTGTTGCCGCGGAAGCGCTCGAGGAAGCGCTGATCAGTGAGGCGCGGCAGATAGTGAGTGGGCAGATGAAAGTAGCAACTCTGGTCGTAATAGCCGTCGAGGAAGCCGGTGAGGTCAAATGTTCCGGAAAGCGAAACGAATCCACTCACGATCTCCGGGTGGCGAAAGGCGATATTGACCGCGTGATAGCCGCCAAAGCTCAATCCGAGCGCCATCAGGCGTGGATCGCGATTGATTTGACGGATGAGCGGAACCAGTTCGTGGAGAAGGTACTCCTCATATTGCATGTGGCGTGCAATGCGCTGGCGAGGCGGCGCGTGTCGGTTGTACCAGCTCTCGTCGTTCACCGAGTCGACGCAGAAGAACTGCAGCTGGCCGGCATCGATTTTGCCGGCCACCGAAGCGATCATGCCGCGATCTTCAAACTCGTAGAAGCGTCCTCCGGAGGTGGGAAAGACGAGCACCGGCAGACCCGCGTGGCCAAAGACAAGCAGCTCCATCTCCCGGCCCAAACAGCTCGATCGGCACTTGTGATACTCGCGATTCATGCTTTCTATTTCCGAAGGGGACTTTCGATCTCGGCGGCCGGCGAAACGGCGAGCCGGTTCTGCCATCATAAGCGAGCGCCGCGTTTGAGAAGTGCGAAGCGGCAGGGATCCCGGTGGATTTGGAATTGGAGTGGCGGCAGATGGCGAGTGCGGGCG
>CAYOVE010000115.1:0-10107 GCA_964407295.1 uncultured Occallatibacter sp.
GACCAGTTATAGCCGTCAGGACGTTCTGCGCATCCTTGAAATCAGCGCCCGCCAACTGCAAGCATGGGAACGAGCCGGGCTGATTCCTCAGCAGGAGCTTTATACCTTTCAGGATCTCGGGCAACTGCGCACTCTGCGCTCACTGCGCGAAGACGAAGTGCCTGCGGCCTCGATCCGCGAATCCATTCTGGCTATGAAAGCCGTCGCCGGCATGAGCAACCCGCTGCTTGAGGCCTGCGTGGTGCGCACGGGGACGCGACTTGCCTTTCGTCATCATGGCGCCATGGTCGACCCCATCCGCCGCCAGTTGCTCTTCGACTTTGAGCGCATGGGAGGCCCGCAAAATAGCGCTTCTGGCCCGCCGGCCCTGCGCCCCATCGGCGCGCCCGACGTGCGCGGCCTCCAGGAGCGCTTCCATGCCGCGGTTCAAGCCGAGGAAGCCGGCGAAAAGCAACGCGCCATCAGTCTTTACCAGGAGATTCTCTCCATCGATCCGCAGTATGCGGCGGCCTGCATTAACCTCGGCACACTCTTCTTTCACCTGCGCCAGTTCGGCCGCGCGGAAGAGCTCTACCGCCGCGCCACTGAAGCCGACCCCGGATATGTGCTCGCCTACTTCGACTTGGGCAACGTGCTCGACGAGCTCGAACGTATCGGCGAATCCATCGCCGCTTACCTCAAGGCCGTCACTCTTTCGCCTCGCTACGCCGACGCGCATTACAACCTGGCCCTCGCTTACGAGCGCACCGGCGAGCATCGCAATGCGCTGCGCCATTGGCGCGCCTACGTCAAGCTCGACAACCGCGGTCCCTGGGCCGACCACGCCCGCGGCCAGATTAGCAAGCTCCTCGCCCGCGAAGGGCTCGCCATCGCCTCCCGCGCCGACCACTTCGTGGCTCCGCGCAAAGGCAGAGCCGCGCTCGAGCTCGTCTAGCAGAATCTGTCCGCGGCATGACTTGCCGCCTCCGCTACCGCTGCAATGTGCGCCGGGCGCGTTCGGCAGCAGCCGCCCACTATCTGCGCTCCGGCTTTGAACCACTTCTTCGCGTGCACACCGAACTCCGCCGGATCGGTCATCCCAGTCCACGATCGCCGCGTTGCATCCCATCCCTCGCCTGAATTCGGATAGACAACAATCGGCTTGTCCGAACCCGCCTGCAACTCGCCGATCAGCGCGGGAATCCACTTGGGCGGGACGCAGTTCACGCCGATAGCTATCGTTTGCGGAAAAGACGCAACCAGAGCGGCGCAATCGGCGACCCGTTCGCCGTGCGAAACATGCTTTTCATCGCGGCACGAAAAGCTGAACCAGGCGCGAAGGTGAGGCCACGGCGCCAAAGCCTCGCCCACCGAGCGCGCTTCTTCGAGTGACGGAAAAGTCTCAAACGCGAGCAGATCGGGAGCTTGCGAGCCCGTGGCGCCGGCGAACACCTCGATGCGCTCGCGGTGAAAGCGAACCAGGTCGTCGTAGGAGCAATCGTAATTTCCGTGGTACTCGCCACCATTGTGCAGTGCCGCGCCATACGGCCCAAGTGACCCGGCCACAACAACGCGCCGATCCGGAAACTCCGCAACCGCTTGCCGCGCCAGCTCGACGGATCGCAATAATGCCGCGTCGGCCTGCTCGGCGGTCATCCCAACCTCCCGGTAGCCCATCCGCGAAACCTGGTAACTGCATGTGGCGATGCACTCGGCGCCCGCTTGAACGTAAGCGCGATGCACGGCGAGCAGCTTTTCCGGCTCGTCCTCCAGCACGTGCGCCGACCACAAGGGCCCGTCGATGCGCGCGCCGGTATATTCGAGTTCTGTCGCCAGCCCGCCATCAATTACATGAATGCCGTCGAGGATGCTCATGGGAGATTCCGACTCCTGGTTTTTTGCTTTGCCTGGGGGCAGCTCGCTGACATCCACGCTGGATATGGTTCTGGAGCCATCCGCTATCCATTTGTTCGCGCTACCCCCCCCATACTATTTGAAGCTAAGTGGTTTATTTTCAATGACTTGTACCTTTTTCGCGCGCCCGTAATCAGCAGATTCCAAAGGGTTTATACGCAACCTTAGCCTTCTAAAAGACTTACGGCCAGGGATGATCCGTAGACCGTGAGTCGTGGACCATGGTTCGATTGCGAGCATGAGACTATTGTGCACTTAAAGGGCGTAATTATCGGCAAACTTGGAAGAACTTGGAGTTGGGAATAGAGAACAGGTAATAAAGGACTTACGGCGGCGACGCGGATTTATTTTGGCCGAGGAGGCTTGACACCTGTCGAGGAACACTCAGGCGCCGAGTGACAGTTTGCACGGAGTGGGACGGTCGTGAAAGGCGGTCGGGGAGATTGGGGAGCCTTCCGTCTGTCGCCAGTTTCCACTATTAGCTGGCGGCGTCTTTCTGACGGGTGGCCTTCACAGCCGATAACAGGCCAATGCCGATCATCACGATTGCGCCCACAAGAATCCAGCGCGAAGGCATATGCACCAGGTGGGCGGCGTAGACAAGTCCGGCAATGACGATTGCGTAGCCAGCAGCATAAAGTCCGAATGACATGGGATCCCCTTGGCCAGTTCCTGTGCAATCTCGCGGAATCTCGCACACGATTCCAGCCTCGCACGGCAATCGCCAGGAGTCTGAGCAGTACAGACCAGCTCTTGCGTTTCCGAAGCAGGCGTATTCCGGCCAGGCGTCTGCGAGGCCGAATGCTTTTTCAGGATGCTTCTCAGGCTGGAGGTCGAATCGCAGTTGAAGGAACTGACAGCTAAAGGCTAATGGCTAATAGCTCCTGTTAAACCTTCTGCGTCCGATGTACTTGCCGCACGCCTTCTACTCGCCGTAGTCCCAGCACCATGCGGTTCAGGTGGCGCACATCCTCGGCTTCCACCACGAACTCGATGATCGCTTCGCCCTCTTCGTCGCGGCTCAAATCCACGGCGCGAATGTCGGTGTTCTCGTCGGAGATGACGGCGGTCAGCTCTTTTAGCATTCCCGTCCGATCTTCGCAGTGCACGGTAATCTTGACCGGGTAGCGCTGCGGTTGGCCGACGCCTTCGGCCGCGCGCGACCACTCCACGTTGATGCGCCGGTCGCTCTCGTAAAGCAGGTTCTGAACGTTGGGGCAACTGCGCGCGTGCACGGCGACGCCCTTGCCGCGCGTCACGTAGCCCACAATCTCCTCGCCGCGAATGGGGTTGCAACATCGAGCGCGATAAACGAGAAGATCGTTCTGGCCCTCCACCTGCAGCGAGTCCGAACCGGTGAGATGCAGCCTGCGCACCGCGTCCGTCATGGCCGCCTCGCCCGATTTCGGCGCCGTGCTGGGCTCGGTCTCGGGCGGGGCTGCGAAGCCGGGCGCCAGTTTCCCTAATAACTGGTGCGCGGAATTCTTGCCTTGCCCCAGCGTGGCCAGCAGGTCGGCGGCCGTGGCCACGCCGAATTCCTGCGCGATCCGCCCCAGATCCTGATCGCCGATCTGCGCCATCGGCACTTTGAACTTGCGCGCCTCGCGCTCCAGAAGTTTCCTGCCGATATCCACCGCTCGCAGCCGCTGATCTTCGTTCAACCAGTGCTTGATCTTGTTACGCGCACGCGGGCTTTTGACGAACGTGAGCCAGTCGCGGCTCGGTTTGTGATCTTTCTGCGTGACAATCTCGACGATGTCGCCCGTGCGCAGCTTGGTGCGCAGCGGCACCATGCGGCCGTTGACCTTTGCGCCGACGCACGAGTGGCCCACGTCCGTATGAATGGTGTAAGCGAAGTCGACCGGCGTCGCCCCGGCCGGAACCACCACAACCTTTCCCTTCGGCGTAAAGGTGTACACCTCGTCGGGATAGAGGTCCATCTTCAGGCTGGAGAGGAATTCGTTGGGATCCGTCATCTCCTTCTGCCACTCGACAAGCTGACGAATCCAGTTCAACCGCTCCTCGTCGCGCGCTGTTACCACGCCGCCGCTCGCTTTGTACTTCCAGTGCGCCGCAATTCCTTCTTCGGCGATCCGGTGCATTTCTTCGGTACGAATTTGCACCTCGAATTGGTGGCCGCTGGCGCTCATCACCGTGGTGTGCAGCGACTGGTAACGGTTGGCCCGAGGAATGGCGATGAAGTCCTTGATGCGTCCCGGCACCGGCCGCCACAGCGTGTGGATCATCCCGAAGACCGCATAGCACGATGCCACATCATCGGTGATGACGCGAATGGCCAGCAGGTCGTACACCTGGTCGAAAGAAACTTTAGTGCGCTCGATCTTCTGGTGGATGGAGTAGAGGCGCTTGATTCGCCACTCCACGCGAGCCTTGATGCCGTTCTCTCTGAGCTGCTCTGCCAGCGTGTCTTCCACGGTGCGCAGGAACTGTTCTCCATCTACGCGCCGAGCCTCAACCGCAGCCGAAACCTGCTCGTAACTCACCGGGTCGGTGTACCGGAACGCCAGATCCTCCAGCTCGCCGCGAACTTTGCCCATGCCCAGCCGGTGCGCCAGTGGAGCGTAGATGTCCAGCGTTTCGCGCGCAATCGCCTCCTGCCGTTCCGGCTTCAGATGTTCCAGGGTGCGCATGTTGTGCAGCCGGTCGGCCAGCTTGATCAGCACCACGCGCACGTCACTCACCATGGCCAACAGCATCTTGCGCACGTTCTCGGCCTGACGGTCTTCGCGGTTGGCAAACTGGATCTTGTCGATCTTGGTTACGCCCTCAACGATGTGCGCCACCTGGTCGCCGAACTTGTCTCCAATCTCTTCGCTGGTCGCCGGCGTGTCTTCCACGGCGTCGTGAAGGAGGGCCGCAGCCACCGCGGTCGCATCCAGCTTCATCTCCACCAGCACCTCGGCCACTTCGAGCGGGTGCACAATGTAGGGCTCGCCTGAGGCGCGCGTTTGTCCCTTGTGATGGGAAACGCAGAACTCCCAGGCCTTTCGAATCAATGAGATATCTTCGTTTGGCCGGTTGGCCTGCGCCTGCTTCAGCAGAGCTTCAATGCGCCCCTCGATGGAGCGCTCATCCGTCGGCCGGGACAATGTTGTTGAGGAGGGAACAACTGTCTGCGCAGGGAACTCCCGTGTGCTCGAATCCTCTGCCGGAATGGTCTGCCGGACAGTCGCCATGCTTTATTATAGGCCGCTTCATTTCGCCGCGAGTGAATGGGTCCACCATCGATCGTCGCATCCGCCTGCGGAATGCCACCCATCCCATAGAGCCGGTTCAATTTGGTCAGGACGATGTCCTGAACGCACGCTGGTAACCAGCGGAGCGGCCCCATGTGCCACTCGTCACATCCCGGCACGCAAAAAAGGAGGAAATTGAATTCCCCTGGAGGTCAAGAACCGAGGAAAACATGGCGAAAAACCTCTTTTTTGCCGCTTTGGCCCTGGCCCTTCTGGCCGGCATCGGACATGCGAATCAATCGACCTCGACGAGGGTTGTCATTCCGGTCAGCAAGACTTCCGCCTCCAACGGCAAGCAAATGTTCGTGAACTACTGTGCCCCGTGCCATGGGGTGGACGGCAGGGGACAAGGCCCAGTGGCCGCAGCTCTGAAGAAGCAACCCGCGAACCTGGCTCTCCTGGCGAAAAACAACGGGGGAAAGTTTCCCTCCACTCACATTGTGTCGGTGCTCCAGTTTGGTGCGGCCAATCCCTCGCATGGATCTGCCGAAATGCCCGTCTGGGGCCCAATGCTTGGCAACATGGATACCACCAGCGCCGAGCCCAATGTGAGGGTTCTCAGGATCAGCAATCTGAGCGCGTACCTGCAGACGTTGCAGACAAAGTAACTTCCCGCTCCATCGTTCCCATTCCCAGGCCTGATACTGGAAAAGGAACCGATGCCGAAACGGGATAACTCGAAGGTTGGCTCAAAGCCGGAAGCGCGCCGCGAAAAAGCGCCTGCCACGTTCGCCTCAACGCGCGAGCGCACTGCTCCGCCCGCGGCGCGTCGATCGCCGGCGAAACGCGCGCCTGCGCCGTCCCGCGTTGTTTCGCCAAGAGCCACGGGCACGCAACGCCAATCTGCGCCGACACCGGTCGCGCCGAGCCAGGCCCACGCCGCTCCGCCCGGCGCCGTTGTGACCCGCCGCGCATCGGATCGACTCCGCGCCGGCCATCTTTGGGTCTACGCGTCCGACATTGTCTCAGTGACGTTGCCAAATCCGGAAGAAACGCTGATCCCCGTCGCCGACAACCGCGGTCTGCTTTTGGGCACGGCGTTCTACAGCCCGACGTCGCAAATCGCGCTGCGCCTCATCTCGCGCGAAGCCCTCGACGAGTCCGCATGGCTCAAGCTGCTTGCCTCGCGCCTGCGCGCGGCCATCGCACGCCGCAAGCCGCTGCTCGACGCCGCCAATGACGCCTGCCGCCTGTGCTTCAGCGAGGCCGACGAGTTGCCGGGCCTTATCGCCGACAAATACGCGGACCTCGCGATCGTGCAGTTCCTGGCCAAAGGATTGTTGGCCAATGGAGTGCGCGAGACTTGCGTGCGCGTTCTGCGCGAGGAGCTTTCGCTCGCGGCGATCCACGAGAGGCCCGACCCGCGTATCCGCGAGTTGGAAGGCCTGCCCGCACCCAGCATCGATCCGCTCTGGCTCGCCGATCCTGGAAAACTGTTCGCCGCTACGGAGTTTCACCTTAACGGCCTCGTATTCAACTACGATGCTAACGCCGGACAGAAAACCGGTGCATTTCTCGACCAGCGAGCAAACTACGCTGCTTCACGCGACTGGGCGCAGCGCATGGGCGTCGTGAATCGGGAGTCAGGCGGCCGCGCGCTCGACGTCTGCTGCTACCAGGGCGGGTTCGCTCTGCATCTCGCTCAGGTTTGCCGCCGAGTCACAGGCATTGATGTCTCGCGTGCCTCGCTCGAAGTGGCAGAGCGAAATCTCCAGGCCAATCGCTCGCAGATCTCCGCGGAAGTTGACTGGATCGAGGCTGACGCGTTTGCGATTCTTCGCGACTGGTCGCAGGCAGGCGAACAATTCGACGTCATCGTCCTCGATCCGCCGGCCTTCGCCAAATCCAAACGCGCCGTTGAGGGCGCCCTGCGCGGTTACAAGGAGCTCAACCTGCGTGCGCTCAAGATGCTGCGCCCCGGCGGACTTCTCGTCACTTGCTCCTGTTCGCATCATGTGTCCTGGACCGATCTCGAAGGAGCCGTAGCTGCCGCCGCGGCCGATGCATCGCGGCGTGTGCGCCTGCTTGAGCGTCGCGGCGCCGCTCTCGACCATCCCGTCGTGCTCAACCTGCCCGAGACTGAATATCTCAAGTGCCTGGTGCTCGAAGCCGAGTAATGGAACGTTACTCGCGGAAAATCCGCCGGCATTCGGCTCAACAGGCCTGACTCGCTGAATGCCTCCGCGGAAGAAGCTGCGCCAGCCATCCGAATATCACCCACCCCCGGAATGACCTGCGCTTTTTCCCCGGCGCCGCCTGGTTTGTTTTGGATGCAGCCGACCGCAACTCGGCCAGCGCCGCTTTTACTTGCGCCCGCAGCGCCTCAGCCTCCATCGTGCACGAACGAAGATACGCTGAAACCGAGAGCCCCGCTTCAGCGGCGCGCTGATGCAGGCTCGCGCATTCGGCCTTACTCAAGCGAACAGTGACGCTCGTGGTGCGAAGTTCGTGGTCAAATCCATCCTGCGGCGCCCGGCCCGCTTGAGCCGTCAAACTTACGTCGACTCGCATCGCCGGCTCTGGCTCGCGATTGCCGCGGCCGGGTGATTTATAACGCGCATGCGAGCGCAATGCATTCTCGTAGCTCAACGTCACAACATCTTCGCCGAGATCGCTCTCACTCGATGTATTCGCCGGAGAAAAATCTTCAGGTTGAGGCGAAGTGAGCGCGGCGAGGAGTCCGGCAAAGTTGGCGGAAGCGGGCGAGGCCAGACTCTGCGCGGTTTGCCGCATGCAACGTAGCATACGCCATCGCATACTCGCAGTCCTCAGAATCCGCTCAACCGATGTCTACGCTATTCCCAGCTTAGGAACGATCGTGCGCCAATCCCGTTTTGGCATGCCGTCGCGCTTGTGTCGCGCCCTAAATCGAGGCACCTTCAAAATCTGTCCGCTCGGGCAAAATGCGTCCGGGCAGCCGCAACATCTCGCTGATGGTCTCCGCTGTGACGGGACGAGAGAAGAGAAATCCCTGTCCAAATCGGCAGCCCAACTGGCGAAGCAGAGCATATTGCTCCTGCGTTTCGATCCCTTCCGCCACCACGTCCATCCCCAGCACCCGCGCCAGTTCCACAATCGTGCGCACAATTTGCAGCGGCTGTTCGCTCCCACCCGTCATGCGCGAAACGAACGAGCGATCGATCTTGAGCACATCGAATGGCAGGGCGTGCAGGTGATGCAACGAACTGTAGCCCGTGCCAAAATCGTCCATCAGCAACGACACTCCGAGCCGCCGCAAGCTGATCAAGACCTCCTGAGGCGTGCCATCGTCCGAGATCAGGCTGGACTCAGTCATCTCCAGGCCAAGAAGCCGGCTTGGGACCCCAGTCTGCCGGAGCAGCGCTTCTACGTGGTCGGCGAGCCCTACGCGCGCGAACTGTCGAGCTGATAGGTTCACGCAAACCCGCGGCGCACCATTCTCCGGATCCTCGTTGCACCACCGCTGTATCTGGCCGCACGCCTCTGACAGTCCCCAATCGCCGATGGGCAGAATGAGCCCGCTCGATTCCGCCAGGGGAATGAAATCCATCGGCGCAACCAATCCCCGTTCGGGATGCCGCCAGCGGATCAGCGCTTCCAGACCCACAATCCTGCGAGTGGATAACTCAATCTCCGGCTGGTAATAAAGCACAAACTGCCGTTTGTCCAGTGCCTTTCGCAGGTCCGACTTGCGCGGCCAGATTCCTGTCACCGCATCGGTGGCATGCCTGTTCCGGACTTGAATTCCGTGGAAAGCCTTACGCATTCGGCGCAGTTCAAGCTGGCTGGCTGCAATATCTGCCAGGCTCTCCAGCATGCGCAGTTCCTCGCTTGCCATTTGGCGTCTGGCCTGGCACGCGAAGACTGCAAGCGCACCCAGGATCCTGCCGTCGCTCGAACGGATTGGAGCGCCCGCAAAGGAAGCAACCTCAAGCCGCCGGATCATCGGCCGGCTCCCGGCAAAGAGCGGATGCTTCGATGCGTCCGGCACCACCACCGGCCCATCCTCAGCCAGCACCATTTCAAATACGCTTCGCCTGCGAGGAAGCTCCCGTACAGGCTCGCCCCAATACGATTTGATCCACACGCGACTCTCGTCCGCGAATTCCAG
This sequence comes from uncultured Occallatibacter sp., assembly GCA_964407295.1. Lineage (GTDB taxonomy): Bacteria > Acidobacteriota > Terriglobia > Terriglobales > Acidobacteriaceae > Telmatobacter. The sequence continues at coordinate 9,241 of CAYOVE010000115.1, forward strand.
AAGCACCGTGTCAGCTCTGAAGTATTCGGCGGTCAGGCGCGTGATGGCGTCGAAGTTAGGCTCCGGCGCCGAGTCGAGAATCTCCGCTGAAGCCAGCGCTGACAGCCGCGCGTTCTCTTCGCGGCAGTTCATTCTGCCGGTCTGCAATTCTGCTTGCGGCATTCCTGCTCCGGGTCCCTTCGTGCCTCCGGCAGCGCCTCTGCCGGCCCGCGGCAACCCGCGGATGACGGTTTCCGGAAATCAGCGATGCCGATGCCGGCGCTCCGCCCCATTCGCCCAACGGTTCACTGTGGGCGAAGCCGGAGCGGGCGCGCCTCTGGGCATGCTTTTCCGGTTCTGTACTTTGCTTATCGGAGAGGCGCCCTGTGACATGAGGTTACGCGGAAGGAATTTCACTGCCCGATCGTCACTTGGTCGAGCGATTGCCTTGTTACTTATGTGCGGGGGCCTGTCCCGTTTCCGTCCACAGAAACGTCAGTTGGTCCGTAGCATCCTGGATTTTCTGATCCACTCCAACACCCGCCGAGTGCCCGCCCGCGACGCTGTAGTGCAGCAGAACCGGCCGTCCGCTGGATGAATCCGCCTGCAAAAGCGCCGTCATCTTGCGCGCATGCAGCGGGTCCACCCGTGTGTCGCTGGCACCGGTAAAAAACAGCACCGCCGGGTAAGCCGTGCCGTTTTTCGCGTTCTGGTAAGGCGAGTATTTGAGCAGGTAGTTGAACTGATCCTCTTTGTCCGCCGATCCGTACTCCGTCATCCAGTGCGGACCCTGCTCGAACTTCTGGTAGCGCAGCATATCCAGCAGGGGATACGCGCAATCCACCGCCGAGAACAGCTCCGGCCTCTGCGTGATCGCCGCGCCCATCA
>CAYOVE010000116.1:0-10094 GCA_964407295.1 uncultured Occallatibacter sp.
TCGCCCACATTCACTACCCACAGCCGGTCCGCTCCGTACGCGAGCGCCAGATTCATCTGCTCCTGAATCTTTGGAATCGGATTCGCGTTCAGCCACTTGTACGACCTCGGCCCGCCCACATAATCGAAGTGATAGTAGACCCCCGCCCCGCCTGCGCGTTTGCGCTCCTCCGCCGTCGGCAACCGACGTAAATTGCCCCAGTTGTCGTCAGACCACAACAGCGTCACATCGTCGGGCACGCGCATGCCCTTTTCGTAGTAGCCCTGCACCTCCTTGTAAAGCGCCCACAGCTGCGGAACCTTCTCGAGATCGGGGTTCACCGTTTCCTTCAAGATCTCTCTCTGATCGGCGACGATCTTCTCAAGCAGTTCCGTGTTCGCGCTGGCACTCATCGGCGTATCTCCCTCGCCGCGCATCCCCAGCGTCACCACTTCTTCGTAGTTCTTGTCCCTCTCCATCCCCGCGCGCCAGAACTCATCGATTTCCTTTTGATTCGTCGTGTAATCCCACGGACCGTGATGCCCTGCCGTCCACTCTTTCTCTGCTCGCATCATTGGCTCTTCGTGCGAGGTCCCCATCACGATGCCATATTCGTCGGCCAGCTTCGCGTTCAGTGGATCGTCCGCCGCGAACGCGTTGTTCCACATGGCCGGCCACAGGAAATTTGCCTTCAACCGCAGCAGCAACTCAAATACTTTCGTGTAAAACTCGTGGTTCATTCCTCCGAACTTCTCTTTCGTCCATCCCGACAGCGCCGGAGCTTCATCGTTGAAAAAGATCCCGCGATACCTGACCGCCGGCACGGGCTGCACAAAGCGCCCCGGCTGCACGTAGAAGGCATCCGCATGCGGCACCCGCACATCGGCCCACCAGTACCACGGAGAAACGCCAATCTGCTCCGAAAGATCGTAGATCCCATAGATCGTGCCGCGCTTGTCCGCGCCTGCGATCACCAGCGCCCGCCGCACTCCTTTCATCGGATGCTCCACGACGGTCGTCACAGCCGATTCCCACTGGCCTTGAATTCCGCTTACGTCCAGCTTGTGCCTCTTGATGAGCGAGTCAATCAGTGGGCTCTTGCCAATCGTCCCGATCAGCACTACATCATCGCCTCGTGGCGTGTCGCTCTTCAACACCGGCGCATCGTGCCCCGTCACCCGCCCCACGTCCTGGCTCAAATCGACCACGGCCTTCACCACTCCCGGCCAATCCGAGTCGCTGACCATCAGCGAAATCGCCTTGCCGTTTGCTGCTAGCACAAAATCTCCCGGCGCCTGCGTTGTGCTCACGTACTTCGGCTCCCCCAGTGCATGGGCCGAGGTGGGCCATAGCGCTATGGCGAAAAGGGCCACGACTGTAGTCCCGGCAATCGTGAAACGTGTCATCGGTAAACTCCAGGTGTGAAATCGGGCCGCACGTGCTCGACGAAAAACGGGAACGGAACTCCGTTAGCTCAAGCTTCCCCGCCCGAACCAGATTACTCTCCGAACTCGGATGGCATGCCACGCCCCGAGACGGTTCAGGCCAAAGGCCAGGTGCGGTTCCGTGTGGGACTCCCTTTGCGCCGTGATCACCGGAGTTTGCTTATCTGGGTTGACGATGGTTACCGAGCTGGCGGAATACACCCGCACCAAGCGCAAGACTGCACTACTGAATCTGCGCTTACATCTGGCAATAAGTAGGACGTAAAGACGCGGGGCGCGAAGGAGTGGGTTGTGCGAGACGAATCCCCTATCTCGTTACTCCACCGAATGAATGAGACTAGACTCAATCGATGTGCAGGCGACAGTGATATCGCGCTCCCGATAGGATCCTCAATCAGGCTCATCCATGCGAGGTCGCGGATTGCATCTTTCCCAAAGGTTCCCTGTTCACATCGGATTGTTTCTGGTTGCATTATTCCAAATTGCGGCAATAACCGGCTCGTCACAGGCCCAACAACCGCCGCCGGCAGAACCCGCAATCTACAACGGTAAAGAAAGCCAGCCAGTGCAAGGTGGAAGTGCAACGGGGGGTGTGTTCGCCCCCGTTCTGGACTCAGAGAGCCGGCCGATTACTGCGGGCGGTTTTGTAAAATCTGGTCCGATCGTATTTCAGGACATCTCGGAGAAATCGGGGCTGACCACGTGGAGCCATAAGATGGGCACTCCGGAAAAGCAGCTCATCCTGGAGACGATCGGATCTGGCGTAGCTTTGCTCGACTACGACAACGATGGCTGGTTGGATATCTACCTGGTGAATGGGTCAACCGTGGATGCGGAGACCGGAAAGGTGGAACCGCCGCATGCGGCACTTTTTCATAACAACCACGATGGAACATTTACGAACGTGGCCGATATCGCCGGCGTGACGAACGACCGCTGGGGTTTCGGAGTGGCGGTCGGCGACTTCGACAACGATGGCTGGCCCGATCTCTACGTCGCCAACTACGGCAAGAACCGCCTTTACCATAACAACCACGACGGCACCTTCACTGACATTGCCGAAAAGGCCGGGGTCGCTCTGGGCAACTGGTCGACGGGGCCCAGCTTTGGCGACTATGATGGCGACGGGCGGCTGGACATCTTTGTTCCGGGTTATATCCATTGGGATCCGAACAATCTGCCTTATCCCGGATCGAAAACGGTGGGCTTCGGGAATTGCTCGTTTCGTGGCGCACAGACGATGTGCGGGCCGCGAGGCTTACCCGGTGAACCGGATCACCTATTCCATAACAATGGGGACGGGACCTTTACCGACGTCAGCGTCAAGGCAGGGGTCGATGACAAGCGACACTACTTCGGATTCTCCTCCACATTTGTCGATGTGGATGACGACGGCAAGCTGGATCTGATTGTCACCGATGACTCTTCGCCTAACTACCTTTACCTCAACAAGGGCGACGGAACCTTTCAGGACGCCAGCTTTTATTCCGGGTTTGCCTTGAATCAGGATGCGCGAGAGACAGCGTCGATGGGGTTGGCCGTCGGCGACTACATGAATAACGGTCGCCTCGATCTTTACACGACGACATTCTCCGATGATTACAAGACGCTCTATCGCAACGATGGCGACGCCAACTATGTGGACATTACACCGCAGATGGGAATAGCGGAGCCTACCTACCCCTTTCTGAGCTGGGGCACTCAGTTCTTCGACTACGACAACGACGGATGGAAAGATCTGATGTTTGTAAGCGGCCACGTGTATCCGCAAGTGGATCACCACAACTGGGGCACCAGCTGGGCGGAGCGTCCTCTGCTGTTTCACAATATGGATCACGGCAAAAAGTTCGAAGTCGTTCCAGCGGTGGAGGGGTCAGGACTGGCTGACGTGATTCCCGCGCGCGGAGCGGCGTTCGGCGATTTGTTCAACGACGGAAAGATCGACGTCGTGATCAACTGCATCGATCACACCCCGGTGCTTCTGCGCAATGTGAGTGACGATCACAACCACTGGGTGGGGCTGAAGCTGATCGGCGGACCGAAGAGTCCGCGAGACGCCATTGGCGCCAAGGTTTTCCTGACTGCGAACGGCATGCGCCAGCGCGGCGACGTGATGAGCGGCGGCAGCTTTGAGTCCTCAAACGATTTCCGGCTGCACTTCGGGCTCGGGCAAGCGACCACGATCGATAAGGCCGAGATTCAATGGCCTGACGGAGTCAAGGAGGTGGTGGCGATTCCGGCGGTTGACCGGTACTTCGCCATCGAAGAGGGCAAGGGAGTCGTGCCCAGCGTTTATGACCCCAAAACTTCTCCGGATCATGGCGGAAAAGGCAAGCCGCGGCACGCCTCAGAGTGAGGGATTTCTCCAATCGCAGGAAAGAGCCCATGAGAACAGGGTTGTTCGTTCGTTTCAGTATGCCGGGAATGCTCTTGTCTTGGGTCGCGATTGCAGCGGGCGGGCCGCAATCCGCGGCGCAGATTCAGCAGGCCCCGTTGACACCGCCTTCCGCTTTCACTGTGCCGGTGAACGGTTCAGCTCCGGCCAAGGATACGCCGGTGCAGCTTGACGCGCTTCACCAATACGAGCTGCATGCACAGCAGCAGCAAGACACCGATCGGCAAACCCACAACGATGGCGTTACCGGCGCCTATGACTTTCACTACGGACCGAATAATCCGTTCCTGCCGGGCAACATCCAGGTGGAGGGAAAGGGGTTCATTCAGCCCGGAGCGTTTCCCACTGCGGAGTATTGCGGGACGTGTCATCAGGAGGCCTACAGTCAATGGCGGCAGGCGCTGCATTCGAACGCTTTCCGGACCCCGTTTTACCGCACCAGCGTGAATATCCTCATTCGCGATCCGGAGCGCGGGATTGCGTTCGCGCGACACTGCGATAGTTGCCACAACCCCATCGGCGTCCTCTCGGGCGCCTTGACGGAAGATTCCAAGGTGGATCGGGCGCAGTTCGATTCCGATGGGCTGACTTGTATGACCTGCCACTCGGTGGTGAAGGTGAACGCACCCGAAGGCAATGCCAGTGTCGTGATGGGAGTGCCCGCGGTCATGGTAGATGAGAAAGGTAACCGTATTCCGGGTCAGGTGCCGTTCGCCGAGATTATGCGGCATCCCGAGCGCCACTCGGCCGCGGTGATGCACGATTTCCTGCACAAGCCGGAATTCTGCGCCGCGTGCCACAAGGCCAATCTTCCTGTGCCACTCAACGACTACAAGTTCATCCGGGCGTTTACCGCCTACGACGAGTGGCAACAATCGAAGTTCTCACAGCGAAATCCGCTGACGTTCTATACCGCCGACTTCACCTCCTGTCAGGGATGCCATATGAAGCGCAACCCGGTGTCGCTGCAGGAGTACGGCGCAAAGAACGGGACCTTCGCGTCGCATCGCTGGCTGGCGGGCAACACGGCGGTGCCGTTCTACTACGGTTTCGACGAGCAGCTTAAGAAGACGATCGAGTTTCTCCAAGCAGGCAATTACTTGAACGTAGATATCTTTGCGCTTCGCAAAGAAGGCAGCGATCGTCTCATCGCTCCTCTGGGCAGAGTGTCCTATGATCTTGCGGCCAGTGACACCGTTGAAGCTTATGTCGTCATTCAGAACAAGAACATCGGGCACTCGCTCATCCCTGAAGTGCGCGACCTATATGAAGCCTGGGTGGAATTCACTGTAAAAGACGCGGATGGCAAAGATATTTACCACAGCGGATTTCTGAAACCAGACGGGATGCTCGACCCGCGTGCGCACAGCTTCACCAATCGCCCGGTGACTGACCAGGGGGATTTTGTAGATAACCACAAGGTTTGGACCATCCACTCAGTGGCCTACGACAACACTGTGCAGGCCGGCCGGTCAGCCCTGGTACGGTACCAGTTCCGCATACCCGCGAATGCGCAAGGGAACCTGACCGTGACCGCAAGGGTGAACTACAGGCATCTCCGGCAGAGCTATCTGAATAACATCTTCGGTCCGGATCATCCGGCATACCCAGTCGTAGAGTTGGCATCGCGGACCCGCGTGCTCAAAATCGGCGCGAACACACCAGAAGACCCGGATCCCGCGGACAATCCCGACTGGATGCGCTGGAACAACCTTGGCATTGCGCTTCTTGACCAATTCCAGTACGCCGAATCGGTGTCGGCATTTACCGAGTGCGTGAAGCTCAGGCCAGGCTATGCAGACGGATACACGAATATCGGACTGACCGAGATTGTCTGGGAGAAGTATGAGTCCGCACGGCGCGCCATTCGTCGCGCGCTGGCCCTCGATCCGGGAAGCGCTCGCGCGCTCTACTACGATGGGCTGCTTGAACGGCGCGCCGGCAATACGGAACGCGAGATTGCCGATTTCAGCAAAGTGGTGGAAATGTTCCCTGATTCCAGGGATGCGCGGCGTGAGTTGGGGATCACATATTACCAGCAGAAGATGGAGCACGAGGCGCTGGAGCAGTTTCAAGAGTTGCAGCGGATCGATCCCGACGATCTGGCGGCGCATTACAATCTTTCCATCCTGTACCGGCGCATGGGACGGAAAGAGGATGCAATCCGGGAACAGGCCGCTTTCGCTGACAAGAAAGCGGACCCTGGCGCGCCGACTTACTCTCTAAACTTCCTCCGCATTCATCCTGAGATTTCGAACGAGAGTGTACCGTGGCACGTGCATTCGGATCTGCCACAGGGAACTGGCGGGGCGTCGGATGGGAATTAGAATTCGCTGGGTTCGACGGATGATCTGGCGGTCCATAACTGCCCTTGGCCTGCTCGTTCTGCTCGGAATGTCTCTGCCGGCCAGAGGTGAAAATAAGTGTCCGTGGTTGAACGAAGCCACGGCATCGAGTCTGCTGGACGCGCCGGCCACAGGCGCCTATACGGGAATAGGTCAATTCCAGCCTGGAACGTGCACTTTTTCAACGCACGGCGAAGGTGGCACTCGAACGCTCACCATCGTCGTTGAGATTCCTTTGGATGCGCATGCGCGCGAAGGGGCGATGAAGGAACAGTGCGGTTCTGATGCCTTGTCGATTCGGGCGATTGGCAATGAGGCATGGATTTGCAGAGCGAGCGAGCAGCACGGACGTGGGAGCAGCCTGGTTGTGGGCCGCGTGCGCAACCAGGTCTTTTCCATTGAGTTGAGCAGTACGATCAAGAAGGATCCGATGCTTGACTGGGATCGCTTGCAGTCGCGAAGTTACTTGGCGGCCGAGCAGGTGTCAGGCAATTTATTCTGATGCTGCGGATGCTGTCCGGCCCGGGCTATTGTTCTTGGCCTCACGCTTTCATGCTTCCGCCTCCCATTTCCGCTCTGCGAAATTCGAAGCACGCAAGATCGTTCCAATAATCCGTCCTTGATGGATATTCGATGAGACGGGGGATTTCGCGATATGCGGTTTTGGCTGCCCCCCAGGGATTCGAACCCCGATATGCTGATCCAGAGTCAGCTGTCCTACCATTGAACGAGGGGGCAACAAGCGCGAGTGGCGGCGCATCTTGCAGCCGATTGGTATGGCTCCCCGGGCGGGGTGCGCAAAGCCAACCTCTTCATGTTACGGACATTCCCCCGCGCGGTCAATTTCACGTTTTCTTTGGGATTATCGCCCTGTCCCCTTCCGAGCGCTGCCCGCGATTCGCCTATTCCTCGCGCAGCACTTCAAGCGGCCGCAGCCCGAGTATACGGTAGCTCGCGATCCAACCGGTGGCCGTAGCCAGCGCGGCAGTTCCGAAAAGTGCGGTGGCCGTCGCGCCCCATGCGACGTGAAAGCCTATATCGAGCCGATGCAGAAGCACGCGTGTGAGCAGGTTGGCAAACACCACGCCAACCGCGCTGGCCAGCAAACCCAGGACACTGAATTCCACGCTGAAGGTGCGCACGATCCGCATCCGTGTGGCGCCCAGAGTCTTGAGCACGACAGCTTCCTGCATGCGGCGAAAGCGCGTGCTGGCGATGCTCGAAGCGAGAATCGTGAGCCCGGCAAGAATCGAGAACCCGGCCAGCAAGCGTACGACAAACGTGATCTGGTCGACGACGCTCTCGATGCGTTCCAGCACATCGGCAACATTGATGATGGTGATGGTTGGATAAGCGCTGAAAAACGCGCGCTCCATGGTGGCCACCTGTTTGGGATCGATGTGGACACCGCCGTACCACGTTGCCGGTTGATCGGAGATCAATCCCGAAGGCAGAACGAACGACACGCGCGCGCCCAGGTGCTGCCCATCGGCGCGATAAATTGCGGCGACTTTGAGCGTTCGCGTCGTTCCACCGGTCTCTAGTTCGACAGTTGAACCGACGCCGACATGCAGCCTTTGCGCCACGCCATCGCCGATCGCGATCTCTGCGGCACTGCTTCCAGTCCACCACGCGCCCGCGGTCACCTTGTCGCCCTCGGGCGGCGCGTCGGCCCACGTGAGTTCGGCGCTTTCCAGCATGCGAACCGGATAGTGCTGGCCCTTCATTTGCTCCACCTGCTGGCCATTGATGGAGATAAACCGGCCCATCACGACGGGAATCAGGCTCAGTGGCTCGCTCACCGCGGCTTGATGCGCAAAGAATTCTTTCACGCCGTCGGCCTCTTCGCTTCGCACGTCGACAAGAAACACATTGGGCAGCTTGGGTGAGGCGGTTTCGCGCAGATCGGTCAGCAGATCCTTTTGCATCAGATACACCGCGAGGATCAGCATGACTCCCGTGCCCAGCGCCGCCAGCACCGCGGCAGATTGATTGCCAGGCCGGTAGAGATTGGCCAGCCCCTGTCGCAGCGACGAAGGCAAGTGCAGCCTGGTACGGTTGAGCACAAAGCGCAGCGTGGCGAGAGTCACCACCGCAAGAATAAGCAGGGCCAGCAGCGCGACCGTAAACAGGAATGCAAACCACGCGCCCACTTTCGGCGAATCGGAAAGCGCCCATGCGATGCCGGCCAATCCCGCAATCACCGCCGCTGCGACGCCGATTTGCAGCTGGCGCGCCCACCATCGCGCAAACCAACCAGAAATTCCGGAAGGCCCCTGCTCCACAAGCCTGCGCAGCACAAGAACCGGCCGCACGGCGCGCACATCCAGCAGCGGCGGCAGGCAGAAAAGCAAAGTCGTGAGCAGCCCCGTTCCCAGTCCCGCCAGCGCCGACTGCCAGGGAAACTGGAGAATCACATGCACGGGAAGCAACTGGCCGAAGGCCGCCGGCAGCGCGGCCATCACAGCCACGCCCGCCGCCACTCCCAGCAATCCGCCGGCGAGACCCAGTCCCAGCGTCTGCAAAAGAAAAATCCGCAGCAGGTCGGAGGAGTCCGCGCCAATCGCCTTCAGAATGGCCAGCATGTCCATGCGCTGTTCGAGATGCGCGTGCATAGCCATGGCCACGCCGATGGCTCCCAAAGTCATCGCCACCAGGCAAATCAGGCTCAGGATTGAAGTCGCATTGTCCAGGCCACGCGTGAGCGCGGGGTTCCCCTCGCGGTAGTCCATCACCTGCGCATCGGGCAGCGCCGCCTCCAGTTGCGTGCGAATCGCAGCGGTCTCGGCGTCCACGGTGACGCCCTTCGGCGGCGCGTTCGGGAGCTTCACGAGCAAACGCCGGCTCGCGCGGCTGCCCGGCGCCAGCAATCCGGTCTCCGCCAGAGCCGCCTCTGAAATCATGACTCGCGGCCCCAGGCCCATGCCGGCCGTGATGCGATCCGGCTCCTGCTTCAATACAGCAGTGATGCGAAAGTCTCGGCCGCCGAGGCGCAGTGTATCGCCGACGTGAGCATTGAGACGAACCAGAAACTCGTCCGCGACGACCGCCGAATCACCTTGCAAAGCTTGCCGCAGCGGCATCGCCGGATCCAGCTCCGCCGTTCCATAAAAGGGATATTCAGCAGGATCGACAGCTTTAAGCGAGACCAGCAGCGGCACGGAGTTCGTCGACACCGACGCCATCGAAACGGTCTCGGTCACCCACGTGGATCGGATCGCGCCCTTGCTCTGTGCCTCGATTGCCGCAACCTTGCCGATCTCATCGGATGTGGGCGCGCGAAAAAGTCGCGCACTCAGATCGCCCGCCAACAGCGAGCGCGCCTCAGAGTTGAGTGTCTGGCGAAAACTGTCGCTGAGCCCGCGCACGCCAACCAGCGCAGCCACTCCCACCGCCACTGACAACACAACAAATCCGAATTTTCCGGGAGCGGACTTCAGATCGCGCCAGCCAATCGCTCCGGCGCGCCTCCAGCTCAACGCGCGGTTAGCCATTTGTTTTCTCACTTGGATTGTTGCCCGGCTCTTGCACGATGGACGCGCCCGGACCCGGCAGGGTGTCTTCGACGATCAGGCCATCTCTGAGCACGATCTTGCGGTCGGCGCGGCTGGCAACTTCAGGGTCGTGCGTCACCAGAACCAATGTCGTTCCCGCTTTGCGATTGCGGTCCAGCAGCAGATCGAGCACCAGCTTGCCGTTCGTCGAATCAAGATTGCCGGTCGGCTCGTCGGCCATCACAATGGGCGGCTCAACCACGAACGCCCGCGCCAACGCAACGCGCTGCTGCTCGCCACCGGAAAGCTGCACCGGGTAATGATCCATGCGCTCCTTCAGGCCAACCTCGTCCAGCAGGCGCCGCGCCCGCTCCACGCCGTTGCCTTCCAGGTTGAGCTCGTAAGGGAGCAACACGTTTTCAAGAGCGGTCAGCGT
>CAYOVE010000117.1:0-9925 GCA_964407295.1 uncultured Occallatibacter sp.
TGCCGCTGGTCTCGCCCTTCATCCACAGCTTCTGGCGCGTGCGGCTCCAGAAGGTTACAAATCCGCTCTCCAGCGTCTTGGCATAGCTGATGGGATTCAAGAACCCCAGCATCAGCACTTCGCCGGTGCGCGCATCCTGCACGATCCCCGGTACGAGGCCATCCATTTTTTCGAAATCGATTGTTGCTGTTTCGCTGCTCATTGTTTTCCTGTTTCGTCTTCCTGTTTCAGATTGAGATTCCCAGGTTTTGGGGACATGAAAAAACCCGCTGGCGTCGGTCGCCGGCGGGCTGGATGCTTCTTTAGATCTCTCTGGCCGTCTACTTCAGGCCATGGCAGTCCGCCGGCATGGTTGTCCCATGATGATGGTGGTGGCCGTGATGGCGGAAGCTCTGCATCTGTCTTCAAAGGTACGGGGAAGGCCGGTATGGTGTCAAATGGTTTGTTACCCCGATGCAGGAGCCCCGGAAAGGAGAATCCCTGCCCGTGCGTACACCCGATCTTTCGCAACGACCATTTGGATTTACAGTTGAGCACACGTTGAAGGCCTCTCCAGACGCGCTCTTCATTGCCTGGACAGAGCAGTTCGATCGCTGGTTCGCCGCGCCGGGATCGGTTTCGATGCGGGCCGAAGCCGGAGCTGCCTTCTTCTTCGAGACCGAATTCCAAGACCAGCGACATCCGCACTACGGGCGCTTTCTCCGCCTTAGCCGCCCCGAGCTTGTCGAGCTCACCTGGCTCACCGCTGCAACCAAGGGCGCGGAAACTCAGGTGACGGTGGAGTTGATTAAGAAGGGCGGCGGCACTCTGCTTCGCCTCACGCACGCCGGATTTCCCGACGAGGAGTCGAAGAAGCGGCACGAAGATGCGTGGCCGCACGTGCTGGCGCACATGGACAAATGCTTGACAGGCGCGGCCTGAAGCCGCGCGCAGCCGAGGATTGACGTAGCCCGCGGCAAACCGCTCCGCATTCCGCTCCGACGCTACTGCGCCGCGCCACTCTGCTCGTGAAGCAATTCGACAACGCGTTGATAGATGCGATTGCGCAGGTCGAATCGCTCTGAAGCAGGTGCTACATACCGGATATGGAGTTCGATCCCGGAACTCGAAGGCCTGAAGTTCACCGCCGGCGCGGCACTGAATCGGCTCAATCCTGCATCTCGCGTTCCGTGTTTCCATTCCTGCTCGGCCAGGTGCGAGTTATCCCTCGTTTCCTCGGCCACAGCCTTTTGGACATTTTCCAACAAGGAATGAACGTCTGCGCCCTCCGGCACATTCACGGCGATCTCGTCCCACATCCACTGGCCGGACGTGGAGAAGTTGAAGTACTGCCCTCTGATCGCAAAGCCGTTCATGAACGAGATGCGGCGTCCGGTCGGAAGTCCCTGATCGGCGAGGCCACCGGTTTCGATCAAAGTCGTGGTCATCAGCCCGAGCTCCGTTACTTCGCCGCCAACGCCGTTGATCTCAACCCAGTCGCCAACATGAATGCCATTCTTGCCCATGAGCGCGAACCATCCCAGAAACGCCAGGATGTAGTCCTGCAGTGCGATCGTGAGCGCGGCTGTAGCAAGGCCCAGAATGGTCGGCGTCTCCTGTGGCGAGCCGAAGATCAATAGCAGGATGAGCCCGACCCCCAGCACCTGAATTGCGAGCCCAAGAATGTTGCGCAAGGTGCCCAGCTGCCTGCGGTCGATTGCAGGCCGGGCCATCATGCGCCGGACCAGAGCTTCGCCCAGAAGCATTCCCATTAGGATGAAAAGAATGAGCATCAGAGACTGCAGAATCAGGTGCAGCACAATCTGGTGCTGGAGCTTTACTTGGGCGGACCACTTGGCGTAGGTAGTCGCAAGCTGCTGTTCGGTCTGGATTCGGTCGTCGTCGATGCTCAAGATCTGGCGCTCGATGCTGCGATTCTTGAGATGGGCGAGCTGAGACGCGCGATCCAGCCCTTCGCCGGCCTCAACAGCCGCATTGGCCTTGGCCTCAAGGGCGGTGTGTTCAGCGTTCAAGCTGCGCGCATCGTCCTGCGCCTGCTGGAGCGCCTGCTCGATCAACGCCTGGCGCTGGATCTGCTTGAACCAGGCGTTCAGCCGCGCCGCGAGTGTACTGTTCTGCCCAGCTGAAAGCACCGCAATTTGGCCGCTGCTCCCGGCCTGGCTGTCGTACGCATGCATCGATGCTTCATGCGCGACCAACTCGTCCTGGATCTGAGCGCTGTGATCGCCCGATGCGCGCTCGAATTCGCGTTGGGCATCGCTTAGTTCGTCATTGTCGAGCCCGAGCTGCGCTTTTGCTACTTCAAGGTCGTCACTCGCTGAACTGGGCTGCGAGCCGCTGCTGGCCGAACCTTTCGATAACTCGACTTGAGCCGTCAGGCTATCCACGAGTGCCTGGTCCTGTTTTGCGAGCTGCTCGAGTTGTGTGACCTTTTGCGAGAGAGCCAACGCATCTCCCGTGAGCGTGCGGCGCTGTGTTTCCAGGCGCGCCTGGCGCAGAGCGGCTGCGAATGCCTGATCCACTTCATGGTCAGCCAGGCGTTCTGCCTCGCGCGCGTACTCATTCTCCTCGGCAGAAACTGCGAGCGGGGCCAGAGCCTGTGCAGTCTGCCAGGGATTCAAATCCACCAGTGACGGTTCACCGGTTGAGTTCGATACTCCGCCCTTGCCGTGCAGAACGTTCATTGCGCCGCGTGTCATCCACAAAGACAGGGCACATACGACGAGCAATGCCAACAGGGTGATGAACAGCGCCAGTCTCATCTTGTCGAAGAGCCGCGCGCCCTGCGAGCCGCCGGAAGGGGAAACGGCGGGGGAAGTTGCCATGGACCTATTCTTACAGGTCGGCCGCTTTAGCAGGCAATGCGCGGTTCCAGTGCCGTGGCTTCGCCATCTTGCCGGGAACGAGTTGGAAGCCGAGAATGGTCTCGTGCGAACACGTACACCAAGCAACGCGCTAACCATTGCTGCTCTCGTCATTTCCATGGCTTTTACCGGGATGGCTGTTTCCGCCCAAGCGCAGGCCGCAGTTCCGCAAGCCGCAACCAAACCGAAGTCCATTCCGCCGCCCGAGGCACGCGTCGACATTAACCACGCCAGCGTGAATGAATTGCTTAAAGTCCCCGGCATGACGCCGAGCTGGGCGGGGCGTATCGTGCGCTTCCGGCCTTACCGGAGCAAGCAGGATCTGGTGGAACACGGCGTGCTGCCAAGCGATGTGTATGACCGCATCAAAGATTATGTGATTGCGCATCGCGTCGAGCAATAAGCTGCCAGGCCCCAAAATCTTCTGTCGAATCGCAGTCCCCACGCGTTGCAACGAATCCACAAACATTCTGATGCGCAATGCCTTGCGGCCATTACACTGATGACTATCAGGAGGGACTCCTCATGCAAACCAGGATTCTGGGCACCACCATGCCGGTGCTCGAAGTGCTGCTCGACCCCAACGAGAGCGTGTTTTCAGAGAGCGGCGAGCTCTCGTGGATGACCGCATCCATCCAGATGATGACGCACACGCAGGCGGGCGGGGGTGGAGGGTTTTTGGGCGTGATCAAGCGCGTGGCCGGCGGCGGCAGCCTCTTCATGACCGAGTATCGTGCCATGCAGTATCAGGGCTCCGTCTCGTTTGCCACCAGGGTGCCGGGGCACATTGTGCCGGTGCAGCTTGGGCAGGGGCCGGAGTACATGGTGCACCGGCACGGATTCCTGTGCGCGACGCCGCAGGTGACGATTAGCGTCGGATTCCAGCAGTCGCTCGGCGCGGGCATCTTTGGCGGCAGCGGATTCCTGCTGCAAAAGATCGGCGGCGTGGGCACGGCGTGGATCGAACTGTCGGGCGAGCTGATCCAGAAAGACCTTGCTCCGGGCGAGATCCTGTTTGTGCATCCGGGCCACGTTGGTGCGTTCCAATCGTCGGTCGGATTCCAGATCACAACGGTTCCGGGGATCAAGAACATGTTCTTCGGCGGCGACGGCATCTTCCTGGCGCGGATGGTGGGTCCGGGCACGGTATGGCTGCAGACGCTGCCTATCTCGCGCCTGGCAATGCAGATCTACGAGTATCTGCCACATCCGGAGGCGGCGCAGCAAGCGACCGGCGCCGGATTGCTGGGCGGGATCGTCGGCGGAATCATTAGCGGACAGTGAACGGTGACCGTGGACCGTGAGTCGTGAAACGTGGACGAAGAGCAGAGAGCAGTTGGACATTGAAGGGTGAGCAGTGACCCGCCGTCGCTGCGCATCCAACCGGTGTGTAAGGATCGGTAAGCATGAATCAATCCGCGGAGACGAAGCAAGCCGCGCAGAACAAGCAGAACGTTCGCGGATACATCGTGTTCTTCTTCGCCGTGGCGCTGGCTCTCGACGTGGCCTGGCTAATGCGCGGCATGCTGGCGCTGCTTTACGTTTCGGCGTTGTTTGCGGTGGTGCTGTCGCCGATAGTGAGAGCCACGTCGCAGATTCGCATCGGCCGATGGAAACCGTTCCACGGATCGATGGCGATTTTGATTCTGCTGCTGGCGGTGGCAGGCGCATTCGCTGTCTTCGGATTTTTCGCGTTGCCGCCGGTCATCAACGATTTGCAGTCGCTCACCAGCGAACTGCCCAATCGCTTGCCAGGGATTTTAGAAAAGATCAAAGCGGTTCCCTACGCCGATCGGATTGATGCAGACGACGTGATCGCGTGGATGCAGCGCGGGCTGAGCGGCGGGGCAGCGTACCTGCTGACCTCGTTCAGGGCGTGGGCGGGAGCGCTGGCCGAGGTGCTCGCCGGCTTCGTGCTCACGCTCTACTTCATTCTCGAGGGCGAAGGGGCATATCGCTGGTTTCTTTCGTTTGTGCCAACGACGCCGCGGCATCGGCTGGACGCGACGCTGAGACGAGCAGCCGTCCGCATGGAAAAGTGGCTGCTGGGCCAACTGAGCCTGATGCTGATTCTGGGCACAGCAAGCACCATCGTTTACCTTTCGCTGGGCGTGCGCTATGCCTATGTGCTGGGCGTCCTGACCGGCCTGCTCAACCTGATCCCGGTGCTCGGCGCGGCCGTTTCGCTGTTGCTGGCGCTGATGGTGGCGGCCATCGACAGCTGGGGCCGCGTGCTGGGCGTGGCCATCTTCTTCGTTATCTACCTGCAGATTGAAAACTACTTTCTGACTCCGCGCATCATGAGGAGCCGCGTTCAACTGCCGGCGCTGGCGATCTTCGTCGCCCTGCTGATGGGTTCAGCGCTGGGCGGCATTGCCGGAGCGATGGTCGCGATTCCGACGGCCGTTCTGGTGAGCGTACTGGTGGAGGAGTACCTGGTACACAAATCAGCGGAGTGAGCGGGGCTGGCGGAGCTAAAGAGCTGGTCCGGCGCGGCGGACGACACTGCCACAGAACCCCCGAAAAAGAAGCTGTGAGACGGTGAAGCTGTGACTGTAAGTAATTGATTCGGCGCGGTCCACAGTTTCACAGTTTCACAAATGAGGTGGGGGGGGTGGGGGGGCTTTTAACTCTCAGCTACCGCTTTTCTGCCGTCTGCATCCGTCACGGCGGCCGCCCGCGTTTCCTTTCTTTTTGCGCAGCAATCCTCGGCGGCTCGGAGGAGCCGGCATGGGTTCATAGCCTGTTTTGGATCGATGCAGTGATTATGCGCTTAAAAGCCGAAATGATCGGCAAACTTCAAAAAAGTATTTGCGGAGTGTTTTCAAGGAGTTGAGGGCGGAAAGGGAGAGGCGAGGGGTTGACACGGCCCAGCGGGGATGGCGGAGCCAGTGGCGAGATGATGGCGGGACGGCTGCGGTCTTTGAGGTTTCGGAGCGCGGAGTCGGGCGTGATTTCGGCGTTTTCGGAGACTAGCTGAATACTCTCCTAGGAGACCGATTCCCAAGCCGGTAGCCGCTTCTTCCGGCTTATTCCCTTTTCGGATTCCGGCACTCCATTTGCACAGCTCGGAGAGGCCCTCATCGTGCTGTAATGGGGACGAATCGCGGCATTATCGTCGGCTGAATGTAATGTTGAATACGTGGATACGGTCCCGCCATCAAAGAGGTCTGAGGTCATGGCGAGGGTTCGCGGAAAGGACACGCGACCCGAACTGCTTGTCCGCAGGCTCGTATTTGCCATAGGCCACCGATATAGGCTCCATGCGCGGGATCTACCGGGGCGTCCCGACCTCGTGTTTCGTTCCCGACGAAAGGTCATTTTTGTCCACGGCTGCTTTTGGCACAGGCACAAAGATTGCGCCCTTGCACGGATGCCGAAATCGCGCCCGGAGTTTTGGGGCCCGAAGCTAGAGGGAAACAAGCGACGTGACGCCAAGAACCTGGCGCACCTCAGAACGGACGGATGGCGGGTGCTGACGATTTGGGAATGTCAACTCCGTGACTCCGAGCGTTTGCAAGCGAAGATCGGGAGATTCCTCGATGCGTAGCGTCGAATTATTTGCAGGAGCTGGCGGATTGGCAATTGGCATGTCCAACGCCGGTTTCAGGCACGCGGCTGTTATCGAGTGGGACCACAACGCCTGCGAGACATTTCGTGAAAACCAGCGGGACAATCTCCGAGCTGTCGAAAAATGGCCTCTGTTTGAGGGCGATGTGGCAAAGTTCGACTTCAACCGCCTGAAGAATGTCGTGGTGGTTTCGGGGGGCCCCCCGTGCCAGCCGTTCTCGTTGGGCGGAAAGCATCGCGGGTACTTGGACGCGAGAGACATGTTTCCAGAAGCAGTCCGCGCCGTGCGTGAATTGAGGCCCCAAGCCTTCATTTTTGAGAATGTCAAAGGACTCTTGAGGGAGACATTCGCTGACTATTTCGAATACATCCAACTTCAGCTAACACACCCGAGTTTCACTCGGCGCAAGCTCGAGAATTGGAGGGAGCATCGGGCCAGGCTGGAAAAACACCACACCTCACTGCGAGACCGCACAGAGTACAACGTGGTATTCCGATTGCTTAACGCCGCGAATTATGGAGTGCCGCAGCGCCGTGAGCGGGTATTCCTGGTCGGATTTCGATCAGACCTCGGTGTTGAGTGGAGCTTTCCCGAAGGCACCCACTCTGAGGACAATCTGCTGCGCTCTCAGTGGATAACCGGGGAGTATTGGGACCGCCATCAAGTCCCGAGTCGTAAGCGACCGCAACCCGACGAGCGATCTGCATTGCGCGTGGAAAGGCTTCGGAGCGACCTGCCTTTTGATTTTGACAAACTCCCGTGGCTAACGGTGAGGGACGCAATTGCCGACCTGCCCGACCCCGAAAAGAACTTGCGGAACGGGATCCCCAACCACGTGTTCATCCCCGGTGCGCGAGTTTACAAGGGGCACACGGGCAGCCCGCTCGATGAACCCGCGAAGACTTTGAAAGCGGGTGATCACGGCGTGCCAGGAGGGGAGAACATGATTTCACGGGTGGACGGAACCGTTCGGTATTTCACTGTCCGCGAAGCTGCGCGCCTGCAGACCTTCCCTGATGGCTATTTGTTTCGGGGGCCTTGGACCGAGGCTATGAGGCAATTGGGAAATGCAGTCCCGGTTCGCTTGGCACAGACGGTCGCCCATTCCGTAGGTGAGACTCTGCTTAAGAACGGGCAAAGGTAACTGATGCCACCGACCCCCTTGAAGCTCGAACAACTGGCCGACCAGATCAAGGAACTCTCCGAGGAGATCGCCAAGGAGGAGGCAACTTTACTTGCAGCGCCAAGCGCGAAAAGAGTTCGCAGGAAAATTGGAGATGCCTACGAAAAGCTGCGAAGAGTCATGGAAGACCTCGACCCAATAAAGCACCCGGGGCTTGTCTTCGACCCTTCAAACCCGAATGTTGTTGGGCGAATAGTCGGAATCACGATGATCGCGCAACCTCGGAAGCCGCTCGCCGCAGTCGAGCGCTTCTATGGCTCCGGGGTCTATGCGATCTACTACACGGGGGCCTTCGAAGCCTATTCGGCTATCTCGAAGCGGGAACATCCAATCTATGTTGGAAAGGCTGATCCGGCCGATCCAGCGAGTAAAACGGCAATCGAGCAGGGAGATAAATTGTCCGGCCGCCTCACCGAACATAAAAAAAATATCGTCAGGGCTGCGTCGTCGCTTCGAATAGAGGATTTCGAATATCGCGCGCTTGTTGTTCAGACGGGATGGCAAGGTGCAGCCGAAAGCTACCTCATTGATCTCTTCAAGCCGATTTGGAACAACCAGGTCGGTATTTGCTACGGGTTCGGCAAGCACGGGGACGCGCCTGAAACCCGTGCAAACCTCCGTTCGCCATGGGACACCTTGCACCATGGTCGAGACTGGGCGCACCGGGATCCAAACATGAAGGACGCGCGTCCGAAGACGCAAATCGTAAAGGACATCGCGCGGCATTTCAGAGAGAACCCACCTTTTGAAACAGTTGACAAGATATTGCGCCGCTTCCTCGCTGAGATGAGGGGTGCCGTCTAGGGTTGATAGTTGATCCGACTCTCGGCCCCGTTGGATTCGCGCCCTCAAATGTCGGCTTCTGGGATGGAGTATTGGCCGTGACTGTCCGGAGAGCGATGAGTCGTCCAGGCTTTGCGTTCGTGACATCAGGCGGCCGTGGGTTGCGGGCGGAGCTTGAAACTTTCATCGGCCAAGCGAGGTTGGCTCGCTGGGCCTTTCCCAGGACTTCGTCCTGGGCTAACTTCCTCGCTCCCGACGGGAGCCATGCTGATCGCGGCTTCGCCGCGTACTTTGATTTTGGGGTTCTTGTGGGCGGGTTGGAAGAGGCAGGGAACAGGGAATAGGGATTAGGGAATAGAAAACCAGAGAACAGGGAGCGGGGTTTGGGCGGCGCGAGATCGCAAGGAGACCCGCGCGACAAGTGTTTGCAGGGGCTAAAGCCCATGATCATTTTGTGACGCTTGCGGCATGGCTAAAGCCATGCCCTGATACAAGGCCGTTAAGGTTGGATTTGTGGTTTCCCAGCCTTCGCCAGAAAAGAGCGAAGGATGGGGCAACGCCATCTGTGGGAGGCGAAGAAAGCAAGGCCGGAGTTCGTGGTATCCCACCCTAAAACTCCTCGCTTCGCGTGGAGTTTTAGGATGGGGCACCCATTTTTGTGGTGGGTTGGAGGCTGATTCGGGTTCATGCGATATGGCAAGTTCGCGTGCGGCTGAGCGCACGTTCGCGAGTTGGCAAGTTGGCGGGATTCGTGCTATCCCACCCTTCGCCAGAAAAGAGCGAAGGATGGGGCAACGCCATCTGTGGGAGGCGAAGAAAGCAAGGCCGGAGTTCGTGGTATCCCACCCTAAAACTCCTCGCTTCGCGTGGAGTTTTAGGATGGGGCACCCATTTTTTGTGGTGAATTGAAGACGCGACAGCCGAATGTGGGTCCCCATTCGACTCCGGTCGCTCGGGATGTCAAACCGAAAACAGACGCTCAAGATGACAAACCAGAGGGAGGGCTTACGCCGGGGAGCGCATGGAGTCGAGGGCGGTGGTGAGGTCTTTGGCGAGGGAGAGCTGGGCGTCGGGCGAGAGCTTTTCGTCGTGGCTGGTGAGGTAGAAGACGTCGATGGCGGTTTCGCCTTCAGTATCAATGAGCGCGACCTTGATGTTGCATTGGTGCGTGCCGAAGGTGAGAGCGATCTGGCGGAGAAGGCCGGGCATATCCTGCGCGACGACCTGCAACAGCGTTGAATGCGATGAGGACTCGGAGTCGAACTCGAGCTTGGTGACCACGTCGAGCTTATAGTTGCCGGGGTTATTGAGATGGCTGCGCGCCGCGAGCAACTGCTCGACGGAGGCTTTTTGCGCGACGACGTCGTGAACGTTGGCGAGGAAGCGATCTTTCTCGGTGGGGTTGAGCTCGAGGGTGCGGAAGATATCAGTGAACTGAAAACTATCGACGATGACGCCGGCATCGTTGGAGTAGGCGCCGGCGCGGACGATGTTCATGCCCCATGCGGCGAGGACGCCGGCCAT
>CAYOVE010000118.1:0-9914 GCA_964407295.1 uncultured Occallatibacter sp.
GGTGAATTCGAGATTGTCGGGGTCGAAGCGGCCGGACTCCTTGACGGTGCGGGAGTTGGGGCTGGCGCGCAAACCGATATCCCACATGCCCTGAATAATGGCCCTGACGGCTTCGCGGGACTGCTCTTCGGTTCGGTCGTCGGCGAAGGCAAAGAGGACGTCGACGTCGGAATAAGGGAAGAGATCTTTGCGTCCGTAACCGCCCAGGGCCAGCAGAGCGGTGTTCTGCGGAGGCAGGCCGGCGAAGGCTCGGCGCCACATTTCAATGAGGATGCGGTCGACGACAGCGGAGCGGCGGCGGATGGCGGCGGTGCCGTCACCGGTGCGCTCACAGGTCTGGCGGACAAGCGCCATCTCCTTGAGATACTGCTCCCGAAGATCGTCGACCGCTAAAACGACTGAGTTCATAAGAAATTGTTTTGCGTGGCCTGCCGAAGCAAGAAGGAATTGTTACAAGAATAAGCGATAAATGCGGGGAGCGGGGGATTTGGTTGGTCAGGGGTCGGTGGACGGTGGACGGTGGTCGTTGATTTGATCGCGCGGGTCTTGACACGCCGGAGCGTGACTGCGGTCACGAGAGGAATCCTGCGCGCAGACCTAGACTCCATGGCAAGATGGCGGCACTTTCTCTTTCGGCCAGCGCCGGGGAGGCGCTTGTGCTGGGACTCGCGACGGGGCCGGTTTGCCTGGCGACCTGCGGGCCGGTGGTGGTGCCGTGGATGATGGTTCAGCCGCGGGGATTGGGATTACACAGCCGGCAACTGCTCTTGTTTCTTGCGGCGCGGCTGGCCGGGTACATGGTGTTCGCGGCAGCGGTTTGGATGGTGGGGTCGACGATTCCGCGGGCATGGGTGGGCCGGACGTGGCTGATGGGTGGGATTCAGCTGCTGCTCGCCGTTGGACTGGTGGTTTACGCGGTGGGCTGGCCGCACCGGAGATGCACCGCTGCAAGGTCCACAAGCCGATTGGTAGAGATCGGCGAGACGCCGCGACCGATGATGTCGGGCGCGCTGGCGCTGGGATTCCTGACGGGAATCAATCTTTGCCCGCCGTTTCTCGTTGCCGGAGTGCGCGCGGCCGAGCTTGAGCATCTGTCGGCAGCGCTGCTGTTCTTTGTCTGCTTTTTCGCCGGGACAGCGGTGTGGTTTCTGCCGTTTCTTTCCATGGGCTTCGTGCAGCGAACGCCGGCGGTGGTCACCGTGGCCCGCATAGTCGCGGTGATGCTGGCTTGCTGGTATGGATTCTCCGGAGTCTCGATCCTTATTGAGAGGACTGTTTATGGCTAGTCAAAGCATTTCAGTTGCGCCCCCGAAGGCGTTTCGGGGTGTGGGCCGGTCGATTCTGCTTACGGTGCCGATGGCGCTGTGGGCGCTGCTGATGTTCACGCCGGCATTCCAGAAGGCTGGCCGCGACGAGCACATCGGCGCGCTGGTGGTGATCGTCTTCATGACCGGGCTTTTCTTCATGATGATGCGGACAGGCGAGACCTATCGCTGGCGGAGAATCTTTTTTGTCGCGCTGGGTTTTCTGTTTCCGTTCGGGTTCATCGCTGCGCTGATCGCCGAGCGCGGCACGATGAGCATTCCGATCAGCCGCATGGTCTCGGGCGACACGCCGTTCTGCTTCATGGTGACGCCGTCACTGATTTTGCCGGCAGCGTTCGCGCGGACGATTATTTTTCCGGGATCGATCCTGCCCACGGCGAGCAATCCACACTCGATCGCCATCATGATCGGAGTCTGGTTCGCCATGACGCTGGTGCTGGGCAAGGCGTGGTGCAGTTACGCGTGCTTCTTCGGCGGTATTGAAGAGGGATTCGCGGCGTTGCCGAAGCGGCGACGGTTGCATCGCTTTGTGACGAAGTACGGATCGACTCTGCGGCTTATTCCGTGGGCCATTCTGGTTTTCGTGGTGCTGGTTTCGGCGGCGATCTTTGAGCCGGTTTACTGCATGTGGCTGTGCCCGTTCAAAGCCGTTACAGAATTCCCCGCGGTGCGCAATGTGGAGACGGCTATTCAGATGGGCGTGTTCGTCGCACTGTTTGTCGGGCTGGTGGTGGTGCTTCCATACCTGACGAAGAAGCGAACGCAGTGCGGATTCTTCTGCCCATTTGGCGCGTTTCAATCGCTCTCAAACAAAATCAACCTCTTCGAAATCCGATTCGACCGAACAAAGTGCGTGGATTGCACGCTTTGCCAGACCAGTTGCCCGACGGTGGCGCTTTCAAAGGATTCGATCGCCGAGGGAAAGACGCTGCTGAACTGCATGAAGTGCGGCGCATGCGTTGACGTTTGCAAGAAAGACGCGGCGGTGTGGCACCTGAAAGGGACGCCGGTTGCGGTGAAGCCGGAACGCGCACGGCTGCTGTTTTTGTATGGCGCGTGGGCGATGGCTACGATGTTCGGCGGCAGTGTTCTGGCGGGCTCGGTATCCACAATCATCCATTGGCTGCCGGGGATGTGAAGGAGGAAACCATGCGCACGCGCTTTCTTTCGATTCTGGCTTACACGGGCGCGGGATTTACGCTGCTCATCGCCGTTTGTGTTCCATTTGTGCTGATCATGGGTTTCAGCAACGTGGTGGCGCACGCGGGGCTGCACATCGACGCAACGTACAGCGGCGGCACGATTGCGCGGACGATCCAGCGAAGTGGCTACCGGATCGAGGTTTATCAACAGGTTCGGCCCCGGATGTTCGAGCGAACCGAACCTTTTGTGCAGATTGTTTTTGAGCCGGCGGACGCGCTGCCCGCCCGGGTGAATGACGAGATCGATCTCGATGGCGATGGCCGGGCCGATGTGCGCGTGAGCTTCACCAAGCCCGCCGACGCAAACGCGAAGATGCACGGCGACGTGACGGCGCTCAACGGCGGCTACGTCTCGCTCAGCAATGCGAGCGACGAATCGTTCTCGCGGATGGTGGTGCGGACGGGGAACAAGATTGTGGTGCGCGTGCCGATGAAGTGAGGCAGCGAGTTAGCGGGTTAGCGAGTTAGCGAGTCAGCAAGTTAGCGGGTTAGCAAGTTAGCGCATATTGCTCTTTTCCGCGTCTGAGAATCGAGACGTGGGGCACCCCCAATTGTGTGGGGGGTGAGGGTCACAAACAGCAGCAGATCCTTCGACTCCCTCGCGCTGCGTGCGAGGTCGCTCAGGATGACAGAGTTGAAGTGACGGGGGCGGCCACTGCGAAAAGAGTAGGTGCGGGCGAGGACGCCCGCACGACAGCCGGCCGGGAGGCCGGCGCTACAAAATGTTGGGAAGGCGCGCGACAAAGCTCCATGGAGCTACTGCGGAAACGATACGAACTTGTCGGCGCAGGATGGCGGATTGCCTTCGGCGGGCTTGCCGCTGATGGTTGAGTCGTCCTTTATGAGATCGGGGTCTGCCGGCAGGTCCAGATTGGTCGGATCGGGGCCCAGCGTAAGGTCCGCGTGATTCACTTCGTAGGCGTACTTTGCTTCGTCGGTGATTTGCACGCCGTTGAGAGTCGCCGCGATGCGGTGAGTCTGGTCGTAGCCGTTGAAGGTGAACTTGCCGCCGCCTGAGACGCGAACGTTGTGGAGGGTGATGCCGCGCATGGTGGGCGGCGAATCGCCCTGGAGCGGGCCGTTGGCTGAGTACGCCGTATCGAGCGTAATGGGATTGGGCGAATTGCGGATGCAGATGTCGTCGTAGAGCACGTCCTGAGTGAGGCCGCCGCGCGAACCGTTGGACTTGATGCGGATGCCATTGTCGGGGCCGTCGAGCGAAAGATCGAAGACGCGGATTTTGCTGACGCCGCCGTTGGTTTCGCTGCCGATGGACATGCCGTGGCCCCAATAGAAGTGGTCGTGGCTGATGGTGATGTTTGTCGCGCCGCCCAGGCCGCCCTTGATGGCCACGTTGTCGTCGCCGGCGCGGATGGAACTATGGGTGATGGTGACGTTTTTGGCGCCGTCACCTGGATCAACTCCATCAGTGTTGCGGGCGAGGCGCTGCGGCGTGTCGATCTTGAGGCCCCAAACCGTGAACCCGTCGCCGCCGTTATAAACGACGTGGAAGTTGGGCGAGTTCCTGAGCGTGATGCGGTAGAGCGTGAAGTTGTTCGAATCAGTGGCGACGATGAGGCGCGGAACCTGCTGCCCGCCGCCAGCGCGCGCCTGCTCCGCCAGATCCCACCAGGAATATGCGGAGCCGAGCATCTTCTCTCCGCCGCGGCCGTCGATGACGCCATCGCCCATGACGCCGGAGTTGGGCGCGTGGTCGACCGAGATGAGGGGCCTGCATCCGCTCAAGCCGGGACTGTGGCTGACGATGCCGCAACTGCCGGATGAAACGGCGAAGACGGCCGGATCGCGCGAGGCAAAGAGCGTGACGCCAGGGCCGACGATGAGCGTGACGTCGGGTCTCAAAACCAGAGGCCCGCTTAAGAATGCGTTATCGGTTTCGTCGACGCGAAGCATGACAGCCCGCCCGCGGCCGCACTTATCGATTGCTCGTTGAATCCGCGCGGTGTCAAGCTTTTGCTCGTCGGCGGCAGCGAGTGAATGGCCATCCGAAGCAAGCTGCGCGTCGACCGTGGTGCAAAGCTGCGGGAAGAGCGGTTCGATGACGGTGCGCGTGTCCTGCGCGAAAAGGATCAAGGGCTGGATGAGCAGGAGGAGCGCGGTGAGCGCGATGAAGACGAATCGCCGATGCAAGAGGGCAGCTCCTTGAAAGAGGGGAATGGGCGCAAGAGCCGGAACGAGTCCGCTCTGCTTTCTTCTTCAGGATAATTCGCCAACTGGGAGGGCTGTCACTTTCTGCAATTGAAGAGGCTCTAGCGATCAGCTTCGACTTTGGAATCGACCCTTCCGCTAAGTTCCGGATCGAAGGCGGCGAGCAGGTCGCCGAGAGTGGCGAACTGCGAGACGGTCTTGACATCGAAGTCTATGGTTGTGGCTATTACGGTGCTCCTGCCATTGATTTCCATCACATGGTCACTGCCGGCAGAGGTCAGGCGGGCAAACTCCATGCGAACGGCAGCCGGAGAAACGGTTCGCCGGACCACGGCCATGAGGACGTAGCGACCCCAGTGGAAGAGAAGGTCCTCGGAGCGGAGGGACTGCACAAGGAAGTGGGCGGCGTTGATGAGATAGTCGGCGGCGGCTTCCTCGCCATAGCGCTCCTCAAGGGTTTGAAGCACGGTGAGCTTGAGCAGAGCAACGTAACACTGGTGGTCGCCCCCGAAAAGCGGACCAAGAAGTTCCCTGGCTTGCGACGGACCCGGCAGGCCGGTAGGCCCCTGGCGGTTATCCCATTCGCAGATTTCCGAGGGTGCGCGCTCGACGAGGGGGTGCTCAAGGGCATGGGCTTTTTTCACCAGCTCCTTTTCGACGAGGGTGGAGCGATGGAGGGCGAGGCCAAGGCGGATGGCGTTGAGCAGATCCTCCTTGCTGCATGGCTTGGAGAGAAAGCGGAAGATGTTGCCTTCGTTGACGGCGGCGATGGCGGCGTCGAGGTCGGTGAAGCCGGTGAGCAACATTCGAACTGTATCGGGCGCGATTTTGCGAATCTGGGCCAGGAACTGTGCGCCGTTCATGCCCGGCATGCGCATGTCGGAGATGACGACGGCGAAAGGGCCATTCTCCCTGGCCTCGATCAATCCTTTTTCGCCGCTGTCGGCGGTATAGGTTACGAACCGATCGCGCAACATTCTTTTGAAGGCGTCAAGGACGAGGGGCTCATCGTCTACGAAGAGAATTTTATCGGCCATCGCTCCTCCCCGAACCTCAATGGGCCGCCGCCTGCCCCGCGCATTTCTGACTGGCGCTTCAAGGGCCAGTTCAGCCCGGAGATGCCAGCCGTTCACACTGGGGCGGTTTGCTCAGCGGCAACAAATCGATGCGGAGGCTCGATCAGCTTATCGGCCGGAAACTCGGAATCGATCAGGGAAATCCGATGCAGGAAGGGGATGGCGCTCGATGGGATCGGGTGGGAATTCACCTAAATGGCGCAATGTGCCGATGAAAGACCAAGCCGGAAGCCGCAATACGCCGGCTATGCAAGTGTGGTATTCCGCTCGCCAGTCAGCCTGGACGGAGCCAACGGCAGGAGCCGCGATCTGCGGGGGAGTCATCCGGCAGCCGCGGCGAAGAGGAATATGCGATGCGATCGATTCTCCCATCCTCAGAAATCAAGTTTTCGGCAACGATGAAGTACAGTCTTGTCGTGGTTGTGCTGGGGGCGGTGGGAATTCTGGCAAGCATGCAGTGGACGGCGTACTCGGTGCGAAGAGACATCGGGCTTGCATCGCAGAGTGTCTTTCCGGCGGCGCTCGACAGCCAGCGAGCGGGCACCGCATTCGAGAGGATGACCCACGATTACAGCGACGCATTTGTGATGCAGGACAAGGCTTCGCTGGCCAGGGCCGGGGCAGAGGCGGCCACGGTAACGGCATCACTGGACCGGGCCGCGAAGTTCATGACATTCAATCCATCCCGGCAGGAAGAGATTCTGTCTCTGCGGAGCCGCGTGACCAGCCTGCAGGCGCGATCGAAGATCGATTGCGCGACGGGCGCGGGGACGGGCGGAACTCCGCCAAGCCAACGGGAGATGGCGGACCTATCGCGGGAGAATAAAGCCGCCGAGATGGCATTGGAGACGTTGCAGAACGACCTGGCAGGCGACTTCAGGAACGAGCTGACCTTGATCGACAGGCTGCTGACGGTTGAGGGAATCCTGCAGGCAGTCGTATTCGTGGGGGTGATTGCGGCGTTGTTTTTCGGGATCCGTTCGCTGATCCAAGCCACGATACAAAAGCGGGAAGGCGAGATCCAGCAGCAGGTTCATTCAATGCAGGAGAGAGAGCGCAACGTGCTTCGCGCGCTGATCGACAACATTCCGGACTTCATGTACGTGAAGGACGCCGATAGCCGATTCATCGTGGCCAACGCCCATTTGGCGCATGCGGCCGGAGCGGATTCGCCGGAGAAGCTGCTGGGCAGGATGGACTTCGATTTTTTCCCGCGCGAGAATGCCAGTGACTTCTTCGAAGACGAGCAGGGCGTGATGCGCACGGGGCAACCGCTCTACAACCGCGAGGAGATGATGCTCGACAGCGCGGGCAACGAGATACAAATCCTGACGACGAAGGTCCCCTTGCGGGACGGCACGGGCAAAGTGATCGGCATCGCCGGAGTTGGGCGAGACATCACCGAGCGCAAGAAGATGGAGATCGACTTGCGGGAAGCCGAGCAGAAGTATCGAGGCATCTTCGACAACGCGATTTTCGGTGTTTTCCAGACCACGCCGGATGGGCGCTTGCTGAGCGCAAACCATGCCATGGCCGTCACGTGGGGATACGCTTCCGTGGAGGAGGGGATGGCGAGCGCGAAAGCGAACGATATTGCGGGAAAGGTTTATGTCGACCCGGAACGGCGCAAGGAGTTCCAGCGGCTCATGGAGGAGAACGGGGCGGTACAGAATTTTGAATACGAGGCCTATCGCAAGGACGGAGGCAGGATATGGCTCTCGATGAGCGCGACTGCGATTCGTGAAAACGGCGTGGTCGTTCGTTATGAAGGGATGAGCGAAGACATAACCGAGCGCAGGGCGCTGCGGGAGCAACTGCTCCAGGCGCAGAAGCTTGAGTCGGTGGGCCAGCTCGCGGCAGGAATCGCGCACGAGATTAACACGCCGACGCAGTACATCGGCGACAATGTGCGCTTTCTGAAGGATGCATTCGAGGATCTGAAGAGCCTGCTCGCGAGCTATGAGCGGCGGCTGTCCGCGTCCGGAATGGGAGGGAGTTCACCCGCAGCGCTGGAGGAAACGGCAGCGGAAGGGATTGATGTCGGCTATCTGCTGGACGAAGTTCCGAAGGCGATCGATCAGTCGCTTGAGGGCGTAGGCCGCGTGTCCGCGCTGGTGAATGCGATGAAGGAGTTTTCTCATCCGGACACGAGGGAAAAAGCCCCGATGGACCTGAACCGGGCGATCGCCGCAACGATTACCGTGGCGCGAAACGAATGGAAATACGTCGCCGACATGGAGACCCACTTCGATTCTTCGCTGCCGCCGGTGCCTTGCCACACGGGGGAGATCAACCAGGTGGTTCTGAACCTGATTGTGAATGCCGCTCACGCGATTGGAGACGCTGCGAGGCAGGGGGGCCGGCAAAGGGGAACCATCACGATCGAAACGCACCGATGCGTGGAGTGGGCCGAGATCCGCATCACGGATACGGGTACGGGAATTCCAGAAGAGGTGCGGACGAGGGTTTTCGATCCGTTCTTTACCACCAAGGAGGTGGGCAAAGGAACGGGACAGGGGCTGGCCATAGCGCGCTCGGTGGTGGTGGATAAACACGGCGGAAGCCTTCAATTTGAAACCGAGGAGGGGACGGGGACGACATTTATCGTCCGCCTTCCCTATGACGGCAAAGCCCTTCCGATGACGGCGGTGGCGGCATGAAACGCATCCTGTTTGTGGACGATGAAAGCCGCGTCCTGGATGGATTGCAGCGGATGATGTACGGGACGCGGAAACGCTGGGAGATGGAGTTTGCGCTGGGCGGAGAAGCCGCGCTGAAGGCCTGCGAGCAGAAGCCATTTGACGTGGTGATCTCGGATATGCGGATGCCGGACATGGATGGCTCAACTTTACTGGGCCACATTCGCGATCGCTATCCGAGCAGCGCGCGGGTGATTCTGAGCGGATACTCCGAGCCGGAACTGGCGACCCGGGCAGTTTCGGTTGCGCACCGGTTTCTGGCCAAGCCCTGCAGCGCCTCAGAGCTGCAGGCGGTCATCGAGCGGCTCTGCGCGCTACAAGATTTGCTCTACGCGCCGGAACTTCGCAGGATTGTCGGGGCCATCGGACAGCTGCCTTCGCTGTCGATCACCTACACGTCGCTGACGCAGGCGGTGCGGGATCCGGGCGCATCCGTGGACAAGGTGGCAGAAATCATCGAGCAGGACGTGGGCATGTCGGCCAAGGTGCTGCAACTGGTGAACAGCGCGTTTTTCGGGCTGGCGCAGAGAGTGACAACGCTCCAGGGGGCGGTGGAATACCTGGGAATGGAAACCATTAAGAA
Organism: uncultured Occallatibacter sp.; assembly: GCA_964407295.1. Taxonomy (GTDB): domain Bacteria; phylum Acidobacteriota; class Terriglobia; order Terriglobales; family Acidobacteriaceae; genus Telmatobacter. The sequence continues at coordinate 9,055 of CAYOVE010000118.1, forward strand.
CCTGGCGCTGGCGTCAGAAGCTTTCAGGGTGTTTATGCCGCATCCGCGGATTCCGCTGTCGGAGTGCGAGGCGATCCAGCGACATGCCCATCGAGCAGCCGCGATTGCCGCGGTGCTTCCGCTGGAGCAGCAGAACCGGGATGCGACCGTTGTGGCCGCGCTGCTGCACGACGTGGGGAGCCTGGTGCTGGCCGGCACAATGCCCGATGCGTTTTGCGACGCGCGGACGCTGGCCGCGGAACGCGGATGCAAGGTGTTTGAGGCGGAGGAAGAACTTCTTGGAACATCGCACGCCGAGATCGGCGCTTACCTGCTGGGATTGTGGGGTCTGCCGAATTTAGCGGTGGAGGCGATCGCGCATCACCATCGTCCCAGCCGCATCCCGCACTCCGGATTCGATTGCACGGTCGCCGTCTATCTGGCCGACCTGCTGGACGAGGAGCTGGAGGCTCATCCGCTGGATACAACGAGGGTGGATATCGGCAAGATCGATCGGGAAAACCTGGAGACGCTCGGACTGCAGTCGCAGTATTCAGAGTTCCGCGAGCGCGCAATGGGGACCCGGGCTCAAGGTCTATGCCCGCTTTCGCGGCTCCATGGCTAGAGCGCGTTTTCGCCGCGTTCGTCGTTGCGGATGCGGATGGCTTCATCGAGCCGGCTGACGAAGATTTTGCCGTCGCCGATGCGGCCGGTGCGGGCGGCGCCGATAATCGCCTGAATCGCTTTTTCTTTCAAGTCGTCGTGGATCACCAGCTCGATCTTCACCTTGGGCAGGAGATCGACGGTATATTCACGGCCGCGATAAAACTCGGTGTGGCCCTTCTGACGGCCGTGGCCGCGGGCTTCGAGAATGGTCATGC
>CAYOVE010000119.1:0-9834 GCA_964407295.1 uncultured Occallatibacter sp.
GCAAGACGCCTTTGCCGGAAAAGGGGCGCGGAGTACTCGTGATCCGCTCCGTCTCAGCAAAGCAGCGGCCGCGCCGCGTTGCAGTGAAGAAGAAGCCGATGCGCCAAGGTTGGATGCATAAGTAACCTGGCCAGCTTAAGAAACTTCCCTCAGGGGCTAAAGCCCCAATTTTTATGCGGCTTTTACGGCACGGCTGAAGCCGTGCCCCTTCAAATCCGGATGGATGAGAGCGGTGCTAGTTCGACGGCTTGCCGATTCCGAAGATCTTTTGAAAGATGTTGCGGTGGTCGTCGCCGTTCATGCCATTCTTGTGGTCGCAGGTATCAGTGGGCGCAGTGCCATCGAGAAATGCCGCGGAGAAGTCGTCGGGGCAGGAGGCGTCAGCCAGCAGGTTGGTGGCCTTGTCGATGGTCTGAATCTGGACGCCGTCCGGAGGCGTGAAGTCGTTGGTGTCTGAGTACTCCGGCAACTGCACCGCCTGCTTCATGAAATCAGCCCAGATGGGAGCAGCGACGCGCGCGCCCTGGATGCGGCCGCGGTTTTCGGGGTCAAGCTCGGTGTAATCGTCGTTGCCCACCCAAACAATGCACAACAGGTTCGAGGTGAAGCCGGCAAACCAGGCGTCGTGGCTGGTGCCGGTTTTGCCCGCGGCCGGAGCGGTGAATCCCATGTTGCGCACGCCGGCTCCGGTTCCGCAGTAATCTCGTCCGCCAACGGTGCAGGGATCGCTCCCGTTGCCTCCGAGAACGGCTTCCATCATGTAGGTAGTGAGGAAGGCGGCGCGCGGATCGAGCACTTGCCGCGTCGTGGGTGTGTAGTCTTCAACGATGTCGCCGGTGGGCGTGCGCACGCTGGCCAGCATCCACGGATCAATATGCACGCCGCCGTTGGAGAAGATGGTGTACGCGCCGGCCATGTCAAGCGGCGTGGCGTCGTATGAACCGATCGCCATGGAAGGCGTACCTTGCGCGCTCTTGATGCCGGCGTTGCGCGCCAGAGAGGCTACCTGATCGAAACCCACCAGGCTCGCCAAGCCAATGGTCGCGTTGTTGTCCGATCGCATCAAGGCCAGGCGCGCAGTCATCTCGCCATAAAACTCGCTCTGGAAGTTGTGCGGCGTGTATTCGTAATCGGTGCCCGCGCCATAGGTTTGCTGCGCGTCGTCGAGCAGGGTTACTGGCGAAAAAAGTCTGGTTTGGCCGGGCAGCATGGTGCCCTCAACCGCGGTTTGGAACGCGGCCGCATAGACGAACGGTTTGAAGATCGATCCCGTGGGCCGGTGCGCCACGGCGTGGTTCACCTGCGACGTGCCGTAGCTGCGCCCACCCACCAATGCCAGCACCTGGCCGGTGTGAGGATCGAGGGCGATGAGCGCCACCTGGGGATAGATGTACGGCTTACCTATCTTCTTGTCGTGCGCATGGACTGCGTCAATCTGCTCATCGACGACATGGATTGTGGAGTTGACGGCCTGCGTTGCCAGCTTTTGCAAGTCGGGATCGAGCGAAGTGTAGATACGCAACCCTTCCCGGTTGAAATCGCGATCGCCGAGCCTCTGCGTCAACTGGTCGTGCACCAGGTCGACAAAGTAGGGCGCCTCGCTCTCATCCACGCTCGAAGACACCAAATGGAGCGGTTCAGACTTGGCCGCCTCGGCTTCATCCTTGGTAATGACGCCGGTTTCGACCATCGAGTCGAGCACAAGATTGCGGCGCTCAATGACGCGCTCGGGATGGTGGAATGGATTCAGGCGGCTGGGGCTTTGAATGATCCCCGCGAGCATGGCGCACTCCGACAGGTCGAGCTGGCTCACATCCTTGCCGAAGTAGGCTTGCGATGCTTCACCAAAGCCGTCGACCGAAAAGCTGCCAATTTGCCCGAGATTAATCTCATTCGCGTACATGGCGAAGATTTGCTGCTTGTCGAAGCGGTGCTCGAGAATGATGCTGATGATTGCCTCGCGCAACTTGCGCGAATAGGTACGCTCGGGCGTGAGGAAAAACCCGCGAGCAAGCTGCTGCGTAAGAGTGGACGCGCCCTCCTCGTAGCGGTGAAGGTGGAAGATGTCGTTGCGCATCGCGCCGAGGATCCGCCAATAGTCGATGCCGCCGTGCTCGAAAAAGCGGCGGTCTTCAATGGCAATCACGGCGTGAACGAGATTCTGAGGAATCTCGTCGTAGGTAAGGAGGCGGCGCTTGGTCCGCTCCGAGCCCTCGCTCAATCCGGTGATCAGCAGCGGCTCGAGCTCGTAGCTGGAGAGCTGCTGGCCATGCGCGTCAGTGATTGAATTCACTGTGCCGCCGCTCACGTGGATGGTGGCACTGTCAGGCGCGTGATAAGACTGCGGGCCGGGCTGCACCGTAATTTGTTGCACGCCCTCGCTATAGGTTCCCAACTGCGAAGCCTGCGGTGCGCCGTCACTCGTGTAGCCGGCATCGTGCAGCTCGTTGGCGATCCAGCGCACAGAGAGTTTTTGTCCGGGGCGCACTTCGCGGGGCGCGGCATAAATCTGGGCTGTGCTGGCGAAGATCGGCTGCTTCAGCCGCGCATCAACAATGCCCTCATACTTGACGTAAAAATAGGCGAAGACCGAAGCGCCGACCGCTGCCACGGCAAGAACGGCTACGAGCAGCCCCAGCAGAATCCGCGACCTGAGAGGATGTCCCGATTGCGAATTCGGGATCCGGACTCGTAATGCCATTACCGCTCCTTAAAAACAGCTTCCAGATCTCGGCTCGCTGGCGCCGAAAATGCCGGCATGAGCGACCGCACTCCTTATCGCCAGAAGCCCGGCAGCTAAAGGGTTCCCCCCAGCAGCCGCTCTTCCTCCATTCGCTTCTTGACCAGCGCAACAACATCGCCCATGGCTACATCGACGCTGGTACTCGTTGCGCGCGCTACCAGTTCCACCTGGCCCGACGCGGCCTTCTTGCCTACGTTGATGCGATAGGGAATGCCAACGAGGTCAGCATCTTTGAATTTGACGCCGGCGCGCTCGTCCCGATCATCGAGCAGCACATCCAGTCCGGCAGCATCCAACTCAACTGCGAGCTTTTCTCCGGCAGCGCGGAGCGAAAAATCGCCCACATTCGTAACGGTGACCACAACCGTGAACGGCGCGATCGTCGACGGCAACCAAAAGCCGTTGGCATCATTCGATTGCTCGATGGCTGCCGTAAGAATGCGCTCGATACCGATGCCGTAGCTGCCCATGATGGGCGTGACTTCTTTCCCGTTTTCGTCCAGAACGCGCGCGCCCATCGACTCCGAGTACTTGTACCCGAGCTTGAAGATGTGGCCCACTTCAACCGCTTTGCCGACAACGAGCTTGCCCGTGCATTCATCGGCCGGACAACCCTCGCCCTCGTTCACGCTGCGGATGTCGGCGGTGAGTGTCCAGGTAAAATCGCGGCCCGGCGTTACGTTGCAAAGGTGGAAGTCGAGCTTGTTGGCTCCACAGACCATATTCCTTCGGCCTTCAAGGGCATGATCGAGTATGACCATGGGCGACCGCTCTTCGACTTCGGCGCGAAGAAAATCCAGGCGATGCTTTCTGGAGGCATCGCCATGTTCGGCTTCGAGTACATCCTTGGCCAGCGCATCCCTATACTTTTCTCTGCTTGCCGGATCCAGGCCAATGGGCCCGAGAAAACCCGCAGGGGCGTGAAAGACAGCTTCGAGCTCTTCAGCCTGCATCGGCCTGAGTTCGGAAGCGAAGAGGATGCCCATCAATTTTGCTTCGTTGACCTGGTGGTCTCCCCTGAGGAAGACGACCGCCGGCTTCCAAACGCCCGAGATAGACGCCATGTAGGCGACGCACTTGATGTCGGAGGCCGGCGAAATCTTGAAGAACGCGGCCACATCGGCGATCGCGCCGCATCCGGGCGTGTGAACCAGCTCCGGCGATCCACCGCCGGCGGGAGCCATTTCGAGGACGGGTTCCAGCCGCGAGGTTGCTTTTTCCAGGTTCGCGGCATAGCCGCAATTGGGGCAGCTTGCGATCAGGTCCTCGCCCGCGTCGGTGTAAACCATGAACTCCTGCGACTGCGAGCCGCCCATTGCGCCCGAATCGGCCTCGACCGCGACGAACTTGAGGCCGCACCGAGTAAAAATGACGCGATAAACCCGGTCGTGCAGATCGAAGCTGCGGTCAAGGCCGGCCTTGTTGATGTCAAAGGAGTAGCTATCCTTCATGATGAATTGGCGCACGCGCAGCAAGCCGGCTTTGGGCCGCGGCTCGTCGCGGAACTTGGTCTGAATTTGGTACCAGATCTGCGGCAACTGCTTGTAACTGCGCAGTTCGCCGCGCGCGATCGTGGTCATGATCTCTTCGTGCGTCATGCCCAGGCACAGGTCCGCGCCCTTGCGGTCTTTCAGGCGAAACATGTTTTCGCCCATGGTCGTCCAGCGGCCGCTCTCCTCCCACGGCTCGCGCGGCACAATCCCCGGCAGGTAGAACTCCTGCGCAATCTGGTCCATCTCGTCGCGGACAATGGCGATGATCTTGTTCAGCGAGCGCTGGCCCATGAAGAGGTAGTTATAGATTCCGGCGCCAAGCTGGCGGATGTAGCCGGCGCGGAGAAGGAACTTGTGGCTGGCCACCTCGGCGTCTGCCGGAGCCTCACGCAGTGTGGGAATAAAAAGCTTCGACCAACGGTGCATAGAAAGGTTTGTCGCACTTTCTCGTTCGGGGGACGAACGCAAGGCAAATGAATGCAGCTTTCATTCTAAATGTTTTGCGTGTGGGGAAGCTCAAAAGACGGCTGTGAGGGCTCACATCGGTACATTGCGACCGTGTGGCATACTTTCAGGCATGAATTGGCACCACATCCCATGGGGAGAGATCGCGTTTGTCCTGGTCAAGCTCCTCAAAGGGATCGGAATCATCCCGGGCGCGCTGGCGGCGTTCGGCCTGCGGAAGCTCTACCAGAAATGGCGTCAAAACAAGGCGATGGCGGGTTGGCCCGCGACCGACGGGACGATCCAAAGCGGGAAGGTTCATAAGCAGGGGCTGCGCTACTGGGTCGAGCTCACCTACACCTATTACGTGGGCGAGTACCGTTCAGGCAAGCATGTCCACCGTTTTCGCCGCGAGGAAGAGGCAGATGAATTTGTGCGCCAGGTGAAGGACAAGCACGTGCAGGTTCACTACGACGTCTCCAGCCCCGACAAATCTGTCATTTTGGACCGAGATTTGGAGCTCATTGCGCTGCTGGCGCCGCAGTATCGGTGACATTTTTGGGGGAATCTAGCCCCGGGGTTGATTCAATCCGATTGGCCTTCTCTGCGGTGCCGGAGCGGTCGGAGGAAAGCGTTACGGAGCAGGCGCATGGCGACCAAAAACGGGATCAGAGCGGCAAAAAATACAATGCCCGATCCGTCTTCAAAGCTCTTCTGAAATGGGACAGCTGTCAGAAACAGGCAAATCAACAGAGAAAAGAGCGCGAGAATAATCAGGCCTATTCGCTGAACAGGTTTGGCGTGCGGGTCACCCTTCCAGAGGAACGCATCAATAATTGCGCTGTTGCGGAAAGTGTCCGGCCATAACGTATTTCTCTGCTTTGCCTCGATGTCTTTTCGGACTTGGTCAAAGCTACGATCGTCATCCATTTGTCGCCAATTCTCCATCATGCTCGCGCTCATATCAGCTCGACGCCCCACAGGTCGTGCAGATGCACGACGCCTTCGACCTTTTGCGCTGCATCGACGACGACGAGCGAGGTAATCTTGCGCTCTTCGAGGATTGCGAGAGCTCGGGCCGCCAATTCCTCGGCAGCAATTGTGCGCGGATGCGCGTTCATCGCCTCGCCGGCTGTTTTGCCCAGCGCCGCGCCGCTTTCGCGCTCAAGCAGACGCCGCAAATCACCATCCGAGATCACGCCGCGGAGCCGTCCCGATTCCTGCACCGTCGTCATGCCCAGCTTCTTTGACGACATCTCATAGATCACGTCGGTCATCGGAGTGGCCGGCATGACAACAGGAACGTCCTGGCCCGAGTGCATCAGATCACGGACTTTGGCGAGTTGCTTTCCCAGCTTGCCGCCTGGGTGCAGCTCAGCAAAATCTTCGGCACGAAAGCCCTTGCGCAGGCTGACCGCGACCGCCAGCGCATCGCCCAGCGCCAGCATTGCTGTAGTGGAGGCGGTGGGCGCGAGATTCAACCCGCACGCTTCGCGCTCCACACTGCAATCGAGCGCCACGTCGCTGGCCGCGGCGAGCGTCGAGTGCAGATTGCAGCAAAAGCTCACGAGCGCGTCGCCTTTGCGCTTGACTGTAGCCAGCAGGCGCAGAATTTCTTCGGTTTCTCCCGATGCAGAGAGCGCGATGACCACGTCGCCCGCCATGAGCACGCCCAGGTCTCCGTGTACGGCCTCAGCCGGATGCAGAAACAGCGCGGGAGAGCCAGTGGAGCTGAGCGTTGCGGCGATCTTCTGGGCGATAATGCCGCTTTTGCCCATACCTGTGACGACCACGCGGCCGTTTTGCTCGCCGCAGCGGACGATCATGTCGACAGCTCGCCAAAAGGAATCGGCCATTGGCCCGTCGAGGCGCGCGGCAAGGGCCTCAAGCGCGGCGGCCTCGGTGCGCACCAGCGATGCGGGCTGGAACGGCTCGTCTTTCCCGGTGGGGCTCATTGGCTATTCATGCTAACAGCAACGGCAGCGACCCGGAATCCCCTGCGTCTCCGCTCGTACAATAGAGCTACGAGGTCGATTCCGTTGCGCCGAAACACGATTGTTCTCATCGCCGTTCTTTTTATTCTGGCCGTCTTTGCCTGGGCGGGCTGGGCCAACTGGGAATATCGCAAGCAGGCCGCTGAAAAACTGCTGGCCCACGCCGGTCAAGGCGAACTTGTACCGGCTCCGGGCGGAGATGCGATGAACTTTGTTTCGCCACTCGACGGCAAACCCGCGCCTGCCTTCGCGCTTGAGAACCTGAGCGGCAACAAGGTTTCACTCGCGAGCTACAAGGGCAAGGCCGTAATGATCAACTTTTGGGCCACATGGTGCGGCCCGTGCAAGGTGGAGACGCCGTGGATCGTGGAGCTGCGCGACAAGTATGCGGCGCAGGGCTTTGAGGTGCTGGGCGTGGACACTGAGGGCGATGACCTGCAACCGGGCGATAAGGCCGGATGGGCCAAGGCTCAGGCGAATGCCAGCAAGTTCGTCGCCGACATGAAGGTGCCATACCCAGTGCTGCTCGACGGCGATAGCATCAGTCGCGATTACGGCGGGCTCGACGATCTGCCCGCGTCGTTTTTTGTCGATCGCAACGGCAAGGTTGTCATGGCGACCGTGGGGCTGACGTCGGAAAGCGAAATCGAAGGCAACATCAAGAAGGCGCTTGAAAACTAGCAAGCCGGCGAGTCAGCGAGCCAGCAAGTTGGCGCGACCTTCGCTCGGATGGAGATTCTAATCTGTGCTTGAGATGAGGCAGACAATTTGCGCGGCGGCTCTCCTGGCGATTGGGCTTGGTGCAGCAGGAGCCCGCGGCCAGTTCGTTTCCGATTCGCCGCGGAACAGCTCTGTGCCCAAGACAGAGGCGGTGCAGTACCTCTTTCCCGAACAGGTGAGCATTCCCGCGGGCAAGCCGACCCCGGTCACGTTGCACTTCCGCGTGGCGCAGGGGCTGCACATCAACTCGCATACGCCCAGTGACGAGTTTCTGATCGCAACGAATTTCTCAATTCCCGACGGCATGGGCGTCAGGCTTGGAACGGCCACTTATCCGCCCGGGAAGATCATCTCACTGGCCTTCGATCCCTCGACCAAGCTGAGCGTGTACACGGGTGAGTTCGATATTCTGGCGCGGATTGTGGCAACCCCTGGCAATCATCTTGTGCAGGCGAAGTTGCACTACCAGGCCTGCGACCAGAATGAGTGCATGCCGCCCAAGACCATCAACGTGCCGATTGATGTGATCGGAAAGTAAACGGCAGCCGTCAGCTTTCAGCGATCAAATTGTGAATCGCCCAGCGCGGCGATGCGCCTTCCTGCGTTTCGTTTGAGTTCGCTCGGCTTCCGTAGGCGCCCACGCTGGAAACGACGGCGCTACTGCGGTCACTGCGTCGAGCCGTTGTCGTCGGCGGGCAGAAACTGGTAGCTCACGAAGGCAAAGTGCTGGCCGTCGGGGGCCCAGTTGGGTACGTTGTCAGTTCCGGATCCGCCCACAATTTGCACCAGATCGCGAATCTTTCCGTCGGCAACGTTGATGATGCGCAAGGTCACGTCTTTGTTGGCCGCGTGGCCGACCACGTCCTTGTCATAGGAGAGGATCAGAATTGATTTTCCATCCGGCGAGGGATGCGGCGTCCAATTGTGTTTCTCGTCGAACGTCACCTGCTCGGGCTGGCCGCCATCGGGACGCATGCGCCAGATCTGCATTCCGCCTGCGCGGTCGGAGTTGAAGTAGATCCACTTTCCATCGGCCGAAAAATCCGGATCGTCGCTCACGCCGGCGCCCGTGGTCAGCGCGGTCTCCGCTCCGCCATACGGTGAAATGGCATAGATGTTGAGCGTGCCGTTGCTGGGCCGCGTAAATAAAATCGTCTTCCCATCCGGCGACCAGCTATGGAAGTAGGAGTCGGGATTCGCAGTGACCATGCGCGGCGCGCCGCCGGTCGCAGGAATGATATACACGCGGCGGCCGGGATGGTCCGGCGTGGTGCAGGTCATGGCGAGACCTTTGCCGTCGGGCGAGAGGCCGTGGCTACCGGTGCAGTCGCTGGCGTTGCCGATGTCGAGCTGCGTGGCCTCGGCCATCGAGCCGTCCCCTTCAGCAGCGGGCACGGTCCACAGCTTGCCCGCACGGTCAAGGATCAGAGTTTTCCCATCGCGGCTCCAGTTGGGAGCTTCCATCTGCCCGTTGCCGGTCTGGATCACGAAAGCCATGCGCGCATTGTTGTCGATGGCGATGGTCTGGAGAGTGCTGTAAAGCGCCAGCGGCGCAGGCGTCGCCGGGGTCGTGAGCGGTTGCAGCTCCACATGCGCGAAGGTGGCCTGCTCGATCGCGTCCGCGTTGTGCGCGCAAACTCCGAGGCCGGCGTAAAAATCGCCATCAAAGTGCAGTTTGATGGAGGCACCAACCTGGTGCAGCGGCTCGCCATGCGCGCTCAGGAAAAGCGTAATAACGTCGCCGCGTTTTTCAAGGCGCAGGCGCTGGGGCGCGCCAATGTTGAAGGCGATGTCCTGCGTGGTATCGCCTTTTTTGCGCCGGTATTGGAGGGCGGTTTCTCCATTTCCGTGAATCGCCGCGTCGGCGTAGAGTGAGTCTGAGTCGAGCGTCTGCCGGAACATGAGCAGCGCCTTGCGATGCGGGCTCGCAGTGGAGCCTGCGTCGGCCAGCTTCACGTCGGCGGTGAGTGAGACGTCGCCTGAAACTTTCTTCCAGACGAAGTGGAACGCGTCGACGTTCAGCCACAGGTTCGCACCCGCTGAGCGCAGGGTGTAGACGCCGGATGCGGCGTCGAAGGTCGCAACTCCCGGCGGGACGACGCTACCCACGTCGGACTGATTCTCAAAGATGCCGAGCGAGTTGCCTGCTGTTTGCGCGAATGCGAGGCCTGTTCCGATAAACCCAACCGCCAGCGCGCTTGCTGCAGCAGTTCGTAGAGCAATTCTGATGTTCCGTTGCACGATGAAGGTCTCCCTTGTGAACGGAACAACTCTACGGCAAGACGGCAGCTGCAAGCCAGCGAGCCGCTTACGCTCCCGCCTTCTTCTCAATCTTGGCCCAGGAATCCTTGAGCGCGAGTGTCCGATTGAATATTTTCCTGGTTTCGGACGAGTCGGGGTCCAAACAGAAGTAGCCGACACGCTCGAACTGGAAGCGGTC
>CAYOVE010000120.1:0-9796 GCA_964407295.1 uncultured Occallatibacter sp.
ACATGCCGGGACGGCAGGCGTTCATGGTGGAGATGGTAGGCGACCGCGCCGACCTCGGCAACGCGATCGCCATTAACTCGTCGATGGTGAACATGGCACGCTTGATCGGGCCGTCGCTGGCCGGAATGTTGATTGCGGCAACGAGCGAGGGCTGGTGCTTCCTGATCGATGGCATCAGCTACATCGCCGTGATCGCGTCCCTGCTGATGATGCGGATCGAAGCAGCGGCGGTGCGGCGGACGGCAACATCGCTGCTGACGGAGTTGAAGGAGGGATGGAGTTACGTTGCCGGTTTCCTGCCGATTCGCACAATTTTGATGTTGTTTGCCTTGGTGAGCCTCATGGGCATGCCGTTTGTAGTGCTCATGCCGATTTTTGCCGCCAAGGTGCTCCATGGCGGCCCGCATACGCTCGGGTTCCTCATGGGAGCGATGGGCGTGGGAGCGCTCATCTCGGCTCTGTCGCTGGCGGCGCGCCGGAGCGTGCGCGGTTTAATCCGCATGATTCCGATTGCCGCTGCTGTGTTCGGACTGGGCCTTATCGGGTTCGGCTTATCGCACGTTTTCTGGCTGTCGATGCTGACCGTGCTCGTGGCCGGCATGGGCATGATGCAGGGGATGGCGGCGAGCAATACGATCATCCAGACGCTTACAGATGAAGACAAGCGCGGGCGCGTGATGAGCTACTACACCATGGCCTTCATGGGAATGGCGACGTTTGGCAGCCTGTTGGCGGGAACGCTCGCCCATTCGATTCCGCCGACGCCGATATGGTTCGTGGGGAAAATGCCGCTGGCCGGGGCGCAATGGACGGTGATTCTGAACGGAGTGGCCGTTGTGCTGGGCGCTGCATGGTTCGTGACGCAACTGCCGGCGCTGCGGCGCGTGGTGCGGCCCATTTACCAGGAGATGGGCATCATCCCCGCGGCCCGCGAGATGGCCACCGAGCAGATCCAGAACTAAAGGCTCACTGCGTCACGCCGCACAGATGCACGTGAATACCGAGCTCGGCAAGCATCGCTGCCTTCGTTGCGAGCGCTCTGTCGGCAGATTCAGTCGAAGTTGCATAGGCCACGTTCAGGTGATTGGCGCGATGCCGAGCCATCATTTGATTTTGGCTCACTCCGTGCAAGATGGCGTGAACAATCGGCCATTGAGTGGTGGATTCGCGCCAGCGGCGCTCGGTTTCTTGAGTCGGCAAACTCACCACCGTGCCGCGGCCAAGGTCTGCGTGAAGTGCGCCTCCCTCCACGAAGATGCGGCTCCATACAATCTCGCCCGGCTTACCAACGCCTTTCAGCGATCCACCGCCGAGAGGAAAGTACATGGCGGGCTGGCGCTCGCTCGTAGCGCCAGCATACCCGTCAACAAAATGATTCGCCGGAGCGGCGCCGGAAATCTGCAGCAGCCAGACAAAAGCGTCAATCTCCCCGCCAGAGCCCGGGCCTTTGTAGTGCTCGCCCCAGCGCACATCATGGAGCGTCGTCGATGGGTCGAGCCCGAGCGCCTTCCAGCATAGATTTGTGACCAGCGCATCGACGCCGGCGCATTCGTCTACTTCATTAAAGTGCGGAAGCGGGCTGCCTGCATAAAGCTCGTTTGCGGTCCCCTCCGCGAAGACCGGAGGCCGTTCGGCGTTGTTCAACATGCCTTCAGCCAGGTCCGATGCGGGCACCATGTCCTTGAGCCCCTGCTGATACTGAATGCCGATCGCATCGCAGCCGAACTCGTGCGCGATGCGGACGGCCGCTATATACATGCGGCACTGATCGAGCACCTGTTCGAGCGTTAGCTCCGTGGCTGCGTCCTTGCCGAATGCAAATTGAACGCCCCTGGTGACGAGCCACTGATAGACGGCCTCGGCTTCGGCGCCGGTGACGGTGCGCATTTTCGCCACCAACGCCGACTGGCTCAGTCGCTCTTTGAAGATTCCGGCGGGGTTGAGCAACTCATCGTCGATGATGGCGTTATACATGCCCATGCAGCCTTCATCGAAGACGCCCATGATGGCTTTGCGATGCTTCAATTCTGCTGCAAGCCGTGCGCCGAGTTGCGCGCTGGCAGCAGGCAGCTTGCTTTTGTCCAGCGAATGAACGTGCGAGAGATCGTGTGTAATCCTGCCGTCGCGGAGCCATTCGTCCAGCGCATTCCTGAAATAGGCGTCGGTAAAGTCTTTGCTCCAGATAGAGGCAAACTGCTTTCCGGCCTTGACGAGTGAGCCGTTCAGGTTGAGCAAGCCTACGAGACCCGGCCATTGCCCTGACCAATTGGCTACTGTGAGAATCGGCCCTTGATGACTACGCAGACCGGGCAGGAGATGGTGGCTGTACTGCCACGCGGCCGTGGCGAAGACGAGGCGGGCCTGAGGATGAATCTCCATGAAGACATCCATGCCCTGGCGCTGCGAAGAGATGAAGCCGTGCTTGAGTTTCTCATCGTAGGCGTGGGCGCGGACAAGCTTGACGCCCTTTTGTGCGAACGCGGCGGTGAGCGCGGCCTCCATGTCGCGCTGCGCCGGCCAGCAGACCTGGTTGGCGGAAAGGCGCAGATCGCCGCTGGTGATAAGAAGGATTTCGTCGGCTGCAGGCATCTTGACTTCGTGACGCGCGGTCGTCATTCGGTTTGGCTTTCCTTGAAAGTAATCGTTAACTCCAAGGAGCAATATACACCGTGGCGCGGGCTGGGGTTTGCGGTTGGGACGATTAGGATGGAAGTGATTCCGCAGGTTGGAGCGGACGAACAGAAAGCCGCAATCATGTCGCGCAAGAAAACCCAGTTACAAGATGCGCCGCGGAGACCGGCGGCCGGCGTCCGAAGGGGCTCCGGAGGCGAGAGAAGCCGCGAGACGCCGCAGCTTGTCTCGGGGCGATGGCTGCTGGCAGCTGTCTGTGTGACGATCGCGGCGGCAGTTGTTTGTGGCTGGTTGGCGCTGTGCCTGCTTTTCTGGCAAGGAAGCTGGCAGTTGCTCTATCGCCCGTCGGCTGCAATCCAAAAAACTCCGTCCAGCGCGGGATTGTCCTTCGATCCGGTGGCATTCGCGGTGACAGATGCGGGCATGCCGCGCCTCAAGGGTTGGTGGATTCCGGCGGCACAAGGATCTGGACGGATTACCCTGGTCTACCTGCACGGCCAGGACGGCAACATTGGAAACACTGTGGACGCGGTGGCTCAGCTGCACGGGGCGGGCGTGAACGTCCTCGACTTTGACTATCGCGGCTACGGTGAGAGCCAATTCGCGCGGCCCAGCGAGCGAAGCTTGCGCCAGGATGCGGAATGGGCGCTCGATTATCTAACCGAGACGCGGCAAACCGACACCCGAACGATTGTGCTGGATGGAACCGGCCTCGGCGCGAATCTGGCTCTCGAAGTTGCGGCGGAACATCCCGAGCTGGCCGGTGTCATCGTAGATTCACCCATGGCAGATCCGATGGGAGTCATCTTCAACGATGCTCGTGCGCGCATGGTTCCCGCCCGTTTGCTGGTGCGGGATCGTTACGATCTGGACAGAGCGGCCTCTGCGGTTCAGGTTCCGGTGCTCTGGTTTGAGCTGGCGGCCGCGACAGAACCGGCAAGCTTGCAACAAGACCCGCAGGCTTATAAGAAGATTGCGGCGCGCAAGATGCTGGTATGGGTGAATCCCGCGGGTAATGCGTACGAGCTGAGAGAGAACGCGCTGCGCCGGTGGCTTGATGAGCGGCCGGCCCGCTGATCCACTCGCCTGCTGGCTATCCCGCTCAAAACCTTTGGTTCTTGCCGCCACATAACAACACCGCCTGAGCCACGGCTTGGCCAACCCGGTCAGCCTGCTTTTCATCGACGAACGAGAATGCTTCTCCGTCGTCTCCAGCCATTCGCATCGCAACGATAAACATTGGCGGATCGAATTTCTCGTAATAAACTCTCAATTCGTCGGGGGTCGCCCCTTCCTTTTGAGCCTCTTTCTTCCAGGACTCTTCGGCTGAAATCGTCGAGACTCCCAGCACATCGTGCAATTTGATTGACTTGTCTTCATCGTCCACCATGTTGCCAGCTATCGATTCCCACCAGTGATACCGGATGGAGCAGGTAGCAGAATCGGCAGTCACATTGCTTACCTGCTCGCTCATCTGAGACGTTCCCTTCTCATCCGCATTCGATACTGCAACCGCGAAGTTGAGCTTACCTACCGAGTTGAGTTCCCTTTGAATAATCTGCATTTCCGCGGCCAACTTCTGCGCGTCTTGCGAGTGCGCCGGCGCCGCAATCTGCTGTGCCCAAAGACTCGATGTGATGGCAAGGGCCAAAATGGGCGCAATCCGGCGACAACCTTTCACGGTCTTTCCCTTTCTGTTGTTTCTGGAATGCCCTATGGCCGGATTCGCGAAGTTTACATCTAATCCTCGCTCAGAGACAATTCCCTGGCGGCTCGATTGTATTCCTATTCTCAGCGCACGATGTCGCGATGCAGCGCCTTTACCTGGTAGCCGGCTTTGTGGAGACGCTTGGCGAGCTCTTCAGCCATCATCACGCTGCGATGCTGACCGCCCGTGCAGCCGAAGGCGATCGTCAGGTAGCTCTTCCCTTCTTCAACATAATGCGGAAGCAGGTAGAGCATGAGCTTGGTCACGCGATTCAGGAACTCCCTTGTCTGGGGAAACCCGCGAACGTAGGCCGCGACCTTCGGATCGAGGCCGGTCTTTTTGCGGAACTCGGGAACGAAGTGCGGATTGGGCAGGAAGCGCACATCGAAGACCATGTCCGCGTCGAGCGGCACGCCATTCTTGAAGCCAAAACTCAAACAGGAGACAAGCAAGCGCTTGGTCTGTTTCTCATGGCCGAAGCGTGCAAGGATATCGGCGCGCAGTTCGTGAACGTTGAAGTTGGAGGTGTCAATCAGCGTGTCGGCGACGTTGCGAATGGGATCGAGCAACTGACGCTCCTCAACGATGGAGCGCCAGACCGTCTCCGATTGTCCGAGGGGATGCGGCCGGCGGGTTTCAGAGTAGCGCCTGACGAGCGCGGCATCCTGAGCGTCGAGATAAACAACGCGGATCTGAAGCTGCTTCTTGATGCTCTTGAGAATTTCCGGCAGCCGGTCGAGAGTGGCGCCCTCGCGAACGTCCATCACGATGGCGGCGCGTTCCACCTCAGTGGATTTGCCAACAATCACGGCGAATTGAGGCAGCAACTCGAGCGGCAGATTGTCGACGCAGTGGAATCCCAGATCCTCAAAGGCCTTGAGCGCGGACGCCTTGCCCGCACCCGAGATTCCCGTCAGGATGATAAGCTGCTTCGCCGGCTTTTTCTTGTCGGCCGCTGGCCGCGATTTAGGCAAGGGTCGCGACGGCTTCTGGGGCGTCATTGGTTTCAATGCTACACCGGAGTTCAACGAATCCTGTAAATCGCAAGTCCGGAAGTTCCACTGAGCAATCTCAGAGTCCGGGAGCGACAGCCCAGTAACCGGCTTCGGCAAGCGCAAGAGCGCGCTCCGCGTCAAGCGGCGCCGAAAAAAGAGGGCCCTGGCCCAAAGCGCATCCCATACGGGAGAGCGCCGCGAGCTGCTGCTGAGTTTCAATTCCCTGCGCGACGATTTGCAGGCCCAGCGTATTGCAGAGTCGAATCAGCGACTCCAGCACCGCCAATTGCCGGCCAGATGAGAGCGCGGCCGCCGTGAGCCGGGGTGCAAGTTTCACCATGCCCACGGGAAGGTGGACCAGGTGATTCAGCGGCGCAAGGCTGCCGCCGAAATCGTCAATGGCAACGCGCACTTGCCAATCCGCCAAACGCTGCAGAATGGCGACCGCGCCGTCAGGGTCCTCATTGAACGCGCTTTCCGGCGCCTCAAGAAAAAGCCGCGACGGTTCAGCGCCGCTGGCCGCGAGAGCTTTCATCAAATGCGCGATCAAGTCCGGGTTATAAAGCTGGCGATGCGTCAGGTTGACGGTCAGGATCAAATCCTGTTCGGGCAGGCGATCGCTCAAAACGCGCAGCTCAGCACAGGCGGCGTCGAGCGCTTCGCGGCCTATAAGAATGGATAGAGTGCTGTCTTCAGCCACGGCCAGCAGATCGGTGAAGGCATCCACGGCGCCATCGGCTCGGCGCAGGCTTAGAAGCATCTCGAATCCCTCGATCATGCCGCCAACGAGCCGGTAGATGGGCTGATACTGAAAAACAAACTGGCGTTTGTTGATCGCGGTTCTTAGCTCGCGCTCTCGCTCCTGGTGGGTGGTGACAGAAATCTCAAGATGTTTGTCGAAGATTTCGTAACGGCCCCCACCGGCCTGCTTGGCACGGTACATGGCGACGTCCGCGTCACGGAGCAGCACGTCGGAAGAGCCGTGATCGGGGCCGGCGATGGCAGCGCCTATGCTCGCGCCGGCGCGCACCTCGTGGCCAAAAACCTCGAAGGGACGCTCCAGCTCCTGCAGGATTCGGTTCGCTACCACCTCAAGATCGAATGCCGAGACAATGTTCTCGACCAGGACCGCAAACTCGTCTCCGCCGAGTCGCGCGGCGGAGTCCTGAGGACGCAGGCAGGCACGAAGACGGCCCGCGGTGGCGATCAGCAAAGCGTCACCGGCGGCGTGGCCCAGGCTGTCATTCACTTGCTTGAATTCATCCAGGTCAACATAGAGGACCCCGCAACCCTGGCCGGGGTCGCGCAGCCGGCGGTTGAGGGTAAGGTTGACGTGGTCAAGAAACAGAGCACGATTCGGCAAGCCGGTCAGGACGTCGTGCATGGCGTCGTGCTCCAGCTTCTTCTCCGTCTCCTTGTGCTCGCCGATATCGCGGAAGGTGAATACGTAGCCCAGCCTGGCGCCGTCAACGAGCAGCGGCGCGATCTGCAGGCTCACGTCTACCAGCTCGCCCGCCTTGTTGCTCCGCACCGTTTCCGCCATCGCGAAGCCGTGGTCGTCCACGGCCTTGAGCAGCGACGCAACCTCGTTGAGGCGAGTCTCGGGCACAATCAGCTCGCGCAGGCTGCCGCCATTCGCCTCCTCCGCGGTGTAACCGAACATCCGGGTAAAGGCCGGATTGGCGTAGAGCACGTGATTTTGGTGTTCGATGGCGACCGCCTCGGGCAGGCTGGCCAACACGTCTTCCATCAGCCGCGATCGGGGAGCGCGCTCACGCTCGCTGGGATGAGCCACAATGACGGCCTCGCGCAGTTCGGGATGGAGAATGCTATAGGTGCCTTCGACCGGGATGAGGCGGCCGCTCTTGTCCTGGAGTGTGGCGTGGAACGGGCTGCTGTGCTCCGTGCCCGTCAAAAGTGTCTGCGGCTCCGCTGTGCCAGGGAATAATCCCCAAAGAACCTCTTCGACCGGGCGATGTGTCCATTCGCCATCCGTTGAAACCAGGGTACGGCGCGCTTCCGCGTTGGCAAAGACGATTTTCCCTTCGCGCTCCAGGAACACAAGAACCGGAAGGCTATCGAGAACATGGCGCTGGGCATCCGAACGCGCATTTTCGGATAGATTCAATCCAAGGGCTTCCTTTGGCTTTGCCGGACCCGTTTGCAACGGCTTGCCTTCGGGCAATGAGCCAGCGCCTGAGGGAGAGTTCGCCATAGATTAAATCCTATAAAGCCAATGGTTTGACCGCCATCCCCAAAATCGGTCAAGGTGTGCAACCAAAGTCCAGAGTTGTGCACAGTTTGCGCGGCTTTTCCGCGTTGCGGATTGCGGTTCTATTCTCACATTCGGGAGCAAACGCCGCACAGACGCAAATCCTCGCCACTACGACGTGAGAACTGCTGTGCGAAAAGGGCTGGCAGGGAGAAACAACAGCGATCTCTGATTAAGGAAGTTCCACCAATTCCATCTGGCCATCGCGGCGCCGATGAAGCACAAATGTGTCTCCGGCGGCGGTGCGAAAGATAAGCAGATCGCGGTCGCGAAACTCCGTTTCCTTCACCGCCTCCTCAATGGTCATCGGCTTGAGCGCAATCGCCTCGCCGCTCTTGACGATGTGCGGCTCAACCACCGTGGTCTGGGTGGGAAAGGAATGAATCGCGATGGAAGTTCGCGCTTTCCTGGCGAGGCGCGATGAGTTTCCTTCTGCCGCATCCGAATCCGGCTCGGGAGCTCGTGACTTGGAGCGCGTAACGGGCGGCGCCGACAGCACCTTTTCGTCCTTGGGAAGGCGCTTCGACTCAAGACGGCGATCGCGGAAGCGAGAAGCCTGATTCTCCGCGTGCTCAATGGCCTCTCGGAGCGCGGCGAGCGGCGAGTCGGCCTTGCCCGTGGCGGCAAATCTCTGCATGCGGGCCTGCACGGTCAACTCCACAATGTGAATGTGCCGCTGGGTGGTGAAGGTGACGCTGGCATGCGCCGTGCGGCCAAGAATGCGGCCCATGCGTTCCAGTCCCTCCTCCGCTTGCTCGCGCAATGCCTTGGAGATTCTTCCTTTTCTGGCGGTCAATGCCACATCCATGGTCGCCCTCCGCTTTGAATCTTCCAGCCGGCGCTGAAATCCGGCATTTGTGGAGCACAGTATATGACGGATCAGCCGCCAGCTTCTAGCCTCTGGCTCACGGCTTTTTGAATTTTCATCCTCGGCTCTTCATCTTGGGCGGGATTTCTCGGACTAATCGCCCAAGCCAATTCTGAGTGGAGAACTGCCTTCGAGCGTTCGGCTCGGACAGGCTAGTAGCTAGAAGCTAGCAGCTGGAAGCCGCCTTTCAGATTTCCCACCGCAGCAGCGCCGCCCCAACCGTGAATCCCGCGCCCATGGCTCCCAGCAGCACCAGGTCGCCTTTCTTCAGCTTGCCTTGCTCGATTGCCGTTTCCATAGCCAGCGGGATCGTACCCGACGAGGTGTTGCCATACTTTTCTATATTGATAATCACGCGATCTTCCGGCATCTTCAGCCGTTCAGCCGTAGCCATGATGATTCTCTTGTTGGCCTGGTGGGGAATGAAGCATCCCAGGTCAGCGCCGGTCACGCCGTTGCGCTCCAGCACCTTCACCGTCGTCTCGGCCATTTTGCGAACGGCGAACTTAAACACCGCAGGCCCGTCCTGATAGATGTAATGCCACTTCTTGTCGACCGTCTCGTGCGTGGATGGATTGAGGCTGCCGCCGCCTTTCAGATTGAGTGAGCATCCGCCAGAGCCATCGATCTCATGCACAAAGTCGATGAACCCGATCTCGCCTTCTTCGCAGGGCTCGACGAGCACGGCTCCACAGCCATCCCCGAAAAGAACGCAAGTGGTGCGGTCCGTGTAGTCGGTCATGCGCGTATTGGCGTCCGCGCCGATGACCAGCACCTTGGAATGTGCGCCGCTCTCCACGAGCTTGACGCCGGCTTGCAGCGCAAACACAAAGCCCGAACATCCCGCTGACACGTCGAAGCCCCACGCGCCCTTCGCGCCGATCTTGTCCTGCACCAGGCAGGCGGTCGAGGGGAACATCATGTCCGGAGTCACGGTGCCGACGAGGATGACCTCGACCTCGGTTGAAGCGATGCCGCGCGCAGCAAGACATTTCTTGGCGGCCTCGGTGCACATATCGCTGACGCCCAGCCCCGGCGCCAGTTTGTGGCGTTCACGGATCCCGGTGCGCTCCATGATCCACTGATCGCTCGTCTCCACCAGCTTTTCAAGGTCTTTGTTGGTGATCACATCAGGAGGAACGTAGGTTCCGAGCGCCGTGATTTTGGCGCGCCGGCCCACGACGGGGCGAACGGTAAGGCTCAAATCTTTACTCCTTGCACGGGTCGGGTCTTTTCTGATCTCTGACCCCTGAAACCTGATCCCTGTCAAAAAAGTACCGGGTGACCTACTGCACACGTACTAGCCCGTTACCGTTGCTTCC
>CAYOVE010000121.1:0-9754 GCA_964407295.1 uncultured Occallatibacter sp.
TGCTGCTCGACGAGCCCACCAACTACCTCGATCTCGACTCCATCCACTGGCTGCAAGACTTCTTGTTGAGCTACGACGGCACAATGATCGCCATCTCGCACGACCGTCACTTCCTCAACTCGGTCACCACGCACACCGCCGACATCGATTACCAGACGATCATCACTTACACCGGCGGGTACGACGACATGGTGATGGCCAAAACGCAGATTCGCTCCACGCTGGAGTCGCAGATCGCGCAGCGCGAGAAAAAGATCGCGCAGCTCAACGAATTCATCGCGCGCTTCGCCGCGGGAACGCGCTCCTCGCAGGTCACCAGCCGGCGCAAGGAGGTCGAGCGCCTGCAGACCAACGAGCTGGCTCGCTCCAACATCCAGCGCCCCTACATCAAGTTCGACCAGGTCCGGCCCAGCGGCAAGCACGTTCTTGAGCTCAAGCATCTGTCGAAGTTTTACGGCGATCTGAAAGTGATCGATGGATTTACAGCCAACCTCCTGCGCGGCGAGAGAATCTGCCTTATGGGCCGCAATGGCGCCGGAAAGACCACCATGCTCAAGAGTCTTCTGGCGAACTATCCAGGCCTCGCAGAGCCCGGCTTCACGCTCGATTCCGGCTCGGTCTTCTGGGGCCACGAAGCACAGGTCGGTTACTTTCCCCAGGACGTGGGCGCGACCATCGCGCACGGCATGACCGTGACCGATTGGCTGCACCAGTGGAATCCCGCCGCACACGTTGAAGACATTCGCGGCATTCTCGGCCAAATGCTCTTCTCCGGCGAAGAAGGTTCCAAGCCGACGAAGGCGCTCTCCGGCGGCGAGCAAGCACGGCTGGCATTTTGCAAATTGATCCTGACCAAGCCCAACATCCTCATCTTCGACGAACCAACCAACCACCTCGACCTCGAAGCCATCAACGCCCTCAACATTGCGCTGCAGCGTTACGAGGGCACGGTCCTTCTGGTCACGCACGATCACGATCTCATCGACGAAGTGGCTACGCGCCTCTGGATATTCCACGACGGCGGCATTGAAGATTTCCAGGGTCCATACGAGGAGTGGAAGGGCAAGCACAATTGAACAACCCTGGCGTCGGAAGGGCTAAGAGACTTTGGATTCGGCAGGGAAGCTTGGCGAGGCTGCGACCCAAAGGCACAAGCATGCATATTTCCCGATGCCAGGCTTAGTCAATTAAGCGACGCTTCTCTCGAGCTCGGCGCCGGGCGCTCCTTAGCCATTCCGCAAAGGGAATCCCAATCTCGCTGAGGTCGCGCCACTCGTCTAGGACTACGCCTCCCAGGGCCTCGAAAAAGCCCTCCGACCGCCGCTCCGCGCGCCTCTTTTTGTCCTCCTCCTCCGCGTTGCTTTTAGCCTGGCTTTTCTTTTTGAAAATCTCCCAATCGCCGGCGGTGAATAGTTCCACTTCGCCTGGCGCCTCCACGTGATGGCCACATGTCCGAGCCTCTGGGGCATGGTAAGCGCTCTTGATCTCGTCTTTAAGGACGACCTGGAGAGCGTAGATACAGGCTCGCTCTCTGGATATGAATCCCTCGGCAAAGAATTTAAAAATGAAAACGCACTCGCAAATAGCGATGGAAAGAAGCAGAAGGGAAAACCAGCTTAATTCGCCGGAATCGGAACCGGGGCCGAAGATTTCGTGGTAATGGATATAAGAGAAAGCAAACGCACCGCCCCACACCAGAAGCCCTAATAAGACAAACAAAAGACGGGGACGAAAACGCCTGATAATAAACGCCTCTCTATACGCTTCGTCTTGGCATTTCTTGCAAATCCAAGGGGTCAGTTCGCCTTCGGCTCTGTAGACCCGCTCAGAGCTAGAGTAGCGAGTCCAAGAGTAACTGGTGTGATATACCACGGACGACTTGAATTCTGCCTTCAGCGCCCGCGCCACTACGATAGCATATTGGTCGCATGGGCCCCCGGCGCCGCATTTCACGCAGGCTGGGACTTCTCCCGCCGCCAAAGGAATAGTGACCGCAGATTGTGAATCCCCGGGAGGCGGCTCTCCCCTCCCCCCCCCTCGTTTGATGACAGACGTTGAGAGAACTGCGCGCCACCTGGCGCAGGTCGTCTTGCCCCAACCTCGGTTTTGGGAAGCTCAGGTGCGCGTCTGCCCGACATTTGTTTCTGGAATTCCAGTAGTAACGTACTGAGTTGGTGATGCCCCCGTGCCAAAGCACGTTGATCGGGCCTTAGCCCCTCATGGTCACATAATCTCGGGTCAGCTCCGGCTCCAATGAGTCGCTTCGCAACTTCGATGTGGCCTTTGTTTGCAGCGTAGTGAAGGGGCGTCCAACCATTCAATCCCGCGGCTTGAAGGTTTGAACCTCTTGATATCAAGTACTCCACAACCTCCAAACGGCCCTTGTTCGCCGCGTAATGAAGGGGGATGCAACCATACTCGTCGAGCTGGTTCACTCGTGCACCGACTAACAAGCGGGCTTCGATATCGAGAAGATCCCCGCTCTCGGCGCTTCGGTGTAAGCTAGGCTTTCGTTCCATGCGCGGAATCCAATTTGGTCTTGGCGTTCTCCCTAGATATCATTGAATTGTTCAACGAAACCCCAATCGCAGACGGCACCAAGCTATCACCGAAGAGCCGACCGGAACAAGTTAGTTGACAAGTTTGAATCAACCACAATGTTTGATTACCCCATCCACTCCACAATCTCATCAACTCAAGCGTGGGAGCCCAGGGGGAACGGGCTCGCGATTCATCCCGGCAAACGGTGTACCTGTCTGAACTCTCAAGCCTGCTGCTTCTTATAGCATGGTGACACATGGCAAGGCTGGGCGCATTCTGTTTTCCGGGGACTGGGCACCTGAACCCCCTCACCGCATTGGCGCGTCGCCTGCAGCAGCGCGGGCACACCGTCATCATCTTCGGAATCGCCGACGTCGAGTCGCGCGTCAGGGCCGCGGGAATTGATTTCTGTCTGATCGGCCAAAGCGATTATCCTCCGGGAACGCTGCAACAACTCGACCAAAAATTGGGCAAGATGACAACTCTGCGGGTCCTCCACTTCACGTTGGAGCGGATCAGCAACACCTCCCGCATGATTCTTCGCGACGGACCGGAGGCGGTTCGCAACGCTAACGTAGACGCCTTGCTAGTCGACGAAGCCGAGATGGCCAACAACATCGCGGAGTATCTCGGCCTGCCCTTCGTTTCGCTCGCGCTGATTCCGCCCTTGGTGAAGGACAATCGGTATCCACCCTTTTACTTCGGTTGGTCGGGGAGCCAGCGCTGGTGGGCAAGGTTGCGCAATGAAATCGCTATTCGCGTTCTCACTCGCATAGCGTCCCCGATCTTTGCAGTTGTGAACGAATACCGCGCAATGTGGGGACTAAAAGTTGGGATTCCGGAAGAAGGACTATCGAAGCTCGCACAGATCACGCAGTTGCCGCGGGCGTTGGAGTTCGACATCGATCCTTTGCCCCCGCACCTCTATTACACCGGGCCGTTTGTCGACCCTGTGCAACGTCCGCCTTTGGACTTTCCCTGGAACCGGCTCGACGGCCGGCCGCTTGTTTTCGCTTCGCTGGGCACGCTGCAAAACCAGTCGAGGGACATCTTCCGCAAAATCGCCGAGGCATGCGCCGGACTGAATCTCCAACTGGTAATCTCGCTAGGCGGAGGCCTGGAGCCGGATCTGCTCGGCGATCTCATCGGCGAACCGCTGGTGGTCCGTTTCGCTCCGCAGTTGGATCTCGTCAAGCGAGCATCGGTGGTCATCACGCACTCTGGAATCAATACGGTCCTCGAGTCGCTTTCTGAAGGTGTACCACTGGTGTGCATACCATTGGGCAACGACCAGCCGGGAGTCGCTGCGCGCGTCAAAGCGCACGGAGCAGGCATCGTGGTGCCGCCGCGTAAAGCGAATGCAAAACGCCTGCGCGCCGCCGTGCAAGCGGTCATGGAGAACGATTCGTATCGGCTTGCCGCCCGCCAAATCCAGGCCGCAATCGCCGAGATCGACGGCCTCGCCCGCGCCGCGGACATCATCGAAGACGTGCTGAAGATTCGAATCCCCTCAGGCGCCTAACCGCCGAACTGACGCAGATGATGGTCTGCGTGCAGGTATCCCCAGCGCATCCATTCCTTCTCCGTCATGAGTCCAAAAAATGGATGCGCATGCTGCGCGACCAAATTGGGCTGCGCTGCAAACCGATCGAGAAGAGCGAGAAGCTCGCCTCTGTCTCGCTCAAATTCCGCCGTCGGGGTCCCGCCAACTTTGGCATCGCACTCCGCGACAGTGGGCACCCCGTGAGGCCAGGGGAGCGGAAGCCAAAGCGCCAACCACCTCATGAGCGGCCCGTTGTACCGATTCTTGACTGGATTTGCAGGCTTCTCGCCAAGCGCCACACGATACGCGTCGCTCAAATGACAGATCATCTGGCCGGCGGTCATTGTGCCCCATCGCCGCCGGTTTGATCGCCCGATCGACCCGATGCGCCGAACAATTTCTGCTTTGTCCTGTGGACTGGCCAGCGTCTTCATCGATACTTGCTACCTCGCGCTGGCCGGCGGCACAATCCCGTTCATCCGCAAATACTCCACCATCTGCCCGTAGTGATCGAATGCGTGCGCAACCCCGAACCCCGCCATCGTTCCGCGCGTCCACATGCCCGGCTCCGGCACTGTCACTACTTCAAACGCGTTGGCCGCCGTCAGCGTTGCGATGGCTTTGTGAGCAAACGCAAACGATCCCGCCAGCGCCGCCACAACGTCGTCCTTCTTCGTCAACTTGGGCAGTCCATCCATATCCACATCCGGCTTCAGTCCGCTGACCGCGCTGTAGAAAAAGTAGTTGGCCTGCGCCACGTGGGTCGCCTGCTGCGCGAACGTCCGCACCGTCGCGAACTCGGTCTTTTGTCCGGGCAAAAAGATCGCCTGGCTCGGGGCGAAATCGAACTTGTCGGCCGGCATGGCCTTCACCGCGCCCATCATCTCGAATTCCACAATGCTCAACTGCGAATCGTAGGCACTGGCCGGGGTAGCTATTGTTCCGGCAGCCGGTCCGCTCGGTGCGCTGCCTGCTTGCGCCGCAGCCGCAATCGAACCCATCCCCAACAAACAACACGCTGCCATTATCCGAAAATTCATTGTCGACCTCCAAAAGAAATTCGTTGCAAGCCCTTGCAGCCTATCACAACCAAGCTGCGCTCACGACCCGTTCCTAACCGTCGATCGCTATCTCTCTGGTCCCCGCCTTCTGCACCGCCTCCTCGTACACGCGCACATATTCTTTCGCCGGGCCTCTCCAACTGTAATCGCGCGCCATTCCATTCCTCATCAGCCGCGTCCAGTTTTTCTTCTCGCGGAAGGCTTCAATCGCTCGATCGATCTCCACGAGCAGGTCCTTGGGATCGAATCCCTCGAACTTGAATCCAGTGCCCGTTCCCTTCTCCGCGTCCCACTCCTCGATGGTGTCGTCGAGCCCACCAGTCGCGCGCACAATAGGCACCGTTCCGTACTTGAGCGAATAAATCTGGTTCAGCCCGCACGGTTCGTAGCGCGAGGGCATCAGAAACATGTCGGAGCCGGCCTCGATCTTGTGCGCCAGCGCCTCGTCGTAGCGAATCTGCACGGCGATGTTGGCCGGGTGCCGAAACGCCCACGCGCGAAACAGACCTTCGTAGTAGGGGTCGTGCGTGCCCAGCGCCACTACAGCAACATCGCGCTCGGCAATCTCCTCGGCGATCTCGGCCATCATGTCAAACCCCTTCTGCTTCGCAAAGCGCGAAACAATGCCGATTACCGGTGTCGTCTCTTCCACTTTCTCCAGGCCGAATGCATGCAGCAAGTCAGCCCGGCACACACGCTTGCCCTCCAGATTCTCCGGCGTGTAGTGCGCCGCAAGATGACCGTCCCTGGCCGGATCCCATAGCGCATAATCCACGCCGTTTAAAATTCCGTGCAGATCCTTCGCGCGCTTGTGCAGAACACCCTCGAGCTGCTCGCCAAACTCCGCCGTCTGAATCTCTTCGGCATATTTCTTGCTCACCGTTGTCAGCTGGTCGCTGAAAACCACCCCGCCCTTGAGGAAGTTGAAGTGGTCATATTGCTCCAGCTTGTCCATCGTGAAGATGTCCCAGGGAAAGAGCAACTCTTCTGTAGTCTTTGGCGGAAATGCGCCCTGGTACGCGGCATTGTGAATGGTAAGCACCGTCGCAGCTCGGGTGAGCTCCGGATCCGCGGCATATACCGACTTCAGATACACCGGAATCAGCGCCGCCTGCCAATCGTGGACATGAAAAACATCGGGCACGCCAAGCTGTTTTGAGGCTTCGATGACCGCGCGGCAGAACAGCCCAAACCGCTCCGCATTGTCGGTATACTCTGCGCCGCCCGGCCCGTAAAGCTCTTTGCGATCAAATAGCTCCGGGCAATCGATAAAGTAGTGCTGCACCCCGTCGTGCTGACCCGCGTCGACCACGCCGGCGAATCGGTTGTAATAGCGAAATGGAATTGTCAGCGAACGAATTGCGTACTTCGGCTCACCCGCGCCGCCACTCTCGATCAGTCGCCTCACCCGCGAATAGAACGGCAGGAAGACCGAAACTTGATGCCCCAGCTTCGCCAGCTCGCGGGGCAACGCTCCGACAACATCGGCCAGCCCACCAGTCTTGGCAAAAGGAGTGGCTTCTGAGGCGGCAAACGTAATCTGCATCGAGAGGTCTCCCTGTTCCGGCTCCAAAATGAAGGTATACGCCGCTCAGTCTGGCGGCAGCGCTTCGTCCAACTGACCAGCGGTCACACGGAGTTCGCCAGAGGCGTGGGCACACCGCGCGCGCCTCCTCCAAGCCTGCCGCGCCAGCTCAGGATAGCGTAACAGCCGAGAATCACCATAAGCGGATCGAGCGGACGCATGCGGTAGGCCTCCGGATGAACGAAGTAAAACATCAGGGGAAACAGAAACATGACTCCGCCGAAGCGAATGGCGTCCGGTTTATTCCTCCTCCACGCCAGAATCAGGCCGGCAAGCGCCAGGAGCGTCACGCACGTCAGGAACGGGATGTTCTCCGGATCGGTCGGCTCCATGGCCAGATAGGCCGGCGAAAAGCTCCAGTAGCCGGTCCAAAGGTAGACTGCGCGCCGCACGCACATCCACGCGTACCAGCCGGGATGTTCATGGATATAAGCCTTGGCCTGCCGAGCTTTGTTGTCCATGTAGGCCAGCTCGCCCATTCTGTTGTAGTCGGCCAGTTCCTGCGCGTCGTGCAGAGGGTGCAGGTCGTTGTTCGTCCAGTGAAGAGACCGACCGTTGTTGCCCAACCATAACTCCAGCCCCATGCTGTCGCGCATCGGAATGAAGCGATGGAAAACGACCGCGTCGCGGATCAGCCATGGCGAGAGAGCGCCTGCCAACACGAGCGATCCAACCATGCTCGGCAGCCACCACCGCTTTGACGCCCGCGCCAGTCTCCAAGCCGCAAATCCAAGCAGAAACGGAACCAGCACCAGAACGGACGGCTCGGTCAATCCGGCGAACCCGGCCAACAAGCCAAACCCGGCCCACAATCCAAGCCGCGGCGACTGTTCCATGTCTCTCGCCAGGTAGAGCAGCCAGCACAGAGACAACAAAAGCAGGTGCGTTGACCAGGCCCATGCCGCGGAAAAATAGATACCGTTGGGGAAGATGGCCCATCCCCAGCCCGACCACAGGGCCACGCGCTGACCAAAGCTGCCCCGCGCAATAAGGAAAACCGGGATGCAGGCAAGCGCATTGATCAGGCAGTCAAAAGCGTGAATGGCAAAGATCGATTGGGCAGTATGAATGCCGAAAAAGTGGAAAAACACGGCCACAATCAGTGGATAAACCGGTGGCATGATCGCCGACGGCTGAGTAGAAAGAAACGGGCTGCCAAAGCCCTGGCCAGCCAGCAAAGCACGCGCTACATTCCCCTGCTCCCAGGCGTGGATGTGGTTGGCATCCATCAAATCCTCAAAGAGAAACCTGTTGAATGGAATGACCGCCAACCGCAGGGCCAACGCGATCAGCACCATCCACACCGTAACCGGCACAGCCCGCAGACGGCTGCGAATCATAGTACTCAACAAGAGACTCCCATTCAGTGCCAAGTGAATTCTACAGATTCACACAAGGCCGCGCCGCGGCTCCCTTTCGAGAGCGCGCTGTCGGCCAATGCTATCGAGCGATGGATTGGATTTGCGCGGCAACGAAATTGTGCACAAACATCAAGCCCGTTGGGTTGTTAACAGTTTCGGGGCTTTGCTCGCCTGCCGCGTGAATGAGCAGGACTGGACGCGGATCCCACTGGCCTCCGTGTGAAACGCGCTCATCTTCGGCGCTCCAGCCTGGAATCGGACGCCACATCTGCGTGCGCCACGAGTGGTCTCCCTGCACGATCAGGGTTGTTGCTGCCCAGCGCGGCTCCGCCTCGAGCAGATGGAGCATCTGCCCCAACAACCTGTCGGAATAGTCGAGCGAATCCAGATACGACCCTCCAGATGCAAACGCGCCTTTTTGCCGGTTCCAAAACTCTGGAGGGTGCGGCGCGGGAAGATGGATGTAGATGAGGTCGGCTTGGCTTGAAGCGAGCGTTTGCAGCGCATGCTGGCTCACGTCCTTGACCGCCGAAATATGGCCTGCGGATTTCCATGCCGCCGTATCCACCCAGGCCTTGCTCGGGACTGTGAATTGTTCGGCCAGAATGCGCAGCGGAAACCAGACATTCTCAGCAAAGCTGGCGTCGAGCGATGTAGGCCCGCGGTCCTGCGTGCGGTCGTTGCTCCAATAGCATTCCGACGCAGTACCCGCGAAGACCGGGCAGTAAGGGAGTGTCCACCCAACAATCGAAGTCGTCACACCGTGCTGTTTCGCCATGCCGAACAGCGACGCGTCGACATCGAAGACCTGCCAATGCGGGGCGTCCGCGGTCCGCACCATGAAGCGGTTGTCTGCTGTATAGGCAACACCAGCAATCGTATGTCCCAGGAGCAGGCTCGGAACCACCTGAGTGGTCCAGTAGGCGATCGGGGTCACTTCCGTGTAGAGCGTGCTTTCGCCGCGCAGGCGGTCAAAATTCGACAGATCGAGCGATGGATCGCGAGATCCAAACGTGGGTTTGTAAGAAAGCTCGTCGAAGAGGATCCAGACCAGGCGCGGCTTGTTTGCAGGCTGTACCGGAATGGGCGTCGCATAGGCTTGCGGACCCGGGCGCCATGTCGTCGCGCGAACCAACTGCCACGTCATGACCAATGCAAATACAGCAAACCCTGTTAGGACGGCGCTGCCTACTCTTCGAATTTTGGCCGCGATCGCCTGTGCAAACAGACTCAGAAACGCGAGTCCGGCGATCCAAGCCAGGCTTGCCGTGAAGATCGCCGCTTTGGGAATCTCGAATGGAAACACATTGAGATTTCGCACAAACAGGAACGGAGGGAGAGCGGCCATCAAGACCCAGCGTAACCTCGGCCACGATTTAAGATTGCGAAGAATTGCCATCAAGACGAGGAAGACGATGGCCACAATTGCCAGGTCGGTAATCTGAGCCAGCGCAATCTTCGTAAGCATCACCGGACTGTGCATCCGGTCATCGCCGTCGGAAGACGTCATGTCAATGTAGTTGGGAAGAAGAAGAATGGCCGCAAAGCCCAATGCTTGGGCGATCCGCTTGATCATGCAAGACTCGTTTTCATTGGAATCCTGTTTTTACCTCCCGGCCTCGACACAATATAACCGAATTTGCCCCGCAGGCGATACCATCAA
>CAYOVE010000122.1:0-9724 GCA_964407295.1 uncultured Occallatibacter sp.
GTGTGCGCATACCGCCGGCCCTCTGGTCATTCTACAGGCAGCCAGCGAGCAGGGCTGCGAGGGGACCCGATCGTGAGGGAAGTGGCCGGGCAAACGCCGAACCGGGCCAAAGGCTCGCGCATCGGATACCCTTACCCTTTTGAGCCGCTGGGTCGATTCTGCTCGACAGAAGGAGAACACCGGCTCTCGTATTCGAACTGGGAGCTCTTCTGGCACTGCCCGGAGGTATCATCATTGAGGCTGCCTTCCCCGGAAAGGCTCAGAAGTTCATGACCACACGCGTCTTTAGTCTCACTTCGCTCCTGTTCTTGTTTACCATTCCCGTTTTCGCCGCACGCCCGGTTACCGTCGAGCAGTTGCGCCAGCAGTTGCTGCCATTAAGCGCCAAGGGAGACGCTGAAGCCGCGCGACAGATCGCCGACCTGAAGCTGACGGAGCGGATGACCCGCGATCAAGAGAGTGAACTGGAAAAGACGCTGCCTGGCGAGAAGAGCCGGCAGGCGTTGCTCGCGGTCGTGGACCAATCCGCGTTTCTAAGCCCGCCAGCGCAGCAGACGTCGGAGAAGCCGACTCCTGACCTCGCCGAGCAGCGGCGATTGTTGAAGCTGGTCGTGAGCTATGTAGTAAAAACCGTTCCGCAACTGCCAGATTTTCTGGCGACCAGGACAACGGTTCGCTTCGCGGACTCGCCCCAGCGCCTGAATTCATCCCAAGCCAAGTACGAGCCGCTGCACCTGGAGGGCGCCGACAAAGGACAGGTCAGCTACCGGGACGGACGTGAGGTCGCTGACAACGAGGCGAAGGACGCAAAAGATGCGGCCGCTCGACGCGGCCTTCGGAGCTGGGGCGAGTTCGGCCCCATCTTGTCCACCGTTTTGCTCGATGCCGCGCAAAACAACCTGGCGTGGCTGGGCTGGGAGCAGGGCGGCGGCGAAACGCTTGCTGTTTTCTCTTATTCCGTCCCCAAGGAACATTCGCACTTCGAGATCGATTATTGCTGCACCACGGATCCCACGGGCGAAGACCGCGTCTTCCATGCGCCCGCGGCCTACACGGGCGAGATGGCTGTCGATCCAGATACCGGCGCGATCTACCGGCTTGAAATCGAGGCCGAATTCAAACCCGGCGATCCCATCACAAAGGCCGAGATTGCCGTCGAATACAGCCCCGTGGACATTGGCGGCAAAACCTATATTTGCCCGGTGCACGGCATTGCATTGTCTCTGGGGCAAAGCCTTGCGGAAGAAAAACAGCAGCTCGTTCCCACCGCACCCATCGGCGTCGCATCGACACCGGTCGCTGTTTACACGGGCACCGAGCCCGCTGACGCCGAGCAGACTCTGTTGAACGACGTGACCTTCACGCAGTATCACGTCTTTAGCTCGGAGACGCGGATCGTGTCGGGAGAGGGAGACCAACCGCCTCCAGCAGGCGCAGCTCAGGCAGAAACGGCCACGCCTGCGATGAACGAAGCTCCGGCTGCGCCGACCGAGAGTGCCGCTTCCCCTGCAGCGCCGCAGTCGGAGACCGCGACTGTGCGCGAATCAACCAACCCCGCGGCAACAACGCCCGCCGCAGCGCCTGCGCCGGCCGCGGCTGCTGCTCCCGAGATTCCCGAGATCAGCCAGGCCACGGCCACTGGATTGCCCAGCCCTCCACCCCCGACAAACGCGTCGGCACCGCAGTTCACTCTTCGCGCGACCACGCGGCTTGTGGATGTGAACGTGACGGCCTTCGACAAGAAGGGCAACCCGGTGACGAATTTGAAGCCGGAGGATTTCGTCGTTCTCGACAACGGCGTCAAGCAGAAGATCCGGTTCTTCTCGCAGGCGAGCGAAGCGCCGGCGACTCCGGCTGCGGCCACGCCGAGCCAATCCGCGGCGGCCCACGTTTCGCCGGTCTACTCAAACCTGCCGGATGCGGGGTCAATGGACGAGAGCGCATCTGTTGCGCGCAGCAAGGCGAGCGTCACCATTCTCATGATCGACACCGCCAACGTCGCTTTCGGCGATCTGAGTTACGCGCGCAGCGAGATGCTGCGTTTTCTCAAATCGCTGCCCTCCAGCGAGCCGGTGGGGATTTACGCAATGGGCCGGTATGGCTTCAGTGTGCTGCAAGAGCCGCAGACCGACCACGCCGTGCTGGCAGCGGCGCTGGCGAAATGGATGCCCAATGCACGGGAGCTGGGGCAGGCGCAGGAGGAAGAGGACAGGAACCGGCAGAATATGGATTACGTCCTGCATGTGACGGACCTGTTTTCTGTGAACGGAAACACGCCCACCGGCGAATCGGACATGTATAGTCCCCCCGATCCGCAATTGCGGTCGCTCGGAGACAATCCGTCGCGCGACGCTTTAGCCGCGTTGCAGGGTGTCGCCCGGCGGTTAGCGGCCATCTCCGGGCACAAGTCGCTTGTCTGGGTGGCCAGCGATAACGTGCTCGCCGACTTCAGCGAGAAGGAACCGAATAACGAAAAGGGCGATAAGAACCTGGGCCCGCTCACCTTGCACGTGCGGGAGACCTTGAACGACGCGAATGTCAGTCTTTATCCGCTCGACGTTTCACAGCTCGAAGCCGGCGGCGTCGGCGCCAGTCTGGCGGGGGCCAACGTGGAACTGAATCCGGTGACCAATCCCCTGACGGATATGGCTTCACTTCCGCCCGGGGAACAGCAGGACGCTCAGGAGGCGCTGGCGAGGTCGCAGCGCAACACCGACCCCGGCCGACTGACGTCGAGCATGCAACAGGACGCGCATCCCATTCAGGGAGAGTTTCGCGATCTGGCGACGGCTACCGGCGGCCACGCGTTGCGCCGAGCGGGCGATATTGCCGCGGAACTGAATTCGATTGTGGCCGACGGGCGCGCCACCTACCTGGTGAGCTTCACGCCCGGCACACAGCCGGATGATGCCTATCATCGCTTGACCGTGGAGGTCCAGGGCCGGAATGGAATCGCATTGCGCTACCGCACCGGGTATTTCTATGCCAAAGAGCCTGCAACCATGAAAGAAAGGTTCCAACAAGCGGTGTGGCAACCGGGCGACATCAACGAGATTGCGATCACGGCGACTCCACAAAGGGACGCCCAGGGACGCCTGCTGCGGCTCAGTGTGGCCGAAGCCGGTTTGGCGTTGGAAAAAGAGGGCGATCGTTGGTCCGATAAGCTGGATATTTTTCTTGTGGAACGGGACGATGCCGACTGGCACGCGAAGGTCTCTGGTGTGGTGGAGGTACTGCGCATGCTGCCCGCAACCTACGAGGAAACCATGCGCGACGGACTTACCTTCAACGAGCGGATCCCATCGCTTCCAGCGGCCGGTGTGGTTCGCGTGGTCATCGTGGATGAGAATTCCGGCCGCATGGGCACCATCACGGTTCAGCCCTCGGCATTCGGCGGCAATCCGTAAATCGCGTCAGTGCGCCCCGTTGGTATGGCCGGCACGCCGCGCGGCTAGGTGGCTGACCTGCTCGCTTTGCTTCACCATCTCGTGAACGGCGAAGCCCTTCTCAGCGAGGGCGCCGGTCGGGCAGGCCTGCACGCATTTGCCACAGGCAGTGCAGCTCGATGCGTGTCCCCAGTCGTCCTTGAGGTCGCTCACGATGCGCGAGTAGATGCCGCGCGAAGAGACCTCCCATACGTTCGCTCCCTCCAATTCGGCGCAGACGCGCACGCAACGCGTGCACAAGATGCACCGATTGTGGTCGAGGACGAAACGAGGGTGCGTCATGTCGACGGCCAGACGGGGATTGTTGTACGCATAACGCACATGGGTGACTCCGAGCGACTGCGCCATAGACTGAAGCTCGCAATGGCCGTTGGAAACGCAGGACGAGCAGACGTGGTTGCGCTCCACGAGCAATAACTCGACGGCCATGCGCCGATAGAGGGTGAGGCGCGCGGAGGAAGTCTTGATCGCCATTCCCTCCTGCACGGGCGTGGTGCAGGCCGGCAAGAGACGGTCGGTTCCGCCCAGCTCGACGACGCACAGGCGGCAGGCACCGACAGCGCTCAGGCCTTTGAGATAGCAGAGCGTTGGAATGTACTTTCCATTTGCCTGCGCCGTCTCCAGGATGGTGTCTCCCGAGTGCGCGGTCACAAGCTCACCATCGATGCGGAGGGAGACGTTCTTTGTTCCTTCGATTTTCGCTTCCATTTTGTACCAACTCGTGCTCGAGAAACTCAAACCGTTATCCGATGCCCACTTTTTCGTTAAACTGCGGAGAAAAGGCGCGGCGATCTTTCATTCTGCTCCGGCACTACCCGGTTCCCTGAGCGCTGCGCAAATCGCAACGCAGGCAGCGGCGGCACTCTTCCAATGCTTCCTGCGGGCTGAGCCCGGTAACGACTTCTTCCTGCGAGCGCGCGCGGCTGCCGGCAGGCAATGAAGGAGCGGCGTGGCGGCGCGATAAGCTTGGCTCTCCCGGCGCCTGGTGGCTATATTCGACGTCGGGAAAGAGCTGCTGCCATCGGTCAGTATTCGGGCTCATCAGGCGCTCGTCGATTTTTCGCGCCGCCTGCTTGCCACCGCTCATGGCGTTGGACATGTTGGATGCGCCGGTGATCACGTCGCCACCGGCATAAAAACCGGTACGGCTGGTCTCGAAGGTGAATCGATCGACGACGATGGTGCCTTCTTCCTTGAGCTCGAGACCCGAAGCGCGGCAGAAATCCATGTCGAAAGTCTCGCCTACGGCAAGGATCACGCTGTCACATTCAAAGCGTTGCACCTCGTCAGTGGGGATGGGGCGGCGGCGGCCGGATTTGTCGTACTCGCCGAGACGCGTCTTTACGATTTCGATGGCCTTCACGCTGCCGTCGACGCCACCCATGATGCGATGCGGCGCGGCGAGAAAGACGAAGCGCACGCCCTCTTCCTCAGCCGCCTGAATCTCTTCATCGATGGCAGGCATGTCTTTGCGTTCGCGTCGATAGAGGATGGTGGCTTGCGCGCCCATGCGCACCACAGTGCGCGCGGAGTCGATGGCGGCGTTGCCGCCGCCGATGATCGCTACGCGGGAGCCGACCGACACTTTCTCGCGACGCGCCACTGCCTCAAGGAACAACAGAGCCGGATGGACGTTCTTCAGCTCGGTACCAGGCAGATAGAGCCAGGATTCTTTCCATGTACCGATGGAGATGAAGACTGCGTCAAAGCGCGATGCCAGATCGTTGAGGGCCAGATCGGAGCCGACACGCGTCTTAAACACAAACTTCACGCCCAATCCCTCGATGAGATCGAGCTCGCGGCGTAGGACAGCTTTGGGCAGCCGGTACTCGG
Source organism: uncultured Occallatibacter sp. (assembly GCA_964407295.1). Lineage (GTDB taxonomy): Bacteria > Acidobacteriota > Terriglobia > Terriglobales > Acidobacteriaceae > Telmatobacter. The sequence goes on from CAYOVE010000122.1 coordinate 5,280, forward strand.
GAATGGCGAAGCGCAACATGCCGCCGGCTTCGCTACGCTCTTCAAAGACGGTGACATCGTGACCGAGCATAGCCAGATAGAAGGCGGCGGTGAGTCCCGTGGGGCCGGAACCGGCGACGGCAACCTTGCGGCCGGTGGGCGCGAGTTTACGCTCCTGTATGCGCTGCAGCATTAGACCGAAGCGATCGGACTGGTAGATAGAGTCCGCGATGAGGCGGTGCACCTCGCGCATGTTCACGACTTCGTCAAACGATTGGCGGCGGCAGCGGTTATCGCAGGGATGCTGGCACACGCGGCCCGTGGACGCCGGCAAAGGATTGTCGAGAATGACCGACTCAAATGCGTCTTCGAGCCGGCCCTCGCTGTAAAGCGAGAGGAAGCGCGGAATGTTCATGCGCAGCGGGCAACTATTTTCGCAGGGCGAGAGGGCGAGTTCCTGGCAAACGCCGGCGCGACAGCGATGGGCGACGATGTGGTCCTCATACTCGTCGCGGAAGTGGCGAATGGTGGTGAGCACGGGATTGGGCGCGGACTGGCCGAGGGCGCAGAGCGAGCAGTCGCGGATCATGCGGCCCAACTCGTCGAGAAGGTTCATGTGCTCCGCAGTGCCGCTGCCCGTGGAGATGGCGTCAAGAATGCGCAGCGCCTTGTTGAGGCCGACGCGGCACGGCACGCACTTGCCGCACGACTCCGAGTGCGTGAACTCGATGAAGTAGCGTGCGACGTCGACCATGCAGTTGTCTTCGTCCATGACAACCATGCCGCCGGAACCCATGATGGAGCCAAGTTGCGCGAGGCTTTCGTAGTCGACCGGCGTATCAAGCATTCCCACGGGAATGCAGCCGCCGGAGGGCCCACCCGTTTGGACAGCCTTGACGCGGCGGCCTGCGACCGCGCCTTCGCCAATGTCGTAGATGAAGCTCTTGAGCGGCGTTCCGAGCGGCATTTCCACAAGGCCGGTGTTCTGCACCTTGCCCACCAATGAAAAGACTTTTGTGCCCGGGCTCTTGGCGCTGCCCGTTTCAGCGAACCACGCGGGACCGCGCGTGACGATGGGCGCAATGTTGTACCAGGTTTCAACGTTGTTGATGTTGGTGGGCCGGCCCCACAATCCCTTTTGCGCCGGATAGGGCGGACGCGGACGCGGGCGGCCTGCGAAGCCCTCGAGTGAGGCGATGAGCGCGGTCTCTTCGCCGCAGACAAAGGCGCCGGCTCCCTGCACCAGCTCGATGTTGAAGTTGAAGCCGCGGTCCAGGATGTTCGCGCCGAGAAGCCCATACTCACGCGCCTGCTCGATGGCGCGATTGAGACGGCGCACAGCGAGCGGGTACTCCGCGCGGACGTAGACGATGCCTTCTGTCGCGCCCATCACGTAAGCACCGATGATCATGCCCTCAAGCAGCGAATGCGGATCGCCCTCGATTTCGTTGCGATTCATGTAGGCGCCGGGATCGCCTTCGTCGGCGTTGCAGATGATGTACTTGGCATCGCCTTTGGCCTTGGCCATGAAGTCCCACTTGTTGCCGGTGAGGAAACCAGCACCGCCGCGGCCGCGCAGGCGCGCAGCTTTGATCTGGTCAATCACAGAGTCGGTGCGCCCATCGATGAGCACTTTGTAGAGCGCCTGGTAGCCGCCGACTGCGATGTACTCCTCAATGTCGCCGGGGCTGACAAGCCCGCAGTTGCGCAGGACGATTTTTTTCTGGCCCTTGAAGAATGGAATCGCATTCCACGTTGGTATGTCAGGATAGCCCTGGCCATAACGGATGTGCGCCGTGATGTGATCCCACTCTTCGATCTTGCAGTAGATGAGGTCTTTCGGCAGCGCTCCCGATGTGATCCCTTCTAAGATACGACCGGCGTCATTGGCCTGGACGCGCCGCAAAATCACGAGAGGATTGCCGGGCAGTCGAACGCCCACAAGTGGCTCCTGAAAGCACGAGCCGAAGCAGCCTACGCTGGCCAGCAGCGCGTCGAGACCACCGCCTTGAATCGCCTCATTCAGCGCATGGAAGACATCTTCCGCACCATTGCCCCGACCGCAGGTGCCCATGCCGACGGTGATTCGCGGAATGGAAGGCGTAAGTTTGGCAAGCCCGGATTCACGCACCGCGTTGAATGCGCCAATATCCTGAATGCGCGGCATTAGTGCACCCCTTTTGCCAACGACTTGACCTCGCGCTGCAAGGTGCGCTCATTCACATGGCTCAGAATGTGGTGATTGACTTCGACCACGGGCGCCAGCGCGCACTGCCCGAAGCAGGCGACGGTACGGATGGTGAAGCGGCGATCTAGCGTGGTGATCGCCATTTTGTCGGCTTCGCTGTTCTCATCGGTTTCGTGATCGCTCACGCTCAGGTCGAGGCAGAGCTTGCCGAGCAGATCGCGCGAGCCGCGCGTGTGGCAGGCGGTACCGCGGCAAACGCAGATCACGTTGTCGCCTTGCGGATCGAGGTTGAAGAGCGCGTAGAAGGTTGCCGCGCTATAAACGCGGGACGGAGGAATGCCGGTCTCGGCGGCGATGTAGCGCAGAGCATCCATGGAGAGGAACTTGTGGGTGTTGGCGGATTGAACGGCTTCAAGGATTCCCAGCAGTGCTCCGGGCTGGCTGCCGCTTCTGGCGATGGTCTGATCGATCAGCAGGCGTTCCTGTTCGTCCAGACCTTCATGGGCAACGGCGTGGGTGGCGCTTGCCATCTTCCCTCCCTACCTGGCCCCGTGCTCACAGGTTGCACCGGGACCTCCCGCATGTCGACGGACTCTCGGGAAGAAGGAACGAAATGAAGAAAGAAGTCTGTATTCAGCGCGCCGCTAGCCGAACGACTCGATTGATCTCGGCTCAGAGCGCTTGGCCCGTAAAGGTCTCCCAGAGAATGTCCGGTTGGAACTTTGAACCTCGTCCCATCCGTTGGGATGTGCTTGAGGTCACATGCGGGTGTGACAGATGGGTTTATGCGCGCGCCCGATCAAACGAGCGCCCTTGGGCGTCGCAATCCCGTTTAAGAGCGAATTGGGATTCGATGATGCGAGGCGCGGCCAGCCCTATTTCCTCGTTTTGCGAGGGCGCTTCTTACGCGGCTTCTTGCTGGACGCCGGTTTGGGCGATTCGGCGGCCGGCGCGGCCTTTCCTTTGCCGAGCAGCACGTCGATGCGATAGCCGGCGGCCTCGGCCGACGCTAATGCCGCCGCGACGGTCTTGCTCAGCGCCTCGACGGCAGCACGGCTCGGCGCCCATTCATCGGCAATCCGCAAAAGCTCCGGCATCAGCAACCACCAGAGGAGTTCCTCGTAATGCTCGCGGATCAGGTAGTCATGGCCCTCGGCCTTGTGGACGCCGCAAAGCCAGCGCACATCTGGATCGAGCCACAACGCGGCCGGGAGAGCCAACTTCTCACCGAAAGTGCGCGAGGATTCGGGCGCAGTTGCAGGTGCGACCGTCAGCTCGACGGCATTGGGCGTTACGTTTGCCGATGACGCGGACTGGGGCTGCTTTCCGCTGGAAGCCGATTCGTTGCCGATGTCCGCGCCTACAAGCAGCAACACTTTGATCCGAGCCGCAACGCGCCAGGCTTCTTCACCCTCGAAGCCGAGGGCGGCAAGCGCGTGGGCAAACGGCTCGCGCAGACGGAGGCGATCAAAGAGATCGAGCGCGGTCTGTTCCGGGTGCTTCTTATCGATCTCATCGGCGAGCAACTGGAGGGCGCACCAGGCTAGCACCGGGCCCCACATCGCCGTGGCGGTGAGTTGCGGGCTGGGACTGGGTAACATGCGGCGGGCCGCGGCAGTCCACGGCGCCGGAAACAGCGCCTCGACTTGAGGCATACGCATGGCGGCGCGCAGAATTTTTGTGAAATGCATTGACTGCGACTCGGCTGTTGCCGCTTCAAGGTGATGCGCCGGCTGTTTCTCCGCTTTGAGCCGCATCGTGTATGCTGCGCTGGCTTCAGCCAGGAATTTCTCGTATTTCGTCCATGCCTGCTTGAGAAATTCGTTGCGCTGCCGTTCAATCTTCTTCGCGCGCTCAGCGCCAACGGTGCGCGGATGCTCGGCAATATCCGCGAAGTGGCGGACGACGGCAGGATCCAGAAGCTGCCGCAGTGCGTCGTGGACAGACTTGAGCTCCAGATTGACGAGCTCGTCGGCAAGATTGGGAACGCCGCGTCCGTTGAGCAGATCCGAGAGCCGGTCCCAAGGGTGCTCCGCCGCCGGATGCAGTTCATGCCAATCGAGGAAGACATGGCACTGGTACGCATGGAGATCGAGCGTCAGGCCGCGATTGAGCAGGTCTTCCGCACGGCGCAGATATTCGAGGCCGGTAAGCGAGTCGCGGAAGGCGACGACGGCGCCAAAGTCTCCACTGAGGCCAAGGCCCTCGCTCAGACGCCGACGCTCGAGCCGGCCCGAACCCTTGTCGGCATATGCCGCGGAGAAATCGATGGTGCCGT
>CAYOVE010000123.1:0-9694 GCA_964407295.1 uncultured Occallatibacter sp.
TGACCGTGGCCAATCAAGCGCACTGGCTGCCGCCGGCAATGATGAATGCGCACGGCCAGCCAATCCAGTTCAATATGGATTACACTTCCGCGCTGCTGGGCGCGGTGGTCACGATCTATTACTGGTGGCAGAACATCAAGGGCATCGAGGAATCCAGCGACAAGGCGCTCCGTGTCATGCAGATCACGACGATCATGGTGGTGATCCTGTTCGTCTGGGGTACGTACACAGTGTGGCTGCGCGGCGCATCCCTGCCTCCCTCGCCCATCCCGTCTCACCTCCATTTCAGTGACGATGCGCTCGGCTTTCTCCGCGGTAGAGGTTTGCCGATCTTTGGCTTCTTCGGCATCCTCATGGCCTTCGGTCACTCTATTCTTGCCATGAGCGGCGAGGAGAGCCTGGCCCAGGTAAATCGCGAGATCGCGCATCCCAAGCTCAAGAACCTCAAGCGCGCGGCCATCGTTATCGCCATCTACAGCCTCATCTTCACCGGCGGCGGCACGCTGCTGGCTTCGATGCTGATCCCCAACGGGCCCCGGACGACCATCTATCAGGACAATCTGATTGCCGGCCTGGCCATGTACATGGCGGGACCGATGTTTTGGCGTATCGTCTTCCGCATCTTCGTTGTGGTCGTGGGATTCCTCATTCTCTCTGGCGCCATCAATACATCGATCATCGGCTCCACCGGCGTGCTCATGCGCGTGGCCGAAGACGGCGTGCTCACCGATTGGTTCCGCAAGCCGCACGCGCGCTTCGGCACCAGCTACCGCATCGTCAACCTGGTCTTCATCCTTCAGATGTTCACCATCATTGTCAGCCGCGGCAACATCATCATGCTGGGCGAGGCTTATGCCTTCGGTGTCATCTGGTCGTTCACCTTCAACGGCCTGTCCATGCTGGTGCTGCGCTGGAAATATCACGGCGAACGCGGCTGGAAGGTTCCGCCCAACATCCGCATCGGCAAAACCGAAATTCCGCTCGGACTGCTTTCAGTCTTCATGGTGCTGCTTGCGGTTGCCACTGTAAACCTGTTCACCAAGTCGGTCGCCACCATTAGCGGCATTGCGTTTTCCATCGCGTTCTTCATCATCTTCACCGTTTCCGAGCGCATTAATCTGCGCAGGCACGCACTCACCGCGCGCCAGATGAAGGACCATTTCCAGCTCGAGCACCAGGAGACGATCAGCCGCGAGTCGACTGCCATCCGGCCAGGCGGCGTCATCGTGACCATGCGCGATGCTGCCAACCCGCTGGCGTTGAAGTGGACGCTGGGACGAACCAGCACAGTGGATCGAGACGTCGTGGTAGTCAGCGTGCGCCTCATGGGCGTGGGCGGCCCGGAGTATCTCAGCGCCGAGCAGCAGAGTTTCAGTGAGCACGAGCAGATGCTCTTCACCAAGGCGGTCTCGGTTGCCGAAAGCTTCGGCAAGCGAGTCTCTCTGCTGGTCATTCCGGCAGGCGACGTATTCGCCGCGCTGGTGCAAACCGCAAATTCACTCGAGGTTGAATCGGTCGTTGCCGGGCAGTCGAGTTCCATGACTGCCGAGGATCAGGCGTTCCACATGGGACAAGCTTGGGAAGCGCTGCCCGAGCCCAAGCGGCAGTTTAACTTCTATGTGATCGGCGCCAACGGCGAAACCAAGGTGTTCTACATCGGCCCGCATGCGCCCGCGCTCGGCCCCGCGGATGTCGAACTTGTGCACCGGCTGTGGCTCAATATGCGCCGCGATCCCCTCGCTGCGGAGCTCCATCACAGCGACATCATCACCTACGCGCTGACGCGGCTCGCCGGACAATATGCGCGCGAGAAACAGGAAATCCTGCGTGACCTGAAGAATTGCCGCGCCGCCGAATCGCGCGCCACCATGCGCCTCGGCGTGCAGGATTCTCACGGCCCCGACGAAGTCGTCCAATCCCCGCGCGCCATCAAGCAAACACGCGACCAGTAAAAACAGCTCTCAGTTCAAAGTTCGTAGTTCGTAGTTTTATGGCCGCTGCGAACTGTGAACGATGAACTACGAACTGTCTTTTACACTGAGATTTCGTCTCCCGGTTTCCAGTTCACAACCTTCACACCCGGCGCAACAAGAGCGGCAAGCTCCGCCGGCGTGCCCTTGAGCGGCGGAAACGTTCCCCAGTGAATCGGCAGAACCGTCTCCGGCGCGAGCAGGCGGCAGGCGAGCGCCGCTTGCTGCGGCCCCATGGTGTAGAAACCGCCAATCGGCAGCATCACAATCTTGGGCTGGTAGAGCTCGCGGATCAGTTGCATGTCGCCGAAGACCGAAGTGTCGCCCGCGTGGTAAAGCACCGGTCCCCCTGCGACGGCCAGCACGAACCCCGTTGCCACGCCCACGTAGTGCGTACCCTTGTCGTCGGCCGCGCCGGCCGAGTGCTTGGCGTCAACCATCGTCACCGTCACATCATCGAGCGTCACCGTGCCGCCCAGGTTCATCCCCATCGTCTCGCTAACGCCCTGCTTCCCAATGTAGTCAGCCAGCTCATAGATCGCGACCACGGTCGATCCGTGTTTCTTGGCCACGGGCGCGGCGTCTCCTATGTGATCGCCGTGGCCGTGCGTGCACAGAACATAGTGGATCTTTGATGGCAACTCGAATTTCTGAGGGTACTTGGGGTTGTGCGCAATGAAGGGATCGATCAGGATGTTCGTTCCCTTTGGGGTTTGAATCAGCACAGTGGCATGGCCGAGCCATGTGATGCGCGTTTCCTGCGATTTGCTCATAAAATCTCCGCGAAAAATGAATTCGCCGCCGGTACCTGGCGTCCTCGCTCTTCGCTTTTTGATTCTATCTCCGCCCTCCAATCAGCCCCTTTCAATCGAGCACACGAAAATGGGTGCCCCGGGGTCTCGTCCGCCGCGGCGGAAGACCTGGGGTACCACGAATCCACCTCACCAAGCGGTGTCATCCTGAGCTCGCCGTGGCGATCGAAGGATCTGCGGTTGCTTTTTCCGCACTTCATCCGCCACGAAAATGGGTGCCCCATCCTAAAACTCCACGCGCAGCGAGGAGTTTTAGGGTGGGAACCTCGAACCCAAACCGGACCCCCTCCACCGCAGCGCCGTAGGCGCGCCGGTTGTTAGCCCCGCGCTTCAGCGTGGGGAATGAGGGATCTAAACGACCCAAGTCCCGTAGGGACGGCACCGGACCTGTCCGTCAGCCCGCTTGAGCGGGCGAAGGCCCTCCTTGCGTCGTCCCCTCCACCGCCTGTCAAGCCCCGCACCGTCCCCAAATCAGCCCAAACCACTGAAAACACTCGCGAAATAATGTTCCCCAAGTTTGCCGATCATTTGCCCACTTCGGCGCATCATGGTCTCAGAATCAAAATCCATCCAGGAATCCTGCCATGACAAAACCTCGCAACGCATCCGAGTCTTCAACTACCTCTGCCGAAACAGCCACCACCGAAAATCCTCAATCCCAAACCGAACACTTCGACAATGAGGCCCTTGAGCGTTGCGTCAACGCCTGGCATCGCAACTTCAAACTCGCGTCCATCAACCCCAGCGACGACAATCTCCACTGTGTCGAAGATAACGACGAAAATGTTTTCGCAATTGAACAGGCAGGCAACGCCTACCGCGACGCAATGCCCCTCCTCCTCAGTTACGAAAACATCCGTGATTTCATTGCTTGCACCACATACGGCACGCTCAACAGAGTCTTCGACCTCGAAGAGTGCCGCGAACTCCTCGGCGCTGCCAAAATCGCCATGGCCCTCCTCAAGGCGCAGCCCAAAACGCAACCTCCTCCCGCATGATTTTTTCCGCAAAACCGCCCCATTTTCAGTGCAAATTGGACTGATTTTCAGGCATATTTCAATAGATTCAACACGTTATCTGTTAACTGATCGATAAACACCCTATGAACTCATCTATAAATTTCTGTTAACCCATCGATAAACACCAGCCGCGAATCACCGCCCTTGACGCCCTCCCGCATTCGGGCTACATTATCCCAAGAGGCGAACAAATGGCGAAAATAGAATCCCTCTTCCCCATCCTCCAGCCCTCCCCAACCCCCGGTCTCGCCCGGACCGCCGCCGAAGCCCCGCTCGACTCCACCGGATGCCTCACCGAGTATCGGCCGCTCACCAGCCGTTCGATCGTCAACAAAGTCACTTCGAACCGCGGCCTGCCCTTCAGTCACGCCATCAACCCCTACCGCGGTTGCGAATTCGCCTGCCGCTACTGCTATGCGCGCTACACGCACGAGTTCATGGAAATGACGCCTGACGACTTCGAGCGCAAGATCTACTTCAAGCAGAACGCCGCCTGGCTGCTGGAGCAGGAACTGAAGCGCCTGAAGCCGGGGACCGAGATCGCGATCGGCACAGCTACCGATCCATATCAGCCGCTCGAAAGAAAACTGAAGATCACGCAGTCGCTTCTTGAAGTCTTTGCGCGGCGCGGCGGATTCCGGCTGGGCATCGTCAGCAAGTCGGCGCTGATTTCTCGGGACATCGACCTGTTGAAAGAGGTCGCGAAGAACAACAAGCTGACCGTCCACATCACCGTGACCACGATGAACGCCAGGCTGGCGCGGCAACTGGAGCCCCGCGCGCCGCGGCCCGACCTGCGCATGCGCACAGTTTCCGAATTGCGCGGGGCAGGATTGCGCGCGGGGGTGATGTGCTCGCCGCTCATGCCGGGAATCACCGACAGCGCGAGCTCGATCCGCGCCGTCGCGCGCGCCGCTTCGGCCGCCGGCGCAAGCTTTCTCGCCTCCGGTGCCCTGTTTCTCAAACCCTGTTCGCTGCCCACGTTTCTCGCGTTTGTCGGCGAGCATTTTCCCCAGCAGCTCGAAGCCTACAAGCGGCGCTACGCAACCAGCGCATTTGTTTCTTCCGCATACAAGGAGCGAATGAGCGCGTTAGTCGACCAAATCTGCCGCGAGTTCAAGCTGGGCAAGCGGTATATGCTTGAGGACGCTGCAAAGGAGGGAGGTCCGCCGGTGGTGGAGATGCAGCCATGGCTGCCATTCGCCGGCGGGTCCGGCCAGGGGCGCGGCCTCATTGCAGGCACGGCTGCGTAGGGAGAGATTCGCTCAGCAGCCTGGCCGGCAAGCGAAGGGCTGGCCAGTGTTGAGCAGTCCGCAACTTCCGAGTTGGCGGCCATGCGGTATGCAGGGCCGGTCACTGCCGCAATCACTCGAGATGCCCGTTTTTTTGACAAAGCTGCGTTCGCCGGTTCTTACTTAGAACCAGGATGAGCCTGAGCATGAAGGGGAAAGTTGCGATCGTAACGGGCGGTGCGAGCGGCATTGGGCTTGCCATCGTGGAGATGTTCGCGCGAGAAGGCGTGAACTGCGTCATTGCCGACCTGGAAGCTTCCGGCGGAGAACAAGCCGCAGCGAAAGTTCAAGAATCTGGAACAGACTGTCTCTTCGTCGCAACCAGTGTTTCCCAGCCCGGCGACGTGCGTCATCTCGTCGAGGCTACCATGGAAAGATTTGGCCGCCTCGACATTCTGGTCAACAATGCCGGCCTTCAATTTGTGGCGCCCGTGGTCGATTTCCCCGAGGAGCGCTGGGACACTCTGATTGGCGTGATGCTTACGGGAACTTTCCTTTGTTGCAAGTATGCACTGCCACACATGATCCAGCAGAAGTGGGGCCGGATTATCAACATCAGCTCGGTCCACGGCAAAGTGGCGTCGCCCTTCAAGGTCGCTTATATCTCGGCCAAGCACGGGGTGCTGGGGTTGACCAAAGTTGTCGCGCTCGAAATGGGCGAGAACAACATCACCTGCAACGCCATTTGTCCCGGCTACGTCCGCACTCCCATGGTTGAAAAGCAAATTGCGGATCAGGCCCGCGTAAACGGCATTTCGGAGGAGGACGTGGTCAAAAAGATCATGCTTGCGCCCGCCGCTATCCGCCGGATGCTGGAACCAGGCGAGGTCGCTTCGCTTGTGGCGTATCTGTGTTCAGACGCCGCCGCGGGCATCACCGGCGCGGCGCTGGACATTGACTTGGGCTGGACTGCGCGCTAGGACAATTCGCTTCACGACTCGCCGGCCCGACATAGTTCTGGGCAAATGGATTTCTTCAACGCGTCATGATCACTTCGGAGACGCTGTCCTTGGCCAGAAACTGGCGATGGCCGCTCCAGCCTGCGAACAGGCGCTCGATGCTGCGATTCGTGAAGCAGCGCTGAATCGGAAACTGCTGGGTCAACTGCATCTCCACATCGTCGCCGGGTGTGAGATGAAAGCGGCAGCGCACCGCCTCCTCGCCCTGCATTTTGGTGTGGAAGAACGCAAGCACCTGCCCGCCCGGATTCATGGATGCGTAGAGGTGCGCGACGACCGGCGCAACCAGAGGTTCGGGAAGATAATCGAGCGCCGACCACAACAGCACCACATCGAACGTTCGTCCGGAAAAGTTGAGCGTGTGTTCGAGATAGCCTGGGGCGTTCCAGATCGGGTTGCCATCCTCGTCGGAGCCGGTGATCCAGTTTTCACCGAAGGCATCCACTTCAAGATCGGCGAGGAAAACACTGTGACCCAGCTCGGTAAGGTAGTTGATGTTGCTGGGCGATGTATAGCCAGTGTCGATGATGCGCAGCCCAGGCTCAGCTTCCAGCCGCTTGCGAATTGCGCTCCATCCGCCGGAGTGGCGAGGCACGCGAGGGCCGCTGAGGCCCGGAGCGGACTGGGCCAACGAGTTCTGTTGTTTCTTATCGAACCAACTTCGCAGCACCCTGGTTGCCTCTTGAACGGTTACGATTCATGGGATCGCGCCGCACGGTGCGAGGCGGCTATCTACTAAGGAAATGGCCGCTCACCATCTTCATTCTATTCGGAACTGACGCGATGGCGATGTGACGGCGGTGCGAGCCAGCGCGCACTGCTCCGGCGATAACCGATTGGTATGCTTCAGAACTTAGTTGCCGCCGGTTGCGGTGTCAGGCGGCCGGGAGACGCCCTGCGTCAGGTCGACCTTGCCGTGGAAGACGGCATTGTCCTCAATGGCCAGGCGAAGGGCGCGGATGTCGCCCTCGAGGTGACAGCCGGAACGAAGCTCGACGCGGCCGCTGGCAACGATATTGCCCTGCACATGGCCCTGAATCAGCACGTCTTTGGCGGTGAGGTCGGCGGCGATATTGGCGTTGGGCCCGATGGTGAGCCGGTTCTCAGCCAGGTTAACGATGCCCTCGACCCGGCCGTCCAGCACCAGGTCCTCGCTGCCCTTGACTTCGCCATTGATGATGATGGTTTTACCGATGCGCGCTGGAGAGTTTTCTTGAGCCATGAGCCACGATCCTTCTCGAATTGCGTAGACGTCCCTGCCCGCACTATACCAACCTGGCGAGTCTGTATCAATTCGCGGGTGTAAAAAGCTGCGCGCCGAGTATCCGCAAAGCCGACAGCACGCAGGACCACGGCGTGTCGCGCGCAGCCCCACGGCAGGCGTCCCGGCTAAACTAGAGTCGTGCACCGGCTCCTTTCGCTCCTCCTCCTGCTTGTTGGATCGGCTTGCTCCGGCGCCGCGAGCCAGGCGCAGCCCGCGCAAGGGCTGGCGATGCTGGATCGCGCGCTTGCGAATGAAGTCAACGCGGCGCAGGACGCGAGCCACCCTATGCGCTACCAGCTCAAGAAGACCAGCCCGAACTGGAACTCGACCAAGGAGATCTGCGAGACCAGGGACGGCGATGTGGCGCGGCTGGTGGAGCAGAACGGCCAGCCCCTGAGCGCGGCCGACGAGCAGAAGGAACAGGCCCGGCTGGCCGAACTCGCCGGAGATCCGGGAAAGCAGCGGCGGCGAAAGCAGTCGGAAGATGCCGACCAGGCACGCGTCCTGAAGGTGCTGCGCGCCCTGCCCACTGCGTTTGTGTACCAGGATGCCGGCGCAGGCCAGGGACAGGCCGGAAAGCCAGCCGACAGCCAATCGGCGAAAGTCGAGAGATTCACCTTCACGCCGAGACCGGGGTATTCCGCGCCGGATCTGGAAACGCAAATCCTGACTCAAATGGCGGGAGAGATCTGGATCGATCCGCTCCATCTTCGCGTAGTGCGCCTGGAGGGGCATTTACAGCAGGACGTGGACTTCGGCTGGGGAATCCTGGGCCGGCTGAACAAGGGCGGATGGATCGTGATTGAACAGGCGGATGTGGGCCCGGACATGGGTGTTGATCAATGGCGAACGGTCCACTTCAAGATGGTGATGAGCGGCCGTGTGGTGTGGAAGGCGCGCGTGTTCGATACCACCGAGGATGAAACCGGCTACGAGCCGGTACCGGCAGGGCTGAGCTACCAGAAGGCAATTGAGATACTGCGCGCGAACAAGTAGCAGCGCGGACGAGTTCAACCGGGACAGAAAAGCGGTCCTGCGCATGAGGCGCGGGACCGCTTCTGTTTTGGAGCGCGTGCTTTTACATCTTCACAAAGATGATGACCATCGTGAAGAGGGTAAGGGATTCGATGAAGGCCAGGCCAAGCACCAGGAACAGCATGATGCCGGGGCGTGTGCCGGGGTTGCGGGCAAGCGCCTCAGTAGCCGAGGCCACCGCGCGGCCCTGACCCATACCGCACAAGCCGGCTGCCAGACCCATGCCAATGCCCGCGCCGATGGGAATCAGGCTGGCCGCGGCCGAGCCGCCATCGGCAAAGACCGGGACGGCAAAACACAGGACCGCCAGGGTCATGAATACGAATTGAAGTTTGCGCATAGTTCTCCTGCTCCCTAAGATTGGCCGCCAGTGGGTGGTTGAGGCTCACCGTGCTGGCCCCCTCACGCTTGCGGCCGGTCCGTTTTATCCCAGAGCGGAAGCAGCTCCGGCGGAATCTCTTTTGCAGTTCACAGTTCGTGGTTCTCAGTTCACAGCAAAAGCTCGGTCGGGCGAAGTCATCAACTGCGAACTACGAACTGTGAACTGCGAACTGTGAACTGCGAACTGTCCTTAATGCTCGTGCGCTACCGCCATCGAGAGATAGATCATCGTCAGGAGCATGAAAACGAAAGCCTGAATAATAGAAACCGCGAAGTGCAGTCCGAGGAAGACGGACGGCACCGCAATGGGAATAATCGAAAACCAGACCAGCGTCAACAGATCGCTGGCGAACATGTTGGCGTAGAGTCGGATGGTGAGCGACATCATGCGCGCCAGGTGGGAAACAACCTCAATGGGAAACAGAAGCGGCGCCAGCCACCACAGCGGGCCCATGAAGTGCTTCAGGTAGCCGATCGGCCCCTGCACGCGGATGCCGTGATAGTTGTAATAGAGAAAAGTGAGAACGGCGAGGCCGAGAGGAACTTCAGGCATGCCGGTCGGCGTTTCCACGCCCGGAATAAGGCCGACGACGAGGCCGATCAGATTGTTCAACAGAACAAAGAGGCCGATGCAGGTAACGAAGGCCTGGAATCGCTCATAGCCGTGGCCGATGACCTGCTCGCCAAGGTCGCCGACGCCTTCATGGATTATTTCGGCCAGTTGCTGCGCGGGGTTCGGATGCTCCACCGACAAGGTAAGGCGGACGACAAGGAAAAAGAGGATGAGGGCGCCGGCGACCAGCACCTCCAGCGAGAAGGCGCTGTTGACTGCTGTTGCCTTTTGAGCGGCATCCGCCGAGCTCAACCCGATGGCCTGATACATCTTGACCTCGGTGCCTCGCAGCAAAAGGTCAAGGAAACGCGCTAACGCAAAAGTCTGCACCATTTTTTCCTTGTCTTGG
>CAYOVE010000124.1:0-9547 GCA_964407295.1 uncultured Occallatibacter sp.
CTGCACGCGACGCGCGCGGCTGTCGAAGAGGGAATCGTCCCAGGCGGCGGCGTGGCGCTGGTTCGTTGCGTACCCGCGGTGGAAAAACTGATCCTCACGCTCGAAGGCGACGAGAAGACCGGCGCCCAGATCGTACTGCGGGCATTGGAAGAGCCGCTGCGCCAGATCGTCGCCAATGCGGGCGAAGAGGGCGCGGTGGTGGTGGCCAAGGTGCTGGAGTCGAAGGAAGCACACTTCGGCTACAACGCCCTGACCAGCAAGTTCGAGGACCTGGTGAAGGCCGGTGTCATCGATCCGACAAAGGTGACGCGGACGGCTCTGCAGAATGCGGCGTCGATTGCGGCCCTGCTGTTGACCACCGAAGCACTGGTGGTTGAGCTGCCTGAGCCCAAGGCTGCTGCACCGGCCGGACATGGCGGCGGCGGCATGGACGGAATGTATTAAGGACTAGCCGTCCAGGCAAACGCGCCTTCGGCGCAAAGACTAAAGGCCTCCTGCGAAAGCTGGGGGCCTTTTTATTGTTACATAGTCGTCGGTGGTGGTCCTCGTTCCCGAGTTTGGCGCGAGAGCGTGGCCACGACTTCCCCCTCTCAGTTCAAACCTCAAGTGCTCGAAGGGGCAATCTCAAGCTTGATCTGCAGCTCGGCGGTACTGCCCGACCTGGAAACACGGATTAGCTCGAAGTATTGGTCGAAACCTTCGGCAGATATTTTTAGGACATATTCTCCTTCTGGCAGATTGAAAGAGAAACTGCCGCTCGCGTCGGTGTGAACCGTGGCTGCGTGCTGCTTGCCTTGAGTTCCCTCGATGAGCACATCGACGGTCGCTCGCGGGATCAGATACCCCGCGGGGTCACGGACGGTTCCCTGGAGGCGCGAAACGGTAGGAACGTCGGTCGAGCCCTCAGCGGCGGCCAGCCTCTCCGCGAGAGTGGGAGGCTGAGGAGCCACACTCAGCGTAAGCGATCTTGCAGATGCAAACTCCGATGAGACATCCAGATACAGCCAATCCTTAAGGTTTGGCTTGAATTTGGCGAGAATCAAATACTTTCCGTCTGAGAGAGTTGGAAGCGTGACCCATCCCGACTGACCGCTGGTGAGGACCGCGACAGGTCTTGAGTCTGGAAACTCGCCGTGCGATCCGTATCCCCGGTAGACCTCGACAATCGCACCGGGCAAGGGATTACCATCTTTCGTCGTCTGGACGCGAGCGTGCTGCCCTGACCGGAAGACAGCGAAAACCCGAACATAAGCAGAAGCCGCGGGTGTTGCAAGAAGCACAGAGCAGAACGTGGCGATGGTTAGACCCTTGCGCCAAATGTTGCTAATCATCACTCCTCCCCTCGGCCGCCATTTGTTATTTGGCAGCTCGGCATCGGTCTCATGTGGAATTGTAGCGAGATGAGGACGGTGCCGCCTTGATCGCCTTTGGCGCTAGGACCAGCAGAGGCGTCTTCGACGCAAAAAGCGAAAGGCCTCCAGCTTCGGCTGGGGGCCTTTTTTTGTGCACGCAAGATCATTTGGCACAGCGCACTTGTGGAAATGCCGCCAAGCGAACCCAAAGTTGGTTCGGGTCGATCGAATTATTTCCGCACTACATTACCGCAACAGACGCACCAGCGGTGGCAATTCCCGCATCATTGACGGTGGGTTGCGGGCGCAGCGAGCGCAACCAACCAGCGGAAAGCCATGCGCGAGGAATCACGAACTCCGACCAGCCGCAATCCAGGCAAACCCGAATGTCAGGAGAAGGCGTCATCGGGGGATGACTCAACGTACGCGGACTGTTGCGATAGAGCCGGACTTCTGCCGGGACGACGGACAGAGCGGCAGATTGGCACTTGGGGCAGATCATTTGTACACCTCAGGAGGTCCGAAAAAGGCCGGAACTCCCCAAAAGGATTTGAGGGAGTGATTCAACATAGCGGAATAACGGTCGAGATTTCAACAGGTTCGATCCAAAAGATGCACGAAAGTAACATTGAAGTTTGTTACGTGAACATTTGATTTGACTGCATGAACTAGGTTTGGTAGATCCGATGTGCCGGAAAACAGACAGGATCGGGCGAATTCAAGGCCGGCTGGGCGAGATTTTTGAGGTTTCCTTCCTTGAACGTGTCATGTTCGCTGGGCGCAGGGGGAATTGACGGGTGCGGGGGAACGGGGAGCCAATGCGCGCGGAAGCCGGCTGTCAGATCGACGCCGAACGCGGAAGTTCGAGGCCGCGAGGAGACTCGGCGTAGCGGATTTGGGGCAAAGAAAAACGCGGCGACCGAAGCCGCCGCGTGGTTGTTTTCAGCACAGACAAAAGCCTATGCCAAGGATCGGATCAGAACTGCATGCGCAAGGTGAGCTCAATCTCGCGCGGAGTGTACATATAGACGTTGTTCGAGCTGGTAACCGCGCCGAAGCCAGTGGCCGAGATTCCTGAGCCGGATTTTGGCAGGAAGGTCATCGTCGAACATTCTTCCTGCGCCTGGCCAGCAACCAATTGCCCCCCGGAGCAGCCGGATGTCACCGACGAGTTGGACGCCAAGGTGTATGCGGAGCCATTCACAGTCGTCTCATTTTGGTGGTTGGCAAGATTGAAGAATTCGCCCATCAGTTGCAGATGATAGGGTTTGTCGTGCACGTCCATTGTGAACTGCTTTTCCAGACGAGCATCGAGCACCAGCACCCGAGAAAACGCGTATGTGTTGCGGCCGATGGCAGGAATCCAGCCGCTCAATGCGCCGTTCCATGCATAGGAGTTGTACGCAGACGTTGCCACGGACCCACCGCTGGTGCTGAAGGCGGCCGAGTAGGGGAGACCGTTCTGTCCCTGGAATTCCGGGTTGAGGCTCCAATCGTTGACAACCCATTTGAGCCAGCTGTTTGTCTGGACGTTGGGCGAATTGATCATTGCCCAGGCCACAAGCCGACTGGGGATGTTATAGATCGAGTTGCCGTAGTTACCGCCTTTTGGCAACCCGTCGATGTTGTATGGATCAATCAGACCGTTACCCATTGTCGTGGTGTTGGCGTTCTGATTGAAGTCCAGAGCATGTGACCAGGTATAGTTTGCGTCAAACTGCACCGTTTTCCAGGTCTTGTTCTGGATCTCGGCCACGAAAGCGTTGTAGCTGGAGTTGATATTGCTGAACAGCTCGTTGACAGCTCCGAAGTGAGTATTCATGTAACCGGTGTACGTAGGAACCGTGAAGGTCTTGCCATTGGGAAGCGGACCCTTGCCGGTTGTGTCGACCACGGTAATGACGGTTTGCACTACGCCATTCGGACTGCCTGAAGTTGCGGTGTTGGCGTTGGGATTGAAGTTGATATTGACTGCGTTCGGCAGATCGCGGCCCAACGCGCCCATGTAGCTGAGCTGGAGGATCGTGCCTCTTCCCAACTCCTGCTGGACAGCAAAGTCGAATTCGTGAACTTCTGGATTCTTGAAGTTCTGAGCGAAGAAGTAGGAGGTCGGGGTGCCTCCCGCGCCGGCGCCGATGATATTGGGAAACAACGGTGAGCCCGCGGTATTCGGATAATACGTTGACGTTGTGTATTGTCCAAGAGGGCTGCCGGTATTCAGGAGGTTGTTGAGGATGACTCCGTTGGTGATCGGTCCAAAGTACAGTCCGTAGCCGAGGCGAACGGTTGTCTTGCCGTTACCATAAGGATCGAGCGCGATGCCAATCCGCGGACCGAAGTTTGTCTTCTCGCTGGGGTGGTTGGTGATGTTGGCTTGGGCGGCCAATGCAGGGCAGGTGCCTGGGCCAGTATAGGCCGCGCACAAGCCGTTTGTTGAAGCGAGGTAGGGAGTGAAGCTGCCAGAAGCTGCAACCAGCGAGGAGTAAGGCGCAGGCAGTCCCTCATAGTCGTAGCGCAAGCCCAGGTCCAGCGTAAGCCGCGGCGTGAGCTTCCAGTGGTCTTCGCCGAAGAACCCGTAGTTCATGACCGCGATATCCCAGGCCGGAGGCCCAAAGCCCTGGACGAAGGTTCCGCAAGGCGAAGTGCCCGTGTAGTTCGTGGATGAGCCGGGCGAAGTCACGGTGTGGGTGCTGTTGCAAACGCCATGTGCGCCTGAGCCGAAGGAGTTTGATTCGTTCAAAATATCGGCGAAGAAATTGCCGAGGTAGGAATAGGTATAGTAGCCGTTGCTCTCATACGTGTTGTCGATGAGGTCGTAGTTGTGAAGCATATCTACGCCAAACTTAATGCTGTGGTTGCCCTTCTCCCATGCGGCCGTGTCACCAACCTGCCATTTGTGTTCGTCCGGCAGGGCCTTGCGGTAGTCGTAGTATTCCGACCCAAGATAAATGCCGTTGGTTGAAGGACCATCGAGAGAGACGTTGATCACATTAGGAGAAAAGCCCAAAGCTGGGGTATTGGTAATCCCGTTTAAGCTCGTCAGATACTGCTTGCTATAGGAGCTAAGCGGCTGCTGGCCCTCATCGTTGAGCTCGCGACCATATTGATAGCGAACCTCGTTGCTGAGGTTGGATGAAATCAGGCTATCCAGCTTGATGAGGCCATAGTCGAGCTTGACGTAGTCGTTGCCAAAAGAATCGATTGCGTATGTGTTGGTTGCCTGCGTTTGGACGCCGCCCGGCGAATCCCAACTAAGGCGGTGATAGAGCACGCTGAGGTGGTGCTTCTGATTGATCTGCCAGTCGAGTTTTGGAGTGTTGAGCAGCAGGTTGCCGAAACGAGGAACGGGTCCCATGTCAGGAAGAAGGTTGGCCAATCCCGTGGAATACGCGGCGGCGCCGGCGGCATAGGTTGTGTAGCCGAGGCGCGCGGCCAATTCGCAAGACTCCTGGTCCACCTGATAGGTCGGGGACGTGGTGACCAGCCCGGTCATGGAGCCCGCCGTGGCGCCGGTGGTGCTGCAGTTGGCGCCGGCAGGTTGTGAAGCATCGGGGATGTTGAAAAAGCTGCTGGGCGTGGCTGCTTTGGCGGTGCCGGGGAAGTTGCGGTGAAATTCGTTGTAGCCATAGAACCAGAAGAGCTTGTCCTTCTTGATCGGGCCGCCCACGTCGAATCCCCACTGTTTGCGCCAGTCCTTGGGCTTGTAGGGGCCGGTGACGAAGCTGGTTGGCAGGGAACCGCCGTTCGCGTATTTGGCAGTTGTGTTCGTCGTAAAGGCGTTGTAGGCACCCCAACTTCCGTTGTCGCGGTCCGCAAAATAGAGGATGCCGTGCGGGTCGTTGGCGCCGCTCTTGGTGATGGAGTTGACTACGCCGCCGGCGGAGCGGCCGAATTCAGCCGAGTAGACGCCGGTGTTTACCTGAAACTCCTGTATCAGGTATTTCGATGTCGAGTAGCCTTCACGCGTACGCCCGCGCTCTTCGGCATAGTAAGCCTGGTTGTCGTCAGCGCCGTCCACCTCAACGTTGTTCAGAATGGTGCTTATGGCGCGAAAGGAAATGAGTCCATACCCGCTCGTGTCGAGGGTAGCGCCTGGAGTCAATAAGGTGAGATTTGACCAGCGGCCGCCGTTCAGGGGAAGGTCAGCCACAGCGTGAGGGTTCAACACCGTGGAGATATCGGGGGATTCGAAGTTCAGGATGGGCGCCTCGCCCGTGACTTCAACGCTCTCCTGTGTACTTGAAGTTGCCAAGTGCGGCGTAATCTCAGTTGTTCCGCCGACCTGGACGATGACGTTCACTTCTTTGAATGGCGCGAAGCCCGCTGCTGAAACCGTCACCGTATAGACCGCGGCAGGCACGATCGGGTCCTTAAAATAGCCGCTGCCATCGGTTACGAACTTGTTCTCGGCATTGGTCCCGTCGTTGTGGATTGTGACGGTCGCGCCAGGAATGACGGCACCGCTTGGATCAAATACTGTTCCGGCGATCGCGCCTTCGGTATAGGTTTGCGCGCTGAGGCTGAGTGCAGCAAAACACGCAGCGAAGATGAAAAGCGCCAAGTAACGAACGCCGAGGCGAAGTGTATTGAATGTCATGAAACTGTCCTCCAAAAATTAGTCGTTTGCGTTTGACCCGATTACGCGTGAATGATTGCGTCGTCGCCCGCGCCATAAAACGACGCCAAAGTCAACGCGCAGAAACCGGGGAAATATGAGTTTTCCAGCAAGAATGTCTGAAAACTCCAAGGAGCCAATCAAGCAATCCTGAACCGAACTTCAAGCGAAACAATTGAACCTGGAATTGAGCTTACGAACCCTCGATGAATCGCGAGTGAAAAAACAGCGGAATTCTATGGTCAGGAAGCCGTGAGCTGCAAACCAGGCGCGCCAAGAAATACAATGCACAATCGGATGGAGATTACGTATCCGATCAACCGGCTTCACATGTCGACAATCTGGCCCTCACGCGAAAGCGGCTCAAGTCGGGCTGCACACAAGGTGCAGAGACAAAAAAGATTTGCAGGCTGCGGCGAGGAGGCGTCCCTGATTTTGCGATGCGCCGCTGTGCCACAGTCAACGCGTGAATAGAGCTATATGGATTTTCAGCCGTGCCCCAATCAAGGGCTGAAAAATCCTCTCAACGAATGGGATTTTGGGGTACTGCTTTCTCTCAGGAGAGGTCATTGTAGGCCAGAGGCGACCCTCTTTCCAAGAGGGGAAGTGCAAAAAAGCATCGGAATGCGAGAAAAACGCGGCCACGGCGGGCAGCCTGTGGAAAAGTCGGAACGAATCCAGGACGCGCTCACGTGAAGACCGGCGATGGATCGAGCGGACGGAGGCTAGTGGCGAAAATCCAAACCGGACGCGCTCGAGGGTGACGCCTCCGAGCGTGCCCGCGTCCGCGAAGGGATTCACTCAATGGCCACGGGACTCAGTGGCCGCTGCCCGGGCCCCAGCGCAGGCGCAGGCCAGTGCGAACCGTGAAAGGAAGGCTGGGATAACCGATGGGCGCGATGTGTTGCTCGTCGAGAAGGTTCTCGGCCTGCGCGTAGACGTCAAGCCAGTTGAGTAGTTGATAGCTGCCGCCAAGGTCAAGCTTGGCATAACCATAGTCGAGATTGCGATTGGGGAAGAGCAGGCTGTTGCCGCCAAAGGAGTCCGCGCCTTCGAGGTAAGTTGAGTCGTCGCTGCGGCTGGCGAAGGCCGCGGTGAAGATTCCTGTGATTTTCTTGCCGGCGTAGGTGGCCGTGAAGAAGCCTGTGTGAGGGGCCCGGCGGAACGGACGCGCGCCCTCGAGTGGCGAATAGGGGCCAATCTGAATGCCGTCAGGGATGTTCTGCCAGGTGGGAATGGATCCAAGCAGAGCCGCGTCATCATTGGTGAAGGAGCGCTGGACCACAGCGTCGAGATAGGTGTAGCCGCCGCGAAGAAACAAGTTGGCGCCGATTCCGGATTCGACCGATGTCTCGATACCCTGTGCCCGGAAGGCCTCGGAGTTGATGGTCAATTCGTAGGCGAAGTTCGCTTGCAGAATCGATTCGAGCGTCGCCTGCTCCGAGGGAGTGAGATTGGGTGTAAGCGCCGGGACAAGGTCGAGGCCCACATACTCGATCTCTTTGCCGAACTCGTTGTGGAAGTAGCTCGACTTGAAAATGATGTGCTGGCTGAAGAAGGATTGCTCCACGCCGCCTTCGTACGTGCGCATGGCGGGCGCGGCAAGCGGGCTGATGTGAAGCGACTGAATGGCGGATGGGTTGTAAGTCGCGAGGAAGTTGTAGAGCGAGTCGTCCTGATCGGTGAGCTTGGGCTCGCGCACCGCTTCGCCAAAGTTGAAGAGAACGCGCGTGCCACTGAAGGCGCGGCTGCGCGGACGAAGAACGTAATAGTTAAGGCCGGCGCGCGGCGAAGTCTGGAGCCCGAATAATGAGTAGTGCTCGATGCTGCCGCCCAGCGTGTAGAAAAAACGATTCTTGAAATCGCCATGCACCGCGAGGGGGATGAAGTAGTTGGTGCGCTTGACCGGCGTGTAGTAGGTGCTGCCGGGCTCGGAGCCGCGCTCGTCTTCATACTGAAAGCCAAAGAGCCCGGCCAGATGAGGAGTGATGGTGATGTCGCCCTGATAGCCGGCGTGGTCGCGATTGGAGACATACTGAACATGGAAGGTGGAGCAATCGAGGACTGCCTGGCCGGTTGCAGAATAACCATTCGCTCCATTGACGGTGACGATGCTTCCCAGGTACGCGGGGCCAAAGCAGTCATTGTTGTAGGACTGGTAGATTCCAGGAGTGGTCCAGCGAGCATCCTGCTCGCGCTTGCGTGTAAGGCCGTAGCGGATCACGCTGTGCAGGCTTGCCGTGGTCTGATTGTCGACGGATGCGCTAAGGAAGAGGTCCTGATCTTTCTCAGTGGCGTCGTCGGCGATGTGATAAAAGTCCCATGCGCTGGGCACTCCCGTGGCATCGACGCCGTAGTGAAGAGTGGCGCGAAGTTGCGTTGACCCGTTGAGAGCCCAGCCGAGGTTGGCTGCGCTCGTGGCGACGTGGTACTCATCCATGGGCAGATTGTTGGCTGTCTGCATCCAACTGAATGCGCCGAGGTAGTCAAGCTTCTTGCGGGCTCCGGCAACTTCAAGCTCCTCGCGCGAAGTGTCGAGATTGCCGGCGTCGCCATGGAAAAGCAGAGAAGGGAAGCTGGTGGTGCCGTGAGGAGTGGTGATGCTGACAACGCTTGAGTCAGCGCCCGCGCCGTAGAGGCTCGCATCGGGGCCGCGATAGATTTCGGCGCTTTCGATTGCGGTGGTAGAGAGCGTACCGAAATTGAATTGGTTGCCGAGGTCGCCGATGTCGACGCCGTCGAGGAGCATTTTGTTGTCGTCGGAGTCGCCACCGCGGACGAAGAGCGAAGTTGCCGCGCCATTCTGGCCGGACTGCACAACCGTCGCCCCAGGCATAAGCCGAAGATCGCTGGTGAGATCGTCACGGAGGGCCAGATCGAGCGGGCCCAGCACGGTGGTGGCGGAACTGGTTTGTGATTGTGGAGTGGGTGTTCCGGTCGCGGTGACCACAATCGATTCGCGCGCCCATTCGGGCTCGAGTACGACGTTGCGCTCAATGGAGTCAAACTGGCCGGCGTAAAAGTCGGGCGTTTGCAGTTGGCGAAACGACTTTGCGGAGACGACGAGAAAGAAGCGGCCGGAAGCGCCGGTGAGGATCTGGAAGCTGCCATCGGCTGTGGAAACCGCCGAGGCGATGACCTGACCGTTGCTCAAGAGTGAAACGGCTGCGCCCGTGACCTTGGCACCGGTGGCATCGGTAATGACGCCACGAATGGAAGCGGCGGGACAGGAAACAGCGCAGAAAACGAGAAATGTGGCAGCGAGTGCGCGGAGCAAAATGCGAGCGGAGCTTGCGCAACGACGATGAGAATTCGGCATGGATGCTCCTTCGTTCCCCTCGGAACGTGAAAGCGGCTAAGTACGCCGAGGACCGGTCTCCTGACTTGCGCTGAATTCAGCCGCCTTCCCAAAGCCAAACCCATATGGATCCGACTCCAGTGGTTTCAAGTGGATTCCGCGAATTGCGGAAGCACCGGGCTGAAACCCTGTTCCCTCCCATGCCTCGATATAAGACGACAAGGAAGACAGGTGCGCTCACAGTTGCGGGGCAGTGGCGGAGTTTCACCGCCTTCCCGAGCA
>CAYOVE010000125.1:0-9494 GCA_964407295.1 uncultured Occallatibacter sp.
TGTCCCGCTTCATGGCGCATGTACATCATGATCTCGCGAGCGTCTTCGAGATCGTTCATCTCGCGCTCAAGTTGAGCCAGATCAGGGTTCGCCAGGTAGAACGGCATGCCGATGACGGGCTCGCCCGATGGGCATCCCCATTCGTCGGTGAGATAGCAAGGCGGCCGGAACTTGTGAATGCCCTTGGCTTCCAGCTCGCGATAAAGCTGCTGAACGAATCGTTCCAGCGGAGATCCCTCCAGCTTGAGCCCGAGTTCGCGAATGGGCTTGGCGAGGATCTCTTGAAATTCCGTTCGTGTTTGCTCGAAATTACGCACGGGGCTATTCAGAGTTCTATACCAATGAACAGGATTTGGCATCCCAGGGCGTATCGCATTTGCAACTAGTCTTGCTGGATCGCCGTACTCCGGTACATCGACAAACCCTGTGGCACTCGCCGCCCATTCATTCGCCTATTTCTTGAATCTCATTTTTTCCCCAAGTTGGGGAGACGCAACTCGCGCGAACGATGTTCGAGCAGCTGCTCGATGCAATCGTGGTCGCGGATCGAGTCTGCAGCAAACCGTTCTCTGGCACCCAATCCCTGCTCGCAGGGACAAATGCAGGGGAATTTGCGAATTCTGCCTCACAAATTCGGCAGCTACGTTTTCTATGACCCCGCGTACGCGCAAGTTACCACCATGTAATCTCCGTTCTCGCGACGCACCCGACGGGGAATGATCACCCCGTCATCAGGGAATCGCCTTTCCCTGTTACCCGCTTTCCACATCTCTTCCAGCAATTCTTCCCAATCGAACACCCGGCGGCACAACGATCCACGACTGCGAATCGCGGCCAAGCCACCCTAACAATGTAGGGTTCGACTCCCAGGAGATTCAGTACCAATTGGCAACTTCCGGGCGAGCGACAATCCAGGCATAACTCGATTCGTGGACGCTTCGGGGTTTATCGTTACTCATGGTTCAATTTGTCAATGAAGTCGTCATGCCGCGCGCCATTTCTGCGTTGCTGAATTCAATTACCGTTGGAATTGAGTGAGCAATTCGAATTCGCTCTGTAGGATTTCGCGCTGCGCTTCGTCGAGATTCGCTCAGCGAAGAGGCAGGAACGATTCCATTCAGACTTGATCGCAGAGCGGGCACGGGCAGCCGGATTCAGTGACGTTCAATAGGCAAGTCTTCGGCTGTGTTTCGAGCGGGATCGGCATTTGAAAAGCGCGCTCTCAACTTTGCAAGGTATATACTTTTCATGGGGTCCGCACACCTGGACACGCTGCCGCCTGCCCGTCGGGGTGTTTTCTTCGAAGAGCTTGAGGGTGTTTCTGAAAACTTGACATGACTGACTCCGCGCAGTCCGATAAGACGCCTGTCCCTAAGAAGCCCGGCTCTCCGGGCGTTGGAACTCCGTTTGCCGGCGAGAGTTCTTCCGGCGACGTCGCGATCCCTTCAGAGAAGCTACACCAGCACGATCCTGATGCTACGATCATCGACGCTGGACCAATACGCGATCCCGACGCCACCATTGTCGATCCCCAAGCGACGTTGCTCGATCCGGGCGCTACGATCGCTCCGGGAGCTTCGATTCGACGCACGCCTTCGCCGCGATCGACCTCACCCGACAGTGCGGCCATCTTGCAGATTGGCGATCTGCTCAGCGGACGTTATGAAATCTTGCAAATGCTCGGTGAAGGCGGAATGGGCGCGGTCTACAAGGCTCGAGACGTGGAGCTGGAGCGGGAGGTCGCGCTCAAGGTAATCCGGCCCGAAATGGCGGAGCATCCTGAGATTTTGCAGCGCTTCAAACAAGAGCTGATCCTTGCGCGCCAGATCACGGACCGGAATGTCATCCGCATTTTCGACATCGGAGAAGCGGGAAAAACAAAGTTCATCACCATGGAATATCTGGAGGGTGAGAACCTCCATCAAATCCTGAAACGACAGGGCAAACTGGAAGTTGCTGAAGCGATCGGGATCATGGAGCAAACGGCCAGCGGGCTGGCTGCCGCTCATCGGGAAGGAATCATCCATCGCGATTTGAAGCCAGGCAACATCATGCGCGATAAAAACGGCCGCGTAGTGGTGATGGATTTTGGATTGGCTCGCACCATCTCCGGCGACGGAATGACGCGCACCGGCGCCATGCTGGGGACGATCGAGTATATGTCTCCGGAGCAGGCGCAGGGCAAGGACGTCAAAGCCAGCTCGGATATCTTTACGTTTGGCCTGATCCTGTATGAATTGCTGGCCGGGGTTACGCCGTTCCATGCGGAGAGCGCGATTGCGAGCTTGTTGATGCGATCGCAACAACGCGCCGTCCCACTTGCGGATGTCGCCAAGAGTGTCCCATCCACTCTCAGTAACATCGTCAGCAAATGTCTAGAGACCGATCCCGCCAAGCGCTACCAGAGCGCGGAAGAGCTGGATGCCGATCTTCGCGCGTGGCAAGGCCGGGGTGGCAAAACTCGAGTATCTGCTTCTTCCGTACGGTTACGCATGAACCGTATTCAGGAGCTGCCATGGCAGCGCCTGGCGGTTACCGGCGCTCTGATTCTGGCGATTGCGGCCGGAATTGCCTGGTACGTCGTCAAAAGGCAATTGGCCGCGAAATCAGGCCCGCACGCCCCGGTTTCGGTTCTCGTCGCCGACTTTGAAAACCATACCGGCGACCCGGTTTTGGACAACACCCTGGAGCCGATGATTGGCGACGCTCTGGAAGGCGCCAGCTTTATCAACGCCTACAGCCGGGGGGATGCGCGCAAGCTGGCGAAGAAACTCCCTAATGCCCCCGATAAGCTTGACGAGCAGTCGGCGCTGCTTGTCGCAAAGAGCCAGGAAGTCGGCGTAGTCATTACGGGCGACATCAGCCTGCGAGGCGACGAGTACGATATTTCGGCCATCGCCCTTGACACCGTAAACGGCAAGGAGATCGCAAAAGCGGAGATTACTGTCGCCAATAAGCAGGAGATTCTGCCCGACCTTCCTAAGCTGGCGGCGCCGATTCGCAAAGCGCTGGGCGACATCACGCCTGCCTCCGAGCAATTCGATCAGGTTAGCGGAGGATTCACCGCCGCATCACTCGAGGCTGTTCACCAGGACGCTCTAGGCGTAGACGAGCAGTTCGCCGGAAACTTCCAGGGGGCGTTCGATTCGTTCCAGAAGGCGTCGCAACTGGATCCAAAGTTTGCGCGGCCATACACCGGCATGGCGGCGATGTCCCAGAATCTGGGCAAGCCGGCCGATGCAGTCAAGTACATGAAGCTTGCGATGGAACATGAAAACAGCATGACGGAGCGGGAACGCTATCGCAACCGCGGGCTGTACGATTCCTTCACAGGCGATTGGCAGAACTGTGTTCAAGATAATACTCAGCTCGTGACTCACTTCCCCGCCGATCGAGTTGGTCAATGGAACCTGGCGAGTTGCTATGCGCAGTTGCGCAAAGCCCCGGAGGCATTGCAGGCCGCGAAACAAGATGTGGCGATTGTCCCCAAGGGCGTGGGGCCGCACCTAAACCTGTCCTTTATCAGTTCCTTTGCCGGAGACTTTGCCGCGGGCGAGAAAGAGGCGCGCACCGGATTGGCCATCAACCCCTCGGCCGCGCAGGGATATCTGGTGCTAGCCGAGGCGCAGCTTGGCGAGGGAGAAATCGACAAGGCCACCGAATCGTTCCATCAGCTTGAAGGTTTCGGAGCTGTGTACGCTTCAATGGCGAACACCGGACTGGCCGATCTCGCCGCCTATCAAGGGAAATATGCGGAGGCCGCGAGCATCCTCACGAGTGGCGCCGCTGCCGATGTTGCGGCCAAGGATACCGACAATGCCGCGAGAAAGTACGCAGCGCTGGGAAACATCGAGGAACAGCAAGGAAAGCATGCGGCTGCAATCTCTGACGCTGGCAAGGCGCTGACATACAGCCAGTCTACCCAGATTGAGTTTCTGGCGGCGAGCACTTATGTCGATGCGGGGGAGATGGCTAAAGCGCAAAAGCTTGCCGCAAGCCTCTCTTCTGCGCTGACAGGCGAGTCGCAGGCTTACGGCAAGATCGTAACGGGCATGATGGCACTGAGGCGGAAAGACTCGAATGAAGCAATCCGGCAAATCACAGCTGCCAACAGCCTTCTGGATACCTGGATCGGTCATTTCGACCTGGGGCAGGCTTACCTGGCAGCGGGAGCATTCAGCGAGGCTGACTCACAGTTTGACCAGTGCCTGAAGCGGCGAGGCGAAGCCATGGAATTGTTCCTGGACAACGCGCCAACTTATTCCTATTTTCCGCCTGTTTATTACTACGAGGGACGAGTGCAGGAAGGGATGAAGAGCGAGGGGTTCGCCGACTTCTATAAGAACTACCTCAGCATTCGTGAGCAATCCACGGAGGACCCGCTTGTCGCTGATATCCGGCGACGCCTAAGCCAATAAGCGGCGGCTGAATCGCGGCTTCAACAACAGCACTGGTTTTTCCCTTTCGGTGAGTAATCCGCGCCGGAAAACTGCACCGTTTGCGGATGCTCTAGTTCCCTTTCCCCGAAAGCGGCACGGTCTGGGTGCCGCTGCCGGCCTGGGCGTTGTCAAAGAATGTCAGGTTGGCGCTGAATGAGCCAGTAGTTGGTGGCGTGAACTTGACCGCTATAGTGCACTTGGCGCCCGCCGCCAGCGAACTCCCGCAAGTATTGCTTTGCACAAAGTCTGTCGCGTTCGTTCCCGTGACGCTGATGCCGGCGCCAGAGAAGTTCAATGGCGTTGCTCCCGTGTTACTCAAGGTCACGTTGAGCGTGCTGCTGGAGGCGTGCTTTATTGTCCCGAACGCCAGGCTCGTTGGACTGAACGTTGCAAGTGGATCGATCACCAGCGCACCCAGTGTGACTGGCTGCGGGCTGCTTGGCGCATTATCCATGATCTCCAGGGTCGCACTTTGCGCTGAGTAGATCGGACCCGCAACGAAGGCGATGGTAATCGTGCAGCTCTTTCCTGCCGTTAAAGGCGTCGGGCAGAGGTTGGCTGCCACAAATTCGTTGGAGGTCCCTCCTTTCACGATCGAAATGAGGGGCTGGCTGATGGTAACGGGGGCATTTCCGATATTGCTCACCGTAATGTTCTGAGTGATGATGCTGCCCAGATACACCGTGCCGAAGCTGATATTGGAGGGAGATACGGTGACAACGGGTCCGGTCGCGGTTACGTTCTTCGTAGCCGGCGTCGCCGCCGAGTAGTTCGTGCTGCCGGCCTGACTGGCAGTCACCGTGCACGTTCCCACGCTGTTGATCATCGTGTAGGTTGAGCCGGTGTTGGTGCACACTCCTGCAGTACTGCTGTAGGTCACCGGAAGCCCGCTCGAGGCAGAGGCCGCCACAATGAAGGTGCTGTTGTATGGGGCCGTCGCCGGAGGCGTGGTGGTGAATGTGATCGTCTGCGCGGCCAGAGTCGCATTTACTGTCTGCGTAATCGGCGGCGCCGCCGCGTAGTAGTTCGCGGTGCCCGCCTGGTTGGCAATTACCGAACAGGGTCCCGTGCCGCTGATCATCGTATATTTTGTGCCTGAGTTGCTGCACGACCCGGAACTGGTGAAGGCCACGGCATTTCCGCTTGCGCCACCGGTGGCGGCCACCGTGAAGCTGTTGTTGTAGACAGCCGCCGGCGGAGCGTTAAGGGTGAACGTGATCACCTGCGCGGCCAGAGTCGCCGTGGTAGATTGCGTTGCCGTCGCACCGAGGTAGTTGTTGTCTGCCGCCCAGGTCGCGGTGAGCGAGCAGCTTCCCGTGCCGCTGGTCATGGTCACAGCGGTGATTATGTTTGAGCAGGCGCCGCTGCTGGTGATCGTCGGTGTGGTGCTGGCTTTGGTCGTCGCCGCCACCGTGAATTTGCTGTTGTAGGCAGCGCTGGGCGGTGCTCCTGTGAACGTCACCATCGGTGCGATCTTACTCGCCGTGGTGGATTGCGTTGCCGTCGCGCTGCTGTAATTGCTGTCCGCCGCCCAGCTCGCGCTCAGTGAGCACGTGCCTGTGCCGCTCGTCATGGTTACTGACCCGCCGGCGTTCGAGCAGGCGCCACCGCTGGTGATCGTCGGTGTTGCGCTGGCGTTGGTGGTTGCCGCCACCGTGAAGCTGCTGTTGTAGGCGGCACTGGCCGGCGCCCCTGTGAAAGTGATCGTCGGTGCGATCTTACTTGCCGTGGTAGATTGCGTCGCCGTTGCACCGCTGTAGTTGCTGTCTGCCGCCCATGTGGCGCTCAGCGAGCAGATGCCCGTGCCGCTGGTCATGGTTATAGCGGTGCCCAAGTTCGAGCAGGCGCCGCTGCTGGTGATCGTCGGTGTTGTGCTGGCGTTGGTGGTTGCCGTCACCGTGAAGTGGCTGTTATAGGCGGCGTTGGCCGGCGCTCCCGTGAAGGCGACCGCCGGCGAGGCCAGTGTCGCGTTTACGGTTTGTGTAACCGGCTGTGCTGCCGAGTAATTCGTGCTACCCGCCTGGTTCGCAATCACTGTGCACATTCCCGTGCCGCTGGTCATCGTGTAAATTGCGCCGATGTTGCTGCACGACCCGGAACTGCTGAAGGATACCGGGTTCCCGCTGGCTCCGCCCGTGGCCGCCACGGTGAAGCTGCTGTTGTAAGCGGCGGTCGATGGAGCGTTCATGGTGAACGTGATGGCCTGACTTGCAGGCACTATAGTCAGTGTTCCATTTGCGAAGAGGAAAGAGTAATTCGCCGCGGCCAACGTGCCGGTGGTTGCCGTGATCGGATATGGGCCGAGGCTGCTGCCTTGAGTTGCAGTCGTGGACAGCACCGGCGTGCCTGTCACGACCGGTTTTGGAGATCCATTGAGGAGGTCCTGACTCGCATAGCCAGTGATCGTGTAGGTCAGCGCCGGAATCGCCTGCTCATACGTAACCGAGGGGAAGCTCGTTGCCGTCACGGTAAGCACCGCGGGGGTAATGTTGAAAGACTGTGAAACCGAGGCCGGGCTATATGTGCTGCCGCCCACCTGCGAAGCCGTAATCGTGCAGCGGCCGACACCGGTGGTAGCGCCGCTCGTAGTGCAAGGGCCAGTCGCCGTGAAGGTCACTGGCTGTCCATCTGGGTTGCCATTCGATTCGGCGGTCGCGCTCAATGAGAACGTACCGCCATACTGCACATTCGACAGAGTCGACCAGCCGATCGTTTGCGATTGCAGGTTAGAACCCGCAGGCTCGATCGTGAACGATTCGGATACGGAATTCGCCGCATCGTAATACGGTGGCATACTCGATGCCATCGGATTGGTGCCGGATTGTGACGCGACGACGGTGCAGGTAGCCGGGTTGCTTCCCGGGTCGTTGATAGTCACGGTCGCGGTGGACGCACCTCCGCTCGCAATCGAGGCAACCGTCTGGCCGCCGACGGAGCACGGACCTGTTGCGACAAAATTCACTTGCAATCCGTTCGGGCTCCCGTTCGTCTCGGCCGTCGCTGTCACCGTAACGGTAGGCGGCGGAGTGGAATAGGTAACAGAGCTCTGTAAGGAGCCGAGAACAATCGTCTGCAGATTCTTCACGATCGCTGGCACCGAAGGCGCACTCGAGCGTTGGGTCGGATCGATCTGTACCGGATTGAGGGTCGTCGCAATCGTGTAGACCACACCTGATGAACCCGAGCATGTGATCGGGTTTGAGTCAATAAACTCCGTCGCTGGAGCAGCTCCACCCACACCGTTGACAACGCCAATGTCGACTGCGTCCGACCCGTTCGGGTTGCAGCCGCGATAGACCGTGTAGTACTGAACGACACCGAAAGGCGGCGCCATCCAATCGACCGTGACGCTTGTTTCCACCCCACTGGTCATCACCGGCGTGATGGTCGGTGAATTCGGAGGGCGGACGAATGAGTTGGCGGTCACGTAATCCAATTCGTTGGTGGAGGCGCCCCCGCTGCCCGCGAAAGTAACACCGCCACTACCTGCGAAAGTGACGCCACCGCTACCCGCGAAAGTGACACCTCCACTGCCGGCGAAAGTGACGCCTCCGCTGCCCGCGTAAGTGACGCCGCCACTGCCCGCAAAAGTGACGCCGCCGCTACCTGCGAAGAGGACGCCGCCACTGCCCGCGAAAAGCACGCCGCCGCTGCCCGCGAAGGTGACGCCACCGCTGCCCGCGAAAGTTACGCCGCCACTACCCGCAAACGTGACGCCGCCGCTACCCGCGAAAGTGACTCCGGCGCCGCTGTACGAAGTCTCGCTCGCCAGGGAAGCAAAGTCACCACTGGTCGCGCCTACCTGACGCAGGTCGAGGTTAGCCTGGTCGCTGTATCCTCGAAGGTCTGAATACGGAGCGCCGTCGAAGGTAATGTTTTGCCCGTTGGTCCACGCCGGAGAGATGGCGTCGACAGGTCCATCCACACGATATGCCGTATCGTTGTTGAGCGGAGAGCCGTCACAACGCCTCGTGGCGGGGCTGGCTGTCGAACTCGGTGGCGTAGTTGAATACCACGCCGAGGTTGTAAAGCTTGCAGGGTTTCCCAAGTTATCAGTCAGATTAACGACAGAGCCAAACGGAATGGTGGTGAAGTTCGGATTGGTCGTGCTGCTATCCCCACCCAAAATCGTGATTGTGGGCGATGCGCCCGGGATTTCGCCGAAGAGCGCCTGGTTCGAATATGTAACGGCGGCGTTCGGTCCCACCCCATCGAGTTGGAAGAGATAGTTCATCGAGCTTTGATAGTTCGGCTTGCAATTGGCTTCAAAGGTCGGGATGTAGCTGCCTGGCGTGTCAAAGTAGAGGCCGCCATGGCTCAACCCAAGCGTATGGCCAATCTCGTGGAACAGCGTGCCCGCTACCACGGTTGCCGACTTACTCATGTCCTGCGTCAGTGAGCTCTCCCATTGCCCCAGGCTAACGACGGAATCGGATCCGCCCAGATCGGAGTAACCGGAGATGCTGGTGACCTTTCCGGACGTCACGGCAATCACCGGCTCCGGCAATGTGTTGTTGGGATAGGTCCAGGTGGGGACGGTCGAGGACGTCGAGAAGTTGATGGTCGTCAACCCGCTATCGCAGCTCACGCCATCGTAGATCGCGTTAAGGTTGGGATTTCCCTGTACGCCGGAAATCGTGATTCGGGTTGGGCAAGTCGTGCCGAGGCCTGTGGTAACGATGGTCCCGGTGCCCCCGTTGGTGCCGCCCGTCGTGGTGATTGAAGTAATGGATCCAGCGCGGGTCGTCCAGGCTGGGATCGCGAGAGAGTAACCGAATAATACGTAGTGATAACTGTCCTTCTGACCATATGGAAAACGGGGCGCGCAGCTGGCAAGGGACGGGTTCGACGTGCAATCGGAATAATTGACTGGCCATACCTTCGAGAGCTCGACGCTGCCATTCCAGGCGACCACCCCCGGCTGGTTGGGGAATTCGCAGAACTGCGTTGCACTATCCGTGCACGTGCTCTCTTGAATCGCATTTCCGGGTTTGAGATGAAGATGCACTCCATAGTTGGCGAATGCCTGCGTGACCATCGCCAGTGGATCGTTGC
>CAYOVE010000126.1:0-9435 GCA_964407295.1 uncultured Occallatibacter sp.
GCGCCGTCGCAGCCGTGATCCAGTCCGCCGTGGTTCCGGCCGGCAATCCGTAATTTGGGTAATCCGCTGGCTCCAGATATGCCATCGCGTGTCCTTCCGTTTTCTTAGTTCGTAGTTCTTAGTTCACAGTCCGTAATTCACAGCTCACAGATCGACGCCTCCCGCGTTCGAGTCAGGTAATACCTGCTCCCGCTAGACACCCACTGCGAACTACGAACTGCGAACTGTTTCTTACCGATCCACCAGCACCTGGTAGTGCGCAAAGCTCGCGCCCTTCACCACCGGAGCGCCGAACTTGACCGCCACATACTGGTGGGTCAACGAACTCGGCAGCCCGAGCTGGAAGACGCGCGGCGTCGGATCACCCAGCCAGTGGTACTCAATCAGGTCCTCGGTCACGATGTAGGCCGGAAGCAGAGCGTTGCCGGTTCCCGGTGTGCCCGTGTAAGGCAAGCTCCAATCCGGAATCAACGGAAGGTCGCCGGCCTGCGTCGAAAGCATCTTCACGCGGAATCCGCCGGTGATCTGGTCGGTATTCAGAACCACGTTGTACTCCGACTTCATCTCCTGGTCGATCAGGTCCAGCAACACCGGGTTGGCGTAAATCGCGGTCGGCCGCACATGATAGCCGTTGTTGGCCACCATCTGCGCTACCGTGGTCTTCATCGTGTCCACGATCTTCATCGCGGTGGTCACGGTCACCGAGTTCCCGCCGGCCGCGATCTGCGCCGCGCATCCCATATATTGCGTGGTCGTCGGTGCACTCAGGCTGGTGTCGTTGCCGTTCCACAGCGCCACGTCGTGCGCCACCATCACGCCGCTCACCGTATCCACCAGGTCCTTGGCCTGCAGATAGGCGAACTGCTTCTGCTGGTCGCCCAGTTCGATGTCGAACAGGTTGTAATTGATCTGCGCAACGATCGCCTTCAGCGGCACGCTCAGCTCAATCCGCGTCGGGCTCACCACCGTGGGATTGATGCTGCGCGGATTCACAAAGCCCGCCGTGCCCGGATTGGGTATCGCCGTCTCTTCAAAGAAACGCGACGGATGCCCGGTCGCGGGAACCTGCTTGATGCGCTGTCCAAAAGCGCTGGATCGCCGGCAAATGTCGAAGATCTCCGTCTGATACAGCGGAACTTCCACTGCGCCCGGCCCGATGTAGTCTGCTGCCGCATGAATGTCTGCAAAGGTTGCGTTCATAAGTCTCTCCACCCCTCCATGGGGCCGTGTTCACTTGCTAGCTGCTAGCTTCTAGCTCCTAGCTTGTCTCCGCCGGATTCCGGCTTGGTTACATCCTTCGGCTGGTAAGTTCCGATAACTTCTCATCGGAGCCGCTTTCCGGCCGCAATTGACCCGATCGTCAGTGGACCTTTAGCTAGTAGCTGGGAGCTAGTAGCTAGAAGCTGCCTTTACGCGATGGCTCCCGCCCGCAGCAGTTGCGTCTTCACCGCGATGCGCTGCTCCAGGCTCAGGCCCGACAGCGCCGCATCGAGAGCGTGCACGTCCACCGGACCCTCGCCGATGCCGTGCTTGGCCAGCATCTCCGCGGTGGCCGCGGGCATGGTCCGGCGCAACGGGTTCAGCGCGTTCTGCGCCGACGCCGCCTTCACCTCGGCCAACTCACGCTCCACCGCGGCCAGCTTCTCCGCCAACTCGGTTTCGCGCCGGCTCTGATCGACGGTCGCCGAGATCCTCTCCACCTCGCCGGAGAGCGTAGTCGCCGCGGCGACCCGCTCTTCCAGCAGGCTCAGCGCCTTTTCGAGCGCGGCGGCCGCAGCCTCCAGCCGCTCCACCATGTTTTTCTCTCCGCTTCTCTCTTCTCGTTCCATGTCCTTCCTTTCCTGTTTCTCGGGATTAAGCTCCAACATTCGTTTTCCAACAAAAAAGCTCCGTTCCCGGAGCCTCTCTGCCGCCAATCAACTGAACAACGTCGCTAACTTCCTAACTTCGCCGTTTCTCGCTAACTCGCTAACTTGCTAACCTGCTGACTTGCCATCCTGAAACTCGTCGCCCGGTAAGCCGCCTTGTCCCGCAGCAGAATGGCCGCCCCGGTAAAGGTCACCCGGGTCAGCTTCCATATCTCGGCCCTCATATCCTCCACGCGCGCATCGGCCAGTTCGTAACTCATGCCCAGCTTCTCCGGGGCGTGTGCCTCGATGGCCCGCGTTACCTCGGGAAAGTCACGCGCGTAAAGGTACCCTCGCACCACCAGTCGCGGCCCGATCACATCGGCCTCGGTCAGCAGGCCAATCTTCCGCCGCGCATCGTGACCGTCCCATCCCGGCCTGTAATCCACGGCCATTCCCAGCAACGACGGCAATGCCTTTTCTGCCGCCTCCCGCGTCAGCATTACGCGGTGCCCGCGCGCCCCGGCCGGCGCTTTGTCGCTGGCCGCATTCACCACCGTCAACACGCCCTCAAACGGCACCCGGTTCGGATGCTTGTCCACATGAGGAATCTCCACCGCCATCGCTTCCATTCGCATCTGCTTTCAGCTCCTAGCCGCTAGCTCCTACCTACTAGCTTTTTGCTCGATTTCCAAACGTTCCTTCGGCTCATCAATTCTGCGTTGTGAAATTTCCGCATGCGTTCCCGCACATAGAACTAGCGGCTAGAAGCTAGTAGCTAGTAGCTAGCAGCTATTCCCTATTCCCTGTTCCCTATTCCCTGTTCCCTGCTTCTCCGCCAGCGGCGCCAGTCCGCGCATCATACGCACCTCGTCGATGGTGAGCACACCGGCTTGCAGCAGTTGCACCTGCACCTGCAGCTCGGTCTGCTCATCCCGCGCGCTCAGTTCGTTGAACGCAAACTCGAACTCCCGCCAGCCAATGCACTTCGCAAAGAGGTCGCGCGTAATGTGCCCCGCCAGCAGCATGGCCAGCGGCGAGATCGCTCCGCGAAACGCTTCGTCGGCCATCTCCGAGGCCGTCGACTGGTTCACGTCCGCCTCCAGCCCCAGCATCAGCGGCGGCAGCCCAAACGCGTTGGCCACCATGCGGATCAGAAACTCCTGCCATTGCAGCCGCAGGTCCGCGTCCGTGCCCTGCGCGAACCGCAGAACCTCCGGCTTTTGTTCGGTCGAAATCAGCGGCACGCGTCCCGTGCCCTCGATCTCGTCCTGCCACCAGCGAATCAGCCGGTCGTGTTGCGCGGGCGTCGCCTCATTCAGCCATAGCGCATATTGCGCCACGGAGTTTGCTGCCAGCTTCCCCGCAAACCGGTGCGCACTGAGAAATTGGTTCACCGTCTCGAACGCCACCTCCAGCGGCCCCAGCCCGAAGGGCGTAAAACTGCGCGGGTTCGTCCGGATATACATCAGTTGCCGGTCCAGCAACTCCACCGCGCTCGATTCCATTTGTCCCGGCGCCGCCTGCGCGTAGCGCGGCGTATCTTCGCCCCCGTCCCACTTGGCGTTGATGCGGATCGATGCGCCATCCACCGGCCACAGCATTGCCGGCCGCTCCGCATCGCCGGTCGGTTCCATCTCAATGGCTCCGAAGCCGCCGGTCAGCGCGTCCTCGATCACCTGCTCCATCAGGGTGCGAAAACTGTCCGCCGGATTCGGCTCCTCCAGCGTGCGCCGCAGCGCGCGTAGTTTGCGTCCTGCAAAGGCCACATCCTCCGGCAGGACGCCGCGCCGCACCCGCACCTGCCAGTCCATCGCCGCAATCCGATCCTTGATCACGTTGATCGCCCGCCGCACCAACGGCGTCTCCGCGAACCGGCGCAAATTCACCGGCGTGGGCTTAGGCAGGTGCTTGCCCGGAAACTGCGCCGGGCTCAGAATCGCCGGCAGGGCCAGAGTTTTGCGCGCCGCCTCGGCCTCCGCCTCAAGCTCCACTGGCCGCGCCTGCCCGCCGTGGCGGGCCTGCCGCCACATCTCCCGTATTTGCTCGCCTACCTTCACCAGGCACCTTCTTTCAAAAACAAAAGGCATGGCCACCGGGCCATGCCTTTTTTCATTCTTCTGTATTGCGTTCTCAGCCTTCAGCCGTGAGCCAGTCCTGCCTCAATCGCTCCCGGCCGCGCCTCTTGAACTCCTGAATTGCATCAACACGATTCATCGTACCGCGAAGCCCAATAATGATCGGCAAACTTCAAAAAAATATTTTCAAAATTCTCTTTGGAGCCGAACCATTCAACCATCTCACACAAAACAAAAGGCCTGGCCCACGGAATGCGCTTCTTGAAATTCACTTTGCCGGCGCGTTCTTCTTGTCGTAACCCTTGACAAGAATCACCGATGGGCGAAAAAAGGCGCGCCCGTCCAGTTTCGAAAACGCGGATTCGAGTTTGAGCGCCAGGTCGACGGGCAATCCCTGCCCCCTGACCCTGTTCTCTGTTCTCTGTTCCCTGTTCCCTGTTCTCTGTTACACGTGCAGCTCGCGCCGCGCCGTCTCCGCCACACGGCCCATGTCCGACGTCGTCAGCACGCGGATCCGGTGCTCCTCCATCGTCTCCACTCCGAAGCGGTAAAGCTCCAGCCGTTCGGGCTCCTCGTCGTTGGCTCCCACCCGCGCCGCGGGCTCAATCACCGCCGTCAACTCCAGCTCTGCCTTCTCCACGCGCTCCACTCCGGCGCGCAGGGCGGCCGCTGAAAAAGCCAGCACCTTGGCCGTATCCAGCCCCGTGGCGATTCCCGGCTCCAGGCTCACCGCATGAAACATGCGCACAATCCCGTTGGGCCGGTATCCCATATCGATGCGCAGCGGATCGCCCGGCCGCGTGTACTCCGACGCCGCGATTCTCTTTCTCAGCAAGTCCCACACCCCGGCATGTTCGAACTCCGCGCGCATACGCGATTGGATCGCAGCGCGGCCGCTCAGCCTCGGCGCGCGCTCTCGCGGCGGCGCCTCCACGTAAAGCCGCATCAGCTCTTCCATCCCCGCCGGCAGGCTTTCGGCCAGGTAGGCCTTGGGCTCGGTCATCTGAATGTTAAGAGAAAGCGACTCCTCGAGAAGGCGCATCAGCCGTCCCTCCGGCTCCGCATCGAGCCGCCTTCTCAACTCGCCTTCCATGCCTTCCAGTAGCGCCGTGTCGGCATCCGGATCGAGACAGCGCACACGGCGCCAGTCGCGCGTAAACCGCACCTCAACTTTTCCGGGCTCGACCTTGCCCGGCTCGGCCTTCCCGGCCCCGGCCTTTCCTCGCTCGTCCGCCCCAGCAGCCTCGCGCAGGATCACGCCGATGTGCACGCACTCATTCCGCACCGCATCCGGCACATACCGGAGCAGCCGAAACTCGCATGCACGCCGCTGGTTTCCAATCGCCATACAATGCAGTTCTCAGTTCGTAGTTCACAGTTCACAGTTCGTGGCGCGGGGTTCGTGAATCGCGAATCGTACGCCGTCTTTGGTGATCCTTGGCCCCTGGTAATAGCTCGATGCCGATAAGGAACAAATCCCTGTTCCCTGTTCCCTGTTCCCTATTCCCTGTTCTCTGTTCCCTGTTCTCTGTCTTTCTACTCCCTGCTGTCTACTCCCTATTCCCTGCTTTTCTCAATTCACCCTCATCGTATTCCCCCATCTTCCCTCCTTCCAAGCACTTTCCTCCCCCTCCCCACCCCCCATACCCCATTTCGGAAACGGTCTCCGATCCGAGTTCCCAAACGCCTCCACCAGCTCCCGAATGCGGGTCTGCCGCCTCAGCAGCTTCTCCACCAGCGCCTCCATCTCCGCCGGGTCGTCGCCGTACCATTCAGGAGGCACAAGATTGGCCGTCTCCCATATCGTCTCCGCGGGCATCGTCTCCAGACGTGTCAGCCACGGCTCAAAGGAATCCCATCCCGCGATCTCGCGGTACACATCGTTGCGGTAGTAGACACCCCGCAGCGGAGCATCCTCAAAGCGCCACTCTCCCGCATGGAAGCAGTACCCAAAGTCGATGAAGACCGCCTTGTAGCGCCGTTCCCTCTGGCGGCGCGCAAACACCGCCTGCCGCCCGTTTGCATTTCCCGTCCATTTATCCAGCGCCAGGATGCCGGCAAACTCGCCCAGGTTCCTGAGCTCTGCCATCTGCTCCTCGGGCAAAAAATCCATCACTTGCCCGGGCATCGTGCCCCCGGCGAAGCGCGATCCGAATTGAAGTCCCGCCTGGCAGCGCACGTGCGTCGATCCCAGGTCGATCTCCAGCTCCGGCGTGTTCTCGATCAGCCAGCTCGATACCTCCACCAACTCGGTCTCGGGCACCGTCAGACCCGCCGCTGCCGCCAGCCGCGAGGCCATCAATTCGTTGGCCAGCACCCGCCTGTGCTGCGGGTTGTTCTGGAACTTGACCACGTACACATGGCCGTCCGCGCCCAGCATCAACTGTCCCTGTGCGCCGCCCCGCATCCGCCGGATCTGCTGTACTGCCAGAACCGCCAACCCTCTGCCCCCGTTGTCTTCGGAATCTTTCTCGAATTCTAATGCAGTGTTCAGTGTTCGGCATCGAGTGTGCGGTGTGCGGTGGCCGGTGGGCAGTTCAGTGGAGAGTGCTGGCCGTACCGACTTTGGTGGTCTACGCTCGGCCGTTACAGCGATCCGGGGTCATCTTTCCCGCACCTTTGAATCTCCGACCGTAGACGGTGCGCCTCCACGACCTCACTCGTTCACTTCTTCACTTTTTCACCGTTCACCGTCCCTGATCCCTATTCCCAGTTCCCTATTCCCTATTCCCTGCCTTTTCCATCCTCTTCGACTCTTCCTCGCCGTCCAACACACGGAACACGCCCTCGGCAAGCGCCCGCAACTCGTCTTCGCCCGGATACACCGCGACCGGCGCGATCCAGTCCACGTGCCCGCGCAGCTTCTCCACCATCCGCTCCGAGTGCGCCATGCCGCCGGTCACCAGCACCGCGTCCACCTTCCCTTCGAGTACCGCCGCCATCGCGCCCGTTTCTTTTCCAATCTGGTAGATCATGGCTTCAACCACCGCCGCGGCCCGCTCGTCTCCGCTATCCACTCTCCGCTCCACCTCCCTCAGGTCGCGTGTCCCCAGGTAGGCGAACAGCCCTCCGTCACCGAAGACATGCCGGTCCAGCTCCGCCTCCGTCATCTTCCCGCTGAAGCACAGCTTGATCAGCTCCCGCACTGGCAGCGAACCCGTGCGATCCGGGCCGAACGGTCCTTCTTCAATCGAATTGCTGTCGATCATCCGCCCGCCGCGATGCGCCGAAACCGTAATCCCGCTGCCCATGTGCACCACGATCAGCCGCATCTCCTCGTAGCG
This sequence comes from uncultured Occallatibacter sp., assembly GCA_964407295.1. Taxonomy (GTDB): domain Bacteria; phylum Acidobacteriota; class Terriglobia; order Terriglobales; family Acidobacteriaceae; genus Telmatobacter. The sequence continues at coordinate 7,210 of CAYOVE010000126.1, forward strand.
CCGCCCCTGCCCGCGCGCGTGGCGTCGCGCCACGGCCTTGGTGTTCAGCGCATGGCCGATAAACGACCTCCGAATCAGCGGCGAGCCCGAAAGCCTTGCGCAATCCTGCCACTCATCCACCGTCACCGGATCCACGATGTATGCATTCACTCCCGCCGCCCGCGCAAAGCGCAACGCCAGCACCGCGCCCAGGTTCGACGCATGCTCGCCGCGCCGCGCCCGCCTCAGCTCCTCCACCATCGCATCGTCGACGAGATACGTCCCGCATTCCATCGGCGGCAAAAGGCCCCCGCGCCCGGCCACCGCCGCCCACGGCGGGTGCCCCATCCTAAAAGCGTTCTTTGCGTTTAGGGTGGGACCGGAACCATCCGCCCCCACCGTCTCGCCATTTGGACTGTATCCAACCTCGACCAGCGCAGCCTCAATCAGCCCCGCCCGATATTCCAGCCGGTCCAGCATCGGCCTCCCGCGGAACCGCTCGATCTCGTCGTCCCCGTGCTGAAGATTGCGCGAACTCTCCTCGCCCGCTCGCGTAAAGATCCCGAGCTTGGTCGACGTCGTTCCGGGATTCAAGACCAACACTCTTTCGTTCTCGCCGCTCACGCTTCGCCTCTCTGTCCATCTCAGGCGTCCTAGAGTGTACCTTGCCTTCCGGTCCGCGCGCTGTGCGCTCCGCACGTCCCTTTAAACCCTTCAATCCAATCGCCTTCGCCACTGGATCCCCATGATTTTCCCGTCTTCGAGCCGATTTCGTGCTACACTGACTGTAATCGTAGAATTCGATTTGAAGTTCTTGCCTGTTCCGGTTACCGCCTACACGCAACACTCCACATTGCATTCAGCGGTAATTCAGTAATTTGAGGAGCAACACAATGGAACAAGGCACAGTGAAGTGGTTCAATGACGCAAAGGGATTTGGATTTTTGAGCCGTGAAAACGGCGAGGACGTCTTCGTCCATCACACCGCCATCAAGTCCACCGGTTTCCGGTCCCTGCAAGAAGGCCAGCGCGTCCAGTTCGACGTCACCAAGGGCCCCAAGGGATGGCAGGCGGAAAACGTTCAGGTCATCTAAGACAGACGCCTGAAGCGGTCCGGAGCTGAGCTCAGATCCGGAACCAGAAAAAGTTCGGAACCAGAAACAAGTTCAGAACCAGAAAGACCAAGAGGGACGGCGAAACTGCCGTCCCTCTTTTGCTTGCTCGAATCCCTAAGTCCCCAGTCCTTAGTCCCTAGTCCCTGGTCCCTGTCCTTCTCACGCCGCCGGCTTCAGCTTCTCCGCGGCCTTCGGATGCAGGCCCCCCTCGGGGAGTTCGTGGTCTCCCAGGTAGAGCAGAACATTGTTAATGGAGTCCTCGAAACGGGAGCCCGATTTGTGCGTGACTCTGACGCCCTTCGATACCAGGCGGCAGACTTCAAAACGATTCATTCCCCGCGCAAGCGCGCGGTGTACCTGATCGGAACGCATGACGAACTCCTGCGAACAAGGTGCAAACCCCGTGATTGTTGCGTGGAGGTGCGAAGCTCGTCAGAAGCGATCGGTCAGCCGGAGCCGAGCAGGCCTGGCACTGTGTCGGTCTCTCTTCATTGTACGCTGCAATCGATTGCTGCGCCGCGCTTCCGCCGCTCCATTCGGGGCCTGCGCGCTCACCGCGCTTTCTCCTGCGCCGATCCACCTGCTAACATAAATCTCTTGAAAGCCCGCGCTGCGGGTTCTCTCAAACATTCGATGGAAAGAGGTTATCGTGGCCGACACCACAAAGATCAAAGACAAAGCGGAGCGCAAGAAGCTCAAGCGCACAGCGCGCAAAAAAGCTGCCCCCAAGGCCAAGCGCACCACCCCCCGCGGCTCGCTCAAGAAAAAAGTGAAGAAGATGGTCCGCGGCCAGTCGAAGCGTTAAAGACAGCCATTAGCTCTTAGCTGCTAGCTTCTAGCATCACTACGCTGGAGTAGAGATTATGCCTCAGCACAAGAAAGCTAGCAGCTGGTAGCTAGAGGCTAGAAGCTGCTTTTCAGGAGCCTGCACTGCCCAGCCAGTTCTTCGCCCGCAAGTCGATTGACAAGCTCATCAGCGATTCGGAAGAACCCGAGCACGCGCTGAAGAAGAGCCTTGGTCCGTGGTCGCTCACCGCGCTCGGCATCGGCGCCGTCATCGGCTCGGGCATCTTCACGGTCATCGGCACCGCCATCTCCGGCGAGCAGCTTCCCAACGCCACCATCACCGACA
>CAYOVE010000127.1:0-3284 GCA_964407295.1 uncultured Occallatibacter sp.
CTCGTGGCCTGCATCCAGGAATCTGTCGTTGGGAAATTCGGCGCAGGCCTGAACCTGAGATCCTGTCCCGAGCCTCTTGGATTGCCTCCGTTCGTCCTGCGGATGGTGTGGCATCGCCAGAGAGACAACGACACTGCACATGTGTGGCTTCGCAAGCTCATCGCGAGTGAGCTGAGCGCGCAGAATAGCCGAGCGACTGGCACGAGGGAATTGAGGAAGGTCCGAAATTAGTCGCAGTCCCGGAGCACGAATCCGGCAGGCGCGAATGATCCGGAACAACTCCCGCCGGATGCTACGCTAATTTCCATGCCACCAGCGGCTCGATCGGAGGTCGAGGCCCAATCCCCGGCGACGCCGCACGACCGCCCGTGGCTCTTCGCCTTCCTGATCACGCCCGAGGCGGTCATTGCGCTCGGCCTGGTCAGCGGCGCCCTTACCTATCTGTTGCGCGACGAAGGCGTGAACCCAGGGCGCGCGGCCAGCATTGCCTCGCTGCTTTCGCTTCCTCACGCGATTTACTTTCTCTGGGGTCCGCTTACCGATTTCTGGATGCGCCGCCGCACATGGCTGCTGCTTGCCGCAGCGGCTTCCGCAGCCGCGATGGTTGCCGCCTTTCATCAGCCGACGCTTGCGACTCCGCTGGCAGTCGCTCTTTTGTTCTTGAGCGCCTGTTTCGGCGTCTTTGTCGCCGCTGCCTGTGGCGGCATGATGGGAACGCTCAAGAGCGAGCTGAGCCGCAGGCGCGCCGGCAGCTTTTACCAGGTCGGCTCGCTGGCCCTCGGTGCTGTAGCCGTGTTTGTGCTGGTCACTTACTCCGGCCGGCTTTCGCTCGGCACACTCGGCTGGATTATCGCCGCCATGATTGTGATGCCCTCGCTTGCCGCCTTCGCCGCTCCCGCGCAGTCGATGGTCAGGGAGCACGGAGCGCACCAGACCGCGGTGCGCGTCTGGCACGAGTTTAAATCCACGTTTCTGCGCTGGGAAGCGATTCCGTACACGCTACTCGTCGGGTGCCCTTGCTGCAGCGGCGCCATGATTGGGCTGCTCACGCAACTGGCCCGCGATTACCACGTCACCGGCCACGAAGTGGCATGGATCAACGGCGTGGCCGGCGCGCTTCTCACCTCGGCGGGAGCGCTGGCCGCGTCGCTCATTCCGGTCCGCGTGCGGGCATCAGTCGCGTTTTTATTCGCCGGACTGGTCAACGCGGCGACGCTGGCCATCTTTGCACTCGGCCCTCTGCGGCCCGCGGTGTACTACACCGGCACGGTGCTTTTTCTCTTCACGATCGGCGCAGGCTACGCGCTGTTCACGGGTGTCGCGCTCGAGTTTCTCGGAGGGTCAGGCAAAAGCGGCAGCTCACGCTACGCCATCATCAACTCCATTGGAAACATTCCGGTTGCGTACATGACGTATCTCGATGGCCGCGGCTACGCGGTGTGGGGGCCGCGCGCCATGCCCGCTGTGGACGCGATCCTTACAGCGACGGTCTGTTCGATTTTGCTGGCGCATTTTGCGGTGAGCGGGCGGCGGAGGCGGGCGAAGGTCGCTGCGTAGGGATCCACATTGGCGGCGTGCGGGAGTGTTTACGGATGGGCTATTGACGGGCGGACGGTCATCCAACCGCATCGTTTCGAGACGGTGGTCTTACCGCCGCTCCCGTGCTCGTGCGCGAAAGTATTGGCCAAGGGAAAGCTGCTGAGGAAGCTCCGCGAGCTCAGGAAACAGCTCGCAAAGACGCTGCTCAAAATGATCAAGTCCAGGATGTTCAGCGACCCGCCTTAACTCTTGACTTCGGGTCGCCTGACGGCGTTGGACCTTGCTCGGAGATTCAATGAGGTCGCGTTCCCCATCCGTAGTGCCAGTGAATAGACGCTTTCGCCGTTCGGCGGTGATCCACTCGAAGAAACGCTTGATCAAGCGCGGATTCCGAAGCATAGCTTCCTTGGCCACGCCACTGTTCCGAAAAAGACTTGGATCAAAACCATCTAGAAACTTTCCCCAAAGCTCCCATTCCGAAAGATCACGACCTAGCGCCGAGTAGAAATTGAAAAGAGTCACGTCATATGTGGATGTTGGTTTGCTCAACGGCTTGTAGACGTGCCAGAGCCATTCAAATGACCATCCCTTTCGATGAGAAGCCATTTCAAGGGCGGTTTCCATTAGACGGCAGCCCAGTCGGTAGCGGCCTCTGAGGTACAACAGAGGAACGTATCGGAATATCAGCTGATGATGTTCCTTGTGGGTCCATCGGTGCGTTCTGATTTTGAGCCGCTCTCCGCTGCCCACTTCTTCCCACGCTCTCAACGTGCGCCACATTGCCTCGAAGTCATGCTTGTGGCCATGGGCTTCCATTTCCCAGAAAAAGGTGAACGCAGCCGCGTGGGGTTTCCCTGCTTGTCGAGCCATGCGGCGGATGCTTCGACAGGCTGTTACCATGCGCTCACCTCGACGCGCTGCGCTCAGGCGAGCAAGAAAAAGGTCATACAACCGCTGGGAATCCTTCGATTTCAGGGGACCTGAAAAAAGGTTGGGTAGAGGCACTTAGCTCACCGGAAGTGGAAATTACCAAAGCGTTCATTCAGCATACTCGAGAGTTCTGAGGGGGTCGTCGGCCGCTTGGAAGTATCGCCACTTTCGCATTCCGAACGGCAACCGCAGATCCCTCACTGCGTTCGGGATGACAGCGCAGTGGAGAGAAGGAGTGGTGGCGGAGCTGGTGTCGCGGTTGAATAGCCGTCTAATCGGAGGCTATATTCGCTCAACATCGCGGATTGACAGAGTCCGACTGGATGGGCGATTTGCCGCCCAAAAGACGGAGCGCACAAAAACCACTGTCATCCCGAACACAGTGAGGGATCTGCGGTTGTTCCTCATCACATTCAACTCGAACCCCTCAGCGTAGGATCAGCCCATGCACGAGGGTTCCTATTGCACGTACATGATGGCCAGCCGCAGCCATACGCTTTACGTCGGCGTAACGGGTGACCTGCTCAAGCGAGTCTTTCAGCACAAATGGAGGGAGCACGAAGGGTTCACATCGCGCTACAACTGTGAACGCCTCGTCTGGTTCGAACGCCACCAGGACGTGCAAAGGGCGATTGCCCGCGAGAAGGAAATCAAGGGCTGGCGCCGCTCGAAAAAGATCGCGCTCATCGAATCCGGCAACCCGGCCTGGACCGACCTCAGTCGCGAGTGGTACGACGTGGAGCCTGCCGATTACCGCAGGGCGCTTGATCGGATGGATTCCTGAAAAGCAACCGCAGATCCCTCGTCGCCCGCTG
>CAYOVE010000127.1:3384-9429 GCA_964407295.1 uncultured Occallatibacter sp.
TCGTCGCCCGCTGCGGCAGGCTCCTCGGGATGACAAGCGGAGGGGTAGCGGATGTATCCGGCAATTGCCCGGGAGAAGGAAGTCAGAGGCTAGCGCGGGTGCGGGCGGGGATGCCGGCGGTACAAAAACGCCGATACCCGCCTTCCCTATCCCGGCTGCGGATGGGATGTGCGGGCGGGGACGCCGGCGGTACGTTGAAGCACCTTCCCCTATCTGCTGCCTGTGTTCAGGATCGGGCCGATCGCGTCTGGATTGTCGCCGAGGCGCGGGTCAACGCGGAAGTCCCAGACAGATTCGCTGATGTCCGATGGAGAGATGATCTCAACCAGCGCGTACTCGCCGATGCTGAGCGCCTGAGCCGGCTCGATCTTGAGCCAATGCTTGCCTGGCAGCACTTCAGCTTTGGTGGGGATGGTGTCCTCGTCCTGCGTCACGGTCCCGGTGGGACTCATGTGGATTGCGCCCACAATGCGCACTTGCTGCCGCTCGTCCGCGCGGACGATGACAAAGCCCGACTGCGGCGAGTGCGCGCCGTGCTTTCCGCCGTTCACTGCTTTCGCGCCGCCTGTATTCACAGTGAGCGGGTGCGTAAGGGCCGGCTCGGTTTGATCTTCGACATCCAGCGAGAGATAGATGACCGGATCGTCCACGTGCAGATGCACACGGGCGTTTGCGCCCTGCATCTCCAGGCTTGCACGCTGCGTCGCCAGCGGATTCAACACGGCAATTCCCTTGCGGTTCCTGGTGTTCAGCGAGAGGTCACTCGCTTTCAGCTCCACCAGCTCGGGTGTGCCGTGGAACGTGTCCAGCACAAAGACGCCGTCTTCGTCGGGCAATTCCACGCCCGGAGCCACTTGCGGCCTGCGCGCCTTTTCGTCGGCGCGCACTTCGGTTTCTTCGGCGTCGACGTCCGCGGCCTCTTTCATCGCCGGCGATGCGTTCTCGTCCACGAGCTGGTCGTGTTCCTTGGCCCACTTGTTTGTTGCGTCCCAATCTACAAGGTCCGCGGGCAGCTCCTCCCACTCGCCGCGCTCCTGCGAGAGATAGCGGACGCGATCACCCACGATCTGGTAATCGCGCACCAATTGGTAGGAGCCGTCTTTCAGAATGAGCCGCAGATTTCTACCCGTGCCGGGAACCGCGGGCTTCAGGGGCAGAGGCTTGGAGTTCGGATTGTCTGGTTTTTGTACGGCCATGCCGTCTGGGCCGCTCTCGGTCGCACCTGGCGCGGTCTGGATGGTCACGCTCTGCGGGTCGCTTTGGGCGAGGACGACAGCGGGCGCGAGGAGGAGAAAGGCCAGCGAAAGCGCTGGTGCGCGCCGAACTTGTACATAACAAACCATGGCAACCTAGTTTAGACGCTGAAGGTGCGTCGGCGTTTTCCTGCCGATCCGGCCGAAATCGTAACTTAAGTACAACCCCACCAGGCCTGGAGCGTCCAACTTGATGAAGGCTTTCTGTAGAATGGAAGTGGAAGGTTCCAGCGATTGACAGGACTCAGGACAATTTTCCGCGACAAGCGCGGCGCCTGGCCCGGCTTCTTGCCGGCCGTGGCGATGCTCTGTCTGGTTCTGCTGGCGATGCTGGCCGTCGCCCAGGTGGCGCACCTTCACTCGAACGATACCGACGCGGATCATTGCCAGCTCTGTATCGTGATGCACACGGTGGTCCCGGTTGCGGCCGCGGCGGCTGTCATCGTCATCGTGCAACTGGGAGCCTCCACTCCCCAGGCCGAACCCATCGTAGTCGTCCGGCAGCGGCAGATTCGCCTGTTCATTCGCCCTCCGCCCGTTTCCTGCTAGAGCATCTTTCCGTTTTCATTTGAGGCCTCCGCATCGACCCAGTGGTTTACTTATCGGGCGATGCCCGGCAGCATCTGCACATCCTGATCCTGAAACGGACCGATGCTCCCTCCAATGCACTGAGGACACCGCGGCAGCTCGTCACGCGGCGATTGCTTCTCAACCCTCTTTTTTGAGCATTGTTCAGGAGATTTTGCCATGACGTTTTACCGCGGCGCGATGATGCGCCTTCTTCCCCTAATTGCCCTCGCCTTGGCCGTGATCTCCGCGCCGGCGCAGAGCGGCAGTGCCGGTGTTGTCCACGGAACGGTCACTGATCCTTCCGGCGCGGTCGTTCCCAACGCCGCGGTTCAACTCAGCAACAGCGTCAGCGGCTTTCAGCGGACTGCAACCACCGATGCGACCGGCCAATTCACTTTTACGAATGTCCCTTTCAATCCGTACACGGTCGACGTCTCCGCGAAAGGATTTGCTTCGCTCGGCCAAAGTGTCGAAATCCGCTCCTCGGTTGGAATCACCGTGAATATCGTTCTGCAGATCGAGGGCGCCAGCCAAACCGTTACCGTTGAATCCGGCGGCGATCTCATTGAGAACGACTCAACCTTCCACACCGACGTCGATCGCGACGAATTCACCAAGGTGCCGCTTGAAAGCGCCTCCTCGAACCTCAGCTCGCTGGTGACTGAAACCACTCCCGGCGTCTCCGCCGATTCCAATGGCCTCTTCCACGGCCTTGGCGACCATGCCTCCAACTCTTTCTCCGTTGACGGGCAGTCGATCACCGACCAGCAAAGCAAGGTTTTCTCCAACCAGCTTCCGTCTAACTCCATTCAATCCATTGAGGTGATCAGCGGCGCACCGCCGGCCGAGTACGGCGACAAAACGAGTCTCGTAATCGTAGCCACCACGCGATCGGGCCAGGGCGTCACCAAGCCGACGGGAAGCGCGTATGCATCCTATGGCAACTTTGGCTCGGCCGCAGGCGGCGTCGATCTCTCTTACGGCGGCGCGAGCTGGGGCAACTTTGTTGAGGCCGACGGACTCAATACCGGCCGCTTCCTCGACGCACCCGAATTTGCCGTGATGCACGACAAGGGGAATGAGGAGAACATCTTCGATCGCGTCGACACCAGCTTTACGCAGGCCGATTCGGTTCACCTGGACCTGAACTACAGCCGCTCCTGGTTCCAGACTCCCAACGCCTTCGACAATCTCAATGTGCTGAACGTTGCGAACGGCGGCACGGGAGCTGGCGGAGGCTCGAGCGCCAGTCCCACCTTCGTCAATGTTGGCGATGCGGATCAGGGCTCCAAGATCAACACCTTCAACATCTCGCCCACCTACACGCGCATCATCAACAACTACTCCGTCTTCAACCTTGGCGCCTTCGTCCGCAAGGATCTCTACGACTATTTCCCCAGCAGTAATCCTCTCGCCGATCTCGGGCCGGCCAACCTGCAGACTTCATCGATCTCTCAGTACCGAACGCTTACCAATACCGGCGTCCATGCCGACTACTCCTATGACAAGGGGATCAACAATATCAAGGCCGGCGCGCAATACAGCCAGACCTTTGTGCGCGAGCACGACGGACTCGGCGTTGTCGAGAGCACGTATAACTCTCCCTGTATCGATGCCGGCGGAGATCCGCTTCCCGGTTACGCCGCCCCATCCGATTGCAATGGCGTCACGTCTTTTCCCAACGCCAGCTACCTCCCAGTCCTCGCGCCCTACGACCTTACGCGCGGTGGCGGCGATTACTCCTACTTCGGTCACGCTGACGTGAAGGAGCTTGCGCTCTATATCGAAGACGAAATCAAGGTTCGCAACTGGGACTTCAACCTTGGCCTCCGCGAGGACCTTTACAACGGCCTTACCGACGCCAACCAGACCGAGCCTCGTGTGGGCATCGCCTACAACATCAAGCGCACCGGCACTGTGGCCAGCGTCTCGTATGCGCGTACTCTCGAGACTCCGTTCAACGAGAATCTCGTCCTCTCCAGCGAAGGCTGCGCGAACGCAGTGCTTTCTCCGCTGCTCAATTGCTCTTCCGGCGTATCCACCACCATGAGGCCGGGTTTTCGCAACGAGTTTCACGCCAGCTTGCAGCAGGCGCTGGGCAAGAACGTCGTCTTCAGCGGCGAGTACATCTGGAAGTACACGCACAACGCATTCGACTTCAGCGTGCTCGGCAATACGCCCATCACGTTTCCGATTGACTGGCACAACTCGAAGATTCCCGGCTATGCGCTGCACGTCGAGGTGCCAAGCTACCACAACTTCAGTGCCTACACAGTTATGTCCTCGGTGGCTGCGCGGTTCTTCCCGCCGCAGGTGGCCGGCGCCGGCGCGACGGTGGGCCAGACGGGTCTACCGTTCCGTATCGATCACGATGAGAAGTTCAACCAGACCACCCACGTTCAATACACCGTCTCGCAGGATGGCCACTGGATGAATGGCCTGTGGAGCGGCTTCAATTGGCGCTACGATTCCGGCCAGGTCGCCGGGTCTACGCCTTGCTACGGCGTTACCGATCCCAACAGTCCCTGCCTTGCTTCGTCGACAACACTGGGTGGCCAGCCGGCCATCAGCATGGTCGATGCGACTGGCATTCCCCTCACCGCAGACGAAGAGTTTCAGGCCGGATTCGCGTGCAACGGGGCAAGAGCCACGCCCACTCAGGCCCTCCCCGCCGTCTGCCCGGCGAATGAGTTTACTTCGAACCTCATCAAGATTCCTGCGCCCAACGCCGGCGACAACGATCACGATCCGCAGCGCATTGCGCCGCGCAGTCTTTTTGACGTCTCGGTTGGAAAAACCAATTTGTTTAAGACCGAGCACTTCAAGACCGACCTGGATCTGACGGCGATCAACGTCACCAACAAATTTGCGCTCTACAACTTCCTGTCGACGTTCAGCGGCACGCACTACGTGACGCCGCGGGCGCTGACGGCGAAGGTGACGTTTAACTTCTGAGGTGAGAGGAACGCGACGCTGGAAACACGAAACGGGCAGGCCGCCAAAGCCTGCCCGCTTTGTTTGTTCCTTGTGCGACTATGAGATCGCGTCCACCGCTCTTTGGTAAGCCTGGAAGATCTCATCCCCGAAACAGGCGAACACCACCCTTTGAATTGCGTCGCTCGAGACCAGCTCGGCCACCGTTTCGGCGACGGCGATCTTCACCGCACGTTCTACCGGAAAGCGATAGACGCCGCAGCTGATGGCTGGAAACGCCAGCGACCGGATTCCGTTTTCCCGCGCAGTCTTGAAAACCGACTGGTAGCAGCTCTTGAGCAGTTCCGGCTCGTTGCGTTCGCCGCCCATCCAGACCGGCCCCACAGTATGAATCACGAATTTCGCCGGCAGCTTGTAGCCCTTTGTCAGCTTTGCCTGGCCGGTCGGGCAGCCGCCCAGTTGATAACACTCGTCAAACAGCTCCGGGCCTGCCGCTCGGTGAATTGCCCCGTCGACGCCGCCGCCGCCAAGCAAAGATTCATTGGCGGCGTTCACAATCGCGTCGACTTCCAGAGTCGTGATGTCGGTCTTCACCACATCGATCTTGCTCGTCATCGCAGTTCGTCCCCGAGAGCATCGTATCTCCACCCGCATCGCGCCGTCACGATCCGTCGCAAACCGCTCATTCCGAAATCGTTAGCTTGGCCCTCTCCATCGGTTGCATCCACGATGGCCGGTTGCGATGATGCGTCCCCCAGGGGCTGAAGCCCAAATTCTGTGCGCGGGTGGCGGCACGGCTGAAGCCGTGCCCTTTCAAAACTTCGTCCACGCAAACAGTTTTATTCCATTGAGCGGCAATTCGACTGAATTTTCCTCTTTCGCCGAACCCCGAATCTCTGCCATACTTGAATGTGCCCACCAGGTACGGCCAATCCCAAAAACTTAGTGACGAGGTTGCAGCGATGTCGGCAAAGTACGTCTTTGTGACGGGTGGAGTTGTGTCCAGTTTAGGCAAGGGTCTTGCGGCGGCGTCGATCGGATGCCTGCTTGAGAGCCGCGGCCTGCGCGTCAACCTGATGAAGTTTGACCCGTACCTCAATGTCGATCCCGGCACCATGTCGCCCTTTCAGCACGGCGAAGTCTTTGTGACCGACGACGGCGCTGAGACCGACCTGGACCTTGGTCACTACGAGCGCTTTACGCATGCGCCGCTCTCGCGCGACAACAACTACACGACCGGCCGGATTTATGAACAAATTATTTTGAAGGAGCGCCGCGGCGACTACCT
>CAYOVE010000128.1:0-9332 GCA_964407295.1 uncultured Occallatibacter sp.
GCATAGATAGCCAGGCCGCTGAGCAGCTTGGGAAAAAAGTCCGTGGACTTTTGCGGCATTACCTCTCCGGCAAACGCAACTTCCTTCAATTGCTCCATGGTCACTGGATTGGTGAGGAACGCGATATCGGCCTCGCCGCTACGAACCTGTGCCACCGCTTCCTCGGCGTCGCGCAGATAGCGCAGATTCGTTTGCTCGCGCACTTTTTCCGCATCCAGACCCAGCAAGCGATCGAGAACGACGGAGTGCAATTGGGTCAGGTCGAGCTGCCGCTGACGCTCGGGCAGGCCAGCCAGGGTTTCGGCCATAGCTTCTGGCTTGGCGCGCAGAAGGAATGCGCCGGAAACTGTGACCGCCACGAAGGCCGTTTCCGTTTCGCGCGCTAACTCCTCAATAAACGATGCGGCCTCAAAGGGCGGCAACGGCTTGACCTCGAAGTAGGCCTCGGCCGCCTTGAAAAATGCTGTCGCAAAGAAGCCGTTGAGACCGTGCACGACCCGGTGAGTGGGCAAGATCACGAGTCCATCCGAGTCCATGTTGACAAAGGTCATCATGGCAGCCGCCTCGGGGAACTCCGGCTGCGGCAACTGCTGCGTGCTGGAGCCGCTTTTGCCATGGCCTGCGCCGTGGTGCTCTTTGGAGTACTTCAGGGCCGTCTCGTATCGATGGTGGCCGTCGGCAATGATGAGTTTCTTGTCGCTCATCGCGGTAAGCAGCAGGCGGATGGCTGCAGGATTGTTCACGCGCCAGAGCCTGTGCTGAACGCCGTATTCGTCGGTGACTTCAGCGTCGGCAGCGTCATTGGCATCGTACAGAATCTTCTCCACGCTTCCGGCGGGGTCAGAATAAAGCATGAAGATCTGGCCGAAGTGCGCCCGCGTGGCTTTGAGCAGGTTGAGCCGGTCGCTCTTGGGCTTTGACAGAGTTTGCTCGTGGCGGAAGACCACCTGGTCGGCGTATTCATGCAGCTTGCCCAGTGCGATAAATCCGCGCCGTTCCTTTTCGACCCCGGTCCCGGGTACCTTGAAACGCTGGGCGTAGGCAAAGACGCAGGGCTCGTTTTCCTGGACTAAAACGCCTTGTTCGCGCCAGGCGCGAAAGTCCTGCGCCGCGCGGGTATAGACGTTTTCACCCTTCTCCGCGTCAAATAGTTCAGGCAGTCCCAGGATGATGCGGACAAGATTGAAGGGGCTGCGCTGGTAATAAGCCTGTTGCATGGCCGGCGTGATCTTGTCATAAGGTTGCGTGACCACGTCTTCCAGGCGAACCGAAGAGGGATTGTAGCGCCAGGCACGAAAAGGATAGATACGAGCCATGAGGAAGGTCTTGCTCTCCGCAAATGCATGGATTTTGAGTCTTGCCGGCGCCCGATTGAACATTAAAGGGCCAGCTCGGCACAACCTCGATTGTATCGCAGCGCTTGGCGCGGGCCGCCCGCTCGAGCACCGGCCTGCGCGGCGCGCGGGCGACAATCTGCCGGCAGCGACGGCGTGCCAATGGTGGTAATATCGCCTTCAACCCTCCGTGGTGCCTCATGAGGATGCTCCCCCAGCACGTGACTCCAAAAGGGGCAGGCCCGCTTGCCTTCTTTTGCCGCTGTGTCCGGTTTTGCCGTTGGGTTTCGGTTGCCGCGCTGACGGCGGTATTCTGCCTTGCGCAGCTACGCGCGCAGGAAGATCAACTGAATAAAGTGCACGTCGAACCGCCATCGTCCACCGCGGCGCCTGCAACCGAACCCAAAGGAGCAGAGGCCGCGCCTGAAACGGGCGCTCGATCGCTCCACATTCACCCCGGCTCGTTTATCCGCATGAACGTGGATATGGTGCTGGTCCCGGTCACCGTCACCGACCCGTTGAACCGGCTGGTGACAGGTTTGGAAAAAGAAGACTTCCAGGTGTACGAAAACAACGGCGAGGAGAAGATCGCCAGTTTCGCGAGTGAAGATGCCCCCGTTTCCATCGGCATTATCTTCGACCTCTCCGGCTCCATGTCTTCCAAGCTGGTCCGCGCTCGCGAAGCAATCCTGCAGTTCATCAAAACGGCAAATCCCCAGGACGAATTCTTCGTCATTGGATTCAACGACCGCCCGGAACTGATTGAGGACTTCACCAGCTCCGTTGATGACATTCAGGCGAGACTCGCCCTGGTTCAAGCCGGCCACCGCACGGCGCTGCTGGATGCGATCTACTACGGCATCGCCAAGATGAAGGACGCCCACCACGAGCGCAAAGCGCTGCTGGTTGTCTCCGACGGGGGCGACAACCGCTCGCGCTACACCGAGGGCGAGGTGCGGGCGGCAGTGCGCGAGGCCGACGTGGAAATATATTCCATCGGCATCTTCGATCCCTACGCTCCCACGCCCGAAGAGCGTACGGGTCCGCAGCTCCTTGACGACATCAGCACCGCGACCGGCGGGCGTCTGTTCCGCGTCGACGACGTGGACGAGATGAGCGACATTGCCGAGAAAATCTCCACCGAGCTGCGCAACCAGTATGTGATCGGCTACAAACCCGTTGACCTGACTCGCGATGGCAAGTGGCGTAAAGTGAAGGTGAAGGTGAATCCGCCTCCCGGCCTTCCTCCGCTTACGGTTTATGCTCGCACCGGCTACTATGCGCCTCTGCAATAACGCGATTCTGGTTTCGTTTTTTGTCGCCGCCGGGCTTGCTTTACCCGCGCAGCAGCCCCCGCAACCGCAACCCGCCACGCAGGCGAAGCCGCCGCTTTCGGTCGACACCGACCCGGTGCGCTCACCTGACGCTGTGGCCCCGGCTCCCTCCACTGGTCCCCTGAAAAAGGAGGGCGAAGGCTATTTGCTCCATACCGACGTGGAAGAGGTGGTGCTCAACGCCACGGTCCTCAACGGCAGCAATCTGGTGCAAAACCTAACCAAGGACGATTTCACCATTTACGAAGACGGAGTGAAGCAGACGCTGATCAGCTTTCAGCACACCGATCTGCCCGTTTCCATGGGCCTGGTGGTTGACAACTCCGGGTCGATGTATCGCAAACGGCCCTCGGTGAATAAATCCGCGCTCGATCTCGTCGAGGCCTCGAACCCGCAGGACGAAGCTTTTGTCGTGAACTTTTCCGACGAAGCATTTATCGATTGCGATTTCACGGCGAATGTGGGCAAGTTGCGCGACGGGCTTTCTCATATCGATTCCCGCGGCGGCACAGCGCTCTATGACGCCGTGGTGGCGTCGGCGGACAAGCTGGTGGCCGACGCCAAGCGGCCCAAGCAGGTCCTTGTCCTGATCACGGACGGAGAGGACAACGCTTCGAGCCAAAACCTGCAGCAGACCATCGAGCGCGTGCAGCAACTTTCCGGACCGGTAATTTACTCCATCGGGCTGCTCTTTGGAGACGAGATGAGCCGTGCTGAAGTGCGCAATGCGCGGCGCGCGCTTACGTTGCTCTCAACCGAGACCGGCGGCATGGCATTCTTTCCCAAGTCAATCGATCAGGTGGATCAGATTGCTGCCGAGGTGGCGCGCGACATCCGCAGCCAGTACACGCTGGACTACCACTCGACAAAGCCGACCACCGTCCCAGGGTTCAGGCGCGTTGAAGTAACCGCTGAGCAAAAGGGAGCGGGCAAACTGACGGTACGCACCCGTACCGGCTACTTCCCATCCGTGCGCACATCGAAGCAGGCTGCTTCGGTGGTAAAGTAGATCGCGGATATGACGGACGAGACCGAGCGAGACGCACAACTGAAGCAGCTAGAGCACCTCAAGGCCATGGGCGAGAAGGCCTACGACGATATGTATGAGACGCGCTCTGCAACGGCCTCCTACAGCGACGCCAAGGAATGTTATTACGACGCGATCGGTTTGGCGCGGCAGCTTGGGCTCAACGAAGAGGTTGAGGCGTTGGAGAAGCGCTTGGCGCACATCAAGGCGGTATTCCGAGGCCAGTTCACGTGAAGTCTTGAGTGTGCGGCCACTGACCCGGGGCAAAACTACTGAACGAAAGGCAACTGAGAAGCTGCTATCTCAAATTGAGAATGGTGTATCCCGGAACCAATTGAACTGTGCCGCCGCGACCAACGGTGAGCGGCGGCCCATAAGGCCAAAAAACGGACCCAATAACTCTGGATTTGTCGTAAGCCAAAATTGATCAATGCTACGAGGAGCAGACATCCTCTAAATACCCTGTTAGAGTGTTGGTGCTATCGTCCCACTCATCCCATGAAAAGATGATGCAATTGTATATGGAGCTGACACCATTCGGGTCCGTGCCCAGAGGCAAATCCGGCGGCGGGCTACCGGGGTCGCCGCTCTGGTTGATCGCAGCGGGCTTGTGAATTGCTGAAACTGCAGCCTTTACTTGCGATATAACGCATGGGGTCAGTAGGCTCGAGGGGCCCTCGCTCGCGTCGCCCAGAGTGTTGTTCTGATCGTTAGTCGAGTTGATGCCGTTCATGATATCCGGGGGTGAGAGCGCGAACGTGTCCGCGAGCCCCAGAGTGTGCAAAAGTTCGTGTAGGCCCATCTTATAAAACACAGTGTCATATCCCATCGGATTTGCTGCGGAGACCCCGTTTGCCGAAAAGAAGGGCGTTCCGTCTGACCCCGTCTGATTGATATTGATCGAGATGTCGGCGACCTCGCTCCAGCCGCCGGCCGGAATCTGCGTGACCTCCGGTGCGCCCACCCCGGGATCAGTGTTCACGTCGAGGAACACCTGGGGACCCGAATTTGATCCGTTGATGGAGTACTGGGCGTTGATCCCGTTTGAAGCCAACGCTGAGTTCAGGTCGCTTACGGCCTGGGTAATCTGAGCGGTTGCGGTGGGGACACCCGGTGCTGTGGGGATTTGGTCGAGTCCAGACGTATTGATGTTTATCTGACCCTCCGCAAGCCTCCCAGTTGAAAGCGGCTGAGTCGAGTTGTTGCACTGACCGAAGAGCTGGCAGGGAAGGGAAACTATGAATGCGAGACTGCTAGCCAAACTAAGAGCCTCGTGGACCTTCACTGGGTGACCTCCCCAGATCTCGATCGAATCATTTCGAGGAACGTCTGCTCGTCCTGCAGGTACGGAGTCGCAGGATGCTTTCTAATCGTGGAGAGCGGCTTCATATCGCTCCCCTCAATTAAGAACGCCCCGTCGGCCCGCACCTTATAGGAGCCGGTGCTCGGATTCAAACTGAGAAAGAGCAAGTATTCCTGTCCGGTGACGAACGCGGGAAAGCCGTTTACGTCGATCCGCACCTCATGGTTATCGATATGCATTCTCCCACCGCGACGCGTTACCACCACGAGATCCCCCGATTGCACAGCAGCTCCCCTTCGAGCGTACAAGACGTCTTCCACCCTGAGGAGCGAATCGGTAACGATCGTGCTCTTATTGCTATTGAAAATCGAGATCTGTTTGCTGATGCCGCCAGTAACGACGATGTCGTTCTCGCGCAGCATACGACCTATGAACAGGTCCGCCCCTTTTGTCGTGCCGATCAAATCTCGGTCGGCAACCTCTGGCGGCACCCATTCCTCCTCAATGGCGGAGAGACGGAGGTCTGAGTTATTCATTCGGACTTGGCCCTCAATGGAAAAGCCGCCCGGACGGCCTGCCCCGAAGAGATCCTTGTCCGCCTTGGCATGATTCAACAAAAGTAGCGTACTTTGGTCTAGAGACTGTGCGCATAGCCCGCAGGCGGTCAGCAGGAGCCCAACTGTCCATCTCAAGCGCATACGGTGGTCCTTTCGCTTGCGGACCGAGTATAGCATTTCTGAAAGTGGATGGCTTGACGTGCGCTAGGGTTTTCGACGGGTTTTAACCGATCTCGGAGCGGGTCCCATAGATCCGATTCGGCGGGTGGGTCGATGCTCCCCCGCCGCGATAAGCTAGAAGCCAGGAGCCGAAAGCTAACCTCATGTCTCCCTACAAGTACTCAACCCTTGCCGTACACGCCGGGCAGCACCCGGACCCTCTGACGGGCGCCGTGAATGTGCCGCTCTATCTCTCGTCGACGTTTGAACTCACCGGCATCGGCAGCGACCGCGGCTGGGACTACTCGCGCGCCGGCAACCCCACGCGCGACCGGCTGGAGACGGCGCTGGCGACGCTGGAGGGTGGAAGCAGCGGGCATGCCTTCACCACCGGAATGGCCGCAATCTCCGCGCTGGTCGCGATGCTGCGCGCGGGCGATCATGTCATCTGCTCGCGCGACGTTTATGCCGGCACGGTGCGGCTCTTCGATCAGATCGTGAGCGGCTACGGCATCCAGATCGAGTATGTGGATACCAGCGACCTGGCGGCAGTAGAAGCGGCGATCAAGCCGAACACGAAGCTCGTGCATATTGAAACGCCCAGCAATCCGCTGATGATCTTGACGGATATCGTCGGCGTGGCGAAGATCGCTCACGCCCGCGGCGTCGAGGTCAGCGTGGACAACACCTTCCTGTCGCCCGCGCTGCAGCGTCCGCTCGAGTTGGGTGCGGATATTGTGATGCACTCGACTACGAAGTACCTCAACGGCCACTCGGACGGCCTTGGCGGAGCGCTGATCGGGTCAAAGCCCGAGCACAAGGAGCGCTTTCTACTGGTCCAGAAGGCGGCAGGCGGCGTGATGTCGCCTTTTGAGTGTTTCCTTGTGCTGCGCGGCATTAAGACATTGCCGCTGCGCATCCAGCAGCACGAGGCGAACGGCCGTGCGGTGGCCGAGTTCCTCTCGACGCACAAGAAGGTGACCAAGCTGGCTTATCCCGGCTTGAAGACTCATCCGCAGTACGACCTGGCTGCGAAACAGCAGAAGGGCTTCGGATCGATGATGAGCTTTGAGCTCAAGTCGCGCGAGGAAGCGGCTCGCTTTCTGAAAGCGATCAAGATCTTCCTCAACGCGGAATCCCTGGGCGGCGTGGAGTCGCTGGCGTCGCACTCGGCCACCACGACGCACGGCTCTGTGAGCGAAGAAGTGCGCCGGTCGATGGGGATCAACGAAGGGCGAATCCGGCTCTCGATCGGCATCGAGGACAAGGATGACCTGATCGCTGACCTCGATCAGGCGCTCGCCGCGGTCTGAGGTAGCGTTGTGTCCTTTGGACAGCCGATTCTTGCCATCGATACTTGCGGCCCGACGGGTTCAGTCGCGCTGGCCCGCCTGGCCGGGCGCGATGTCGAGATCCTCGGACAAATTGAACTCGCGGGTCGGACCTACTCGGCGACGCTGGTTGCCGCGTTAGGCGAATTGCTGCATTCGGCGGGGATTGAACTCCGCGAATTGGGCGGAATCATCGTCGTGAATGGGCCGGGGAGCTTTACCGGCGTCCGCGTTGGGCTGAGCACCGTGAAGGGCCTGGCCGAGGGAACAGAGATTCCGGTCGTCGCACTCTCGCGGCTCGAAGTGCTTTCGCGCAAGTCCGGTGTTCCGTCGTGCGCCCTCAATGCGCATCGCGGCGAGATCTTCCTGAGGCTGGAACGAATGGGCTCCAAACCGAGCGAGATTCTCGCCGGCCCTCGTGAACTTGCGGCGATCGACCCCGCACCGGTCCGTGTTGCCGTGTGCGATGAAGAAGCAGCCGCGATCCTGTCTGCCGCGTGGCCGGGCACTCTGTTGGTTACTGCGCTTCCACCGATCGCTTCGGACGCGCTGCGTCTTGGCGAGGGGCGCCTGACCGCAGGAGCCGTTGCCGACCTGGCGCTGCTCGACGGCCACTATCTTCGCCGCTCGGATGCTGAGATCTTCGGCGCCGAGGTTGAGGCGAAATCGGCGGCGGGGTCTTAGCGTGCCGAATCTTCTGGCGGAAAACGCGCTCGTCAGGCGGATGACCGCTGCCGACGTGCCAAGGGTGATGGAGATTGCCGCGAGTTTGCCGGAAGCGCCGCACTGGCCGGAAACTGCCTATCTGGACGCATTGAATCCCGCATCGACGCCTCGGCGCATTGCCCTGGTCGCCGCCGGGCCAGAGCCTGAGCGGATCGCGGGCTTTACTGTCGCCAGTCTCTTGCCGCCTCAGGCCGAATTGGAATCGATTGCGGTCGCCGCCAAGAGCAAGCGAAAGGGTGTGGGGCGCATGCTCGTCAAGTCTCTGGTCAACGAACTGCGAACGGCAGGCGTGATTGAGATCACGCTTGAAGTGCGGGAATCCAACCACGCCGCCGTGGCGTTTTACCGCTCCGCAGGCTTCAGCCAAAGGGGTCTCCGAAAGGCCTACTACGCTGATCCTATTGAGGATGCGGTGCTCATGCGGCTTCAGTTTTTCTGAGCGCTCGCTGGCCGGGACATCCGCGGGCATCCGCGTGGATATTCACAGGTTGGCATTACCTTTAGCGGATTTCACACTTGCCGATTCACCCGGAACGGCGATATATGTAAATGTTCTAATAAAAACGGCGGTGAGGTATAACCTAACCAAACCACCGAACCGGAGGTGCTTGATGGACGAAGTACAAGGTTCCATGCTGAGCGAAGAGATCGATCGCCTGCACGCAGAACATCGTCGCTACGCTCAGCGTTTGGAAGAGTTGCTTCAAAAGCCATACCTATCCGAAGACGAACAACTTGAAGAAGTGCGCTTGAAGAAACTCAAGCTGCACGCCAAGGATCTGATTTTCGCGCTCGAACGACGCGTTCCTGCGGTGGCGTAAGCTCTGAAGGTTCCAGGCTTTTGCAGCTCGCTTGCCGGGCGGTTCCGCTTGGCGGTGTGATCTGTTTTTCTATGCCTGATTGATCCCTTGGTGCAATGGGTTCATCTCCTTCGTCACCGTATAATCGTTGGGAACCATGGTTCGCGACGGTTACATCTACGGATTGAGCTTGCTGGCGGTGGCTGCCGCGCTCAGGTGGATTACAGGAGATTGGATCTGGAGCATAGCCCCGGTCCTGCTGGCTGCGTTTTTCCTTTGGTTCTTCCGCGATCCACAACGCGCAGTTCCGGCCGGCGACGGCCTGATCGTTTCTCCCGGTGATGGCCTGGTTACCGAAACCACTTCCATTTCGACCCCCGAAGGCCCGCGGCAGCGGATCAGCATCTTCCTGAGTGTTTTCGATGTCCATGTGAACCGCGCCCCCATCGGCGGCGTCCTGAGCCGCGTGCACTATCAGAAGGGCCAGTTCCTCAACGCCATGAACCCCGCTTCGGCGGAGCGCAACGAACAAAATACTGTCACGGTGCGCGGCCAGGGACCGGATGGCGGATATGAAGTCACGTTCAAACAGATTGCCGGGCTCCTTGCGCGGCGCATTGTCTTTCGCTGGAACGAAGGGCAATCGGTCGAGCGTGGGCAGCGCGTGGGGCTTATTAAATTTGGCTCCAGAGTCGACGTTGTGATCCCATCGAGCGCGGTTTTGCGGGTCAAGGTCGGAGACAGGGTCAAGGGAGGCGCCA
>CAYOVE010000129.1:0-9133 GCA_964407295.1 uncultured Occallatibacter sp.
TTTTGAAGGCGCTGCAAAAGGGCATCGCAGTGGCCGCGGCGGGCGAGAACATCGTAGTGCTGGGCATTGAGCCGTTCCGCGCCGAAACCGGCTATGGATACATTGAAACCGGCGACCTGACCAAGGACGACCAGGCGCTGCACGTGCGGCGCTTCATCGAAAAGCCGAACCAGAACCGCGCCGAAGAGTTTGTGGCTGCGGGAAATTACTACTGGAATTCAGGCATGTTTCTATGGTCGGCGCGAACGCTGGCCAACGCCGTGCGCGAGCATGTGCCGGAGACGGCTCCGCTGCTTGAGGCCATTGCCGCGGCATGGGGCACGCCACAATTCGACGAGGTCTTCCGCACTGCGTACCCCAAGTGCGAAAACATTTCAGTTGACTATGCCGTGCTAGAGCCGCGCTCGGCGAAGGGCGAACATCTCTCCCACCTGTATTGCATTCCCGCGGAGTTTAACTGGAACGATCTCGGCTCATGGGCTTCGCTCTACGAGTACCAGGTGGAGACGCGGCTGCGCGGCGATGCCGAAGGCAACGTGGCCGACACTACCGGGCATATCTCGATCGAGGCCAGCGACAATTACATCTTCAGCCCCAGGAAATTTGTCGCACTGGTCGGCGTGGAGAACCTGGTGATTGTGGATACCGAAGACGCGCTGCTGATTGCGCACCGCGACCACTCGCAGGATGTGGGCAAGATTGTGAAAGAGCTGAGCATCACCGGGCGCAACGAGCTGATCTAGCGGATCCGTCTGCTGCAGCTCGCGGCAGCCACCCTACTCGACCGCGTACAATTCTTGGGTAACTCAGCGCGGACAAATCGCCTGAGTGGGGTGAAAAATGCCCGAAACAATCGATTGGCCTATGCGCGGAAAACGCCGTAGCCCGCGCCTTGCGATTTATCTCCTCCTCGCCATCGTCATTGTCATCTTCGTAGGCGGCCGGACGGCCGTCTCTTACTGGGTTGACTTGCTCTGGTTCGGCTCGCTCGGCTACGCAAGCGTCTTTTGGAAGAGCTTTGGCCTCGAATGGGGAACCTTCGCCGTGTTCGCGGCGCTGACCTTCTGCATTTTGCTCGCTGCGTTTTTCGCGCTGCGCCACAGCCATGCGGCCGACCTGCCTGACACGCACACTATCTTCTTTGGCGGCCGGCCGATCGAGCTGCCGATCAAGAAATTTCTGCGCGCCATCGCCGTCGTCGTCGCGTTTGTGATTTCGCTCGTAACTGGTTTCGCGATGGAGGCCCAGTGGCCAACGCTGGCCCTCTACCGGTACGCGCCGCGCGCCGCAACGGTCACCGATCCAATCTTTGGCCGGCCGCTCAACTTTTATCTCTTTACGCTGCCGGCGTGGGAAATGATGGCGGGATGGCTGCTGACCCTCGCGGTCATTGTCTGCGTTCTTGCCGTACTGTTCCTGATCGCCGCGGGTGGAGGGCGCGCGCTCGGCGGGCGCTTTGGCAGTGCCGCTTCCCTGCCCTGGCGCGGCGTCTCGATCGCCGCCGGTTTTCTGCTTTTTGCGCTGGCCATCCGCGAGTATGTTGGCCGCTTCGATCTGCTCTTCGAAGAGCACACGATTTTTGACGGCGTCACGTACACCGATGCCCACATCACGCTCGTCGGAATGTTGTTTATCAGCGTTGCCTTGGCGTTGGGAGCGGTGATTGCAATCGCCGGGGGAATCATCCAGCCAAGGGCGCGCTGGCTTCTTGCGGGGATCGCTCCCGCGATCTTCTGTTACGTTGTGGCCGGGCTCGCCGGCTGGTATGTCAGTACGTTCATCGTCAAGCCCAACCAGCTCGATCGCGAGAAGCCTTACATCGCCGATAACATCGCACTCACGCGGCAGGCTTACGGGTTGGATAGTTTTGCGCAGCGCGAGTTTCCCGCCGAAACCACGGTCACTGCTGTCGATCCCGAGCACAATCAGGCAACGCTCGACAACATCCGTCTATGGGATGTGAGTGCGCTCCAGGACACGCTGCGCCAGGTGCAGGAGATTCGCACCTATTACGATTTCCCCGACATCGACATCGATCGCTACCAGATCAATGGCTCTCTGCGACAGGTGATGCTGGCTGTGCGCGAGCTGAACGTGGACAAGCTGCCCGAGAGCAGCCGCAACTGGATCAACGACAAGCTCATCTACACCCACGGATACGGCATCACAATGAACCCGGTGAACGGTTTCTCTTCAGAGGGGCTGCCGGTTCTCTACCTGAGTAATATGCCGGTACAAAGCACCGTGCCGGGCGTCCAGGTGACACGGCCGGAGATTTACTTTGGCGAACTGACCGACACGGACGTTTACGTAAAGACGCACCAGCAGGAGTTCAATTATCCGCAGGGTCAGAGCAACAATCTTTCCTTCTATGACGGCACCGGCGGCATTCAGATGGGCGGATTCCTGCGCCGCGCGCTGCTGGCTTTCGATCGCGGCGACCTGACCAAGGTCCCTTTCAGCGACGACATCACGGACCAGAGCCGCCTGCTGATGAGGCGCAACGTGCTTTTGCGCGTCTCCACATTGGCGCCGTTCCTGACCTTCGATCACGATCCCTATATTGTTGTCGGCGCGGACGGCCGTTTGTCCTGGATCGTTGATGCGTTCACTTCTTCCGCGACCTATCCATACTCCGCGCCGGTCAATCTGGAAAACCAACAGGTCAACTACATTCGCAACAGCGTGAAGGCCGTGGTGGATGCCTACGACGGTACAGTCACCTTCTACGTGTTCGACAACCAAGATCCCATTCTGGCGGCATGGCGAGGCATCTTCCCGGGTTTATTCAAGGACGCGTCCACCATGCCCGCGTGGCTGCGCGCGCACGTTCGCTATCCTGAGACGCTCCTGAGCATACAAGCCGATATGTATGGCCTTTACCACATGACCGACCCGGAAGTGTTCTACAACCGCGAAGACCAGTGGAGCGTGGCCTCGCAAATCAGTTCGAGCCAGGGCGACCAATCTTCGCAGGAGATGCACCCGAACTTTGTGCTGATGACGCT
Source organism: uncultured Occallatibacter sp. (assembly GCA_964407295.1). Classification (GTDB taxonomy): domain Bacteria; phylum Acidobacteriota; class Terriglobia; order Terriglobales; family Acidobacteriaceae; genus Telmatobacter. Next base: position 3,009 of record CAYOVE010000129.1, read on the forward strand.
ACCGGGAGAATCCGGCGGGCTCGAGTTCGTTGAGATTCTGCCGTTTACTCCCGTCAATCGCAACAACCTGATTGGCTGGATCGCCGCGCGCAGCGACGGCGCGAATTACGGCAAAGCGGTAGTCTTCGATTTCCCCAAGACGCGCCTCGTCGATGGTCCACAGCAGATTGAGGCTCGCATCGACCAGAACGCCCAACTGTCCGGTCAGCTCACGCTGTGGAATCAGCAAGGCTCGCACGTCATCCGCGGGAATCTTCTGGTGATTCCGTGCGGGCAAGCGCTGCTTTATGCCGAGCCAATCTATCTTCAAGCCGCGCAGAGCCCGATGCCGGAGTTGAGGCTGGTGGTGCTGGCGTTGCAGGATCGTCTCGCCTACGGCCCTACTTTCGAAGCGGCCTTGAGCTCGCTCTTCGGATCCGAAGCGCCGACGCTATCGAATGGCGAGGCGCCGCAGACTTCGACGGGGACAGGAAATGGGACAGGGGCAACCGTGCCTGGGGCCACAGCACAGCCCACTGCGAGCCAGAGTGCGCTCATTACCCAGGCGAGCCAGGACTTCGCCGACTATCAGCGCTTGACCTCGGAGGGCAAGCTGGCCGAGGCCGGGCAGAAACTCGACGATCTGAAGAAAGTGCTGGATGAGTTGAGCGCGCACGGAAAGTAGCGTCCATTCTTTCCAACGTCATTCATCGAAGTCGATTGCAACGGAGGTCCTGGTCAGCCCCATGTTCGCTATGGATCGTCGCAGATTTCTGAAAACTGCCGCGGCCACTGTGCCGCTGGTTCGCGCGGCAGATTCGTTTGGCCTGCGTCCGTCTGTCGCTGCCGCAGACGCAGGCTCTGCCACGCCGCAGTTGGACGCTGCGGACGTGCCCTGGCAGAAAACGCTGCGCCGCATTGGGCAGACGAATTTCACCGAGCATGATCCGGCGGTCTTCGACATTGAAGGCTGGGCAGATTACTGGGCCGGCGCTAAAGCTGGTGCGGTGTTCATCAGCATTACCGGCATTCTTGCGTTCTATCCCAGCAAGGTCCCCTTTCATCGTCATGGAAAGTATCTGAATGGGCGCGATTTTACCGGCGAGCTGTTTGAAGCCGCGAAGAAGCGCAACCTGCGCACCGTAGCGCGCTACAGTCCCGACCTGAATTGGGACGATGCGCTCGCTGCGCACCCCGAATGGTTCATGCGCGACGAAAAGGGCGAGCCACTTACCACGCCAGACGACACCAGGCTTTTTCAGACGTGCATGTTCTCGACCTACATGACCGATTATTTTCCCGCGGTCATGCGCGAGGTTAACTCCCGCTACGACATGGATGCGCACTATACAAACGGTTGGCCATCGTTTACTTTGCCCGTTTGCTTTTGCGATCAGTGCCGCCAGTTGCCGCCGCCAAAAACGCCGGCCTACTGGGACAAATTCAACGAGCGGTTCACGTACTTGTGGAGGCTCTACGATTCGATTGCCAAGGAAAAGAACGCGTCGAGCTTTTACATCAACAATATGGGCGGCGGGGTGCATTCGGCTCCGAACCTCGCGCAATTTGGCGAGTTCTGCCAATGGTTCCAGGGTGACAACCAGGGCCGCAACCGGGGCGACGCGCCTGTTTGGGGCGCGGCGCAGCAGGGTCGCGTGTGCAATGCCGTGCTCGACGGAAAGATGGCGACGAACTTGACGGGCGCATACACGACCGGGCCGATTCGCTGGCGCGAGGTGACCAAGTCCGCCGCCGAAGCGGCGATCTGGACCAGCCAGACACTGGCCAGCGGCCTGGTCCCTTACTACCACGTTGTTGGCGGTGAGAAGGGCCTTGGCGAAGATCTGCGGTGGGAGAAGATCGGCCGCGACTATTTTCTGTGGACGGCGCGCCACGACGCGCACTGGGTGAACAAAAAGGCTATCGCCAACATCGGCGTGGTGATGGGGCAGCGCACGCAGCTCTTCTACGAGCCGCCGCGCGATATCTCGATGCAGCAGTATACGGATGCGATGTATTCCGCGCTGCTCGAAGGTAGATTCCTCTTCGACTTCATCCACGAAGATCGTCTGCAACTGGAGCGGATCAAAAAGTATGCGGCGATCATTCTGCCGAACATCGCGCTGCTGAGCGACGAGCAATGCAAGCAGCTGGCCGACTATGTGAACCAGGGCGGCTCGCTGCTCGCCACTTTTGAGACGAGCATGTACGACGAACGAAACGAGCGGCGCTCGGATTTCGGATTGGCCGATGTCTTCGACATTCATGCGGCCGGCCCGGTGATCGGAAGGCCGGGGAATGCGAATTCCTACATGGCGCGCATCGAACGGCCGCACGCGATTCTCGATGGTTTCGCCGATACACATTGGATTGCCGGCGCGGAGTTTCGCTTGCCGTTGAAGCCCGTTGAGAATCCCGTGCTCACAGTCGTGCCCGGCTACACAGCCTATCCGCCGGAGCTTTCGTATCCGCCGATTCGGCAGACCAATGAACCGGCTGTCGTTTTGCGTGAGCGCGGCGCGAGCCGCCTGGCCTGGTTTCCCGGCGACATGGAACCGACGATGTGGCTCTCAGGGCAAACCGATCTGAGCCGTCTGTTGGTGAATACGATTCGTTGGGTCACACGCGGAGATTCACCGGTGAGCGTCGACGGTAAAGGACTGGTGGAGATTTTCGCTTGGGAGACAGAGCCGGGCTTTGCTGTTCATGTTCTGAACTACACCAATCCCAACGCGCATCACGGATGGTTCAGCGAGTTTTTTCCGATCGGAGCGCAGAAGGTTCGCTTCAAATTACCTGCGGGCCGCCGCGTGACGCGCGTCGAATTGCTCCGCGCCGAACGCGACATTCCTTTTCACGCGTCGGGCGATTCGGTTGAGTTCACGATCCCGTCGGTAAATGATTACGAAGTTGCGGCGCTCTACAGCGCCTGAAAAACGGAGTGAACGCTATGCCTCGTTTTGCCGCCAACCTGACGATGATGTACACGGAGCACAGCTTTCTCGAGCGCTTCGCGGCCGCGGCGCGCGATGGATTTAACGCCGTCGAATACCTTTTCCCTTACGACTATCCTGCTGCGATACTGGCGGCGCAGCTCAAGGAGCACGGCCTGAGCCAGGTGCTGTTCAACTCTCCCGCGGGCGATTGGAAGGCCGGCGAGCGCGGCATTGCGGCGTTGCCGGGACGCGAGCAGGAGTTTCGCGACGGTTTTTTACTGGCTTTGGAGTATGCTCTTGCGTTGGGAAGCTCGCGGATCCACGCGATGGCGGGGCTTGCGCTGAAGGGCGCCGATCGCGCGCACTTGCTCGGCGTGTACACTGCGAACCTGGCGTGGGCCGCGGAGCAGGCGCGTGCGGCAGGCGTCGATTTGTTGATCGAGCCGATCGCGTCGCGCAACATACCTGGCTTTTTCCTCAATCGCCAGGAAGAAGCGCACGCGATCGCGGCGGAAGTCGGGGCGCCGAATCTCAAGATCCTGATGGACCTGTTTCATTGCCAGGTGGAAGAAGGCGATCTGGCGATCAGGATTCGCAAGTATTTGGCGGACGCGAAGCAAACGCGCGTGGGACACTTCCAGATTGCAGGAGTGCCCGAGCGCCACGAGCCCGACACGGGCGAGGTGCGTTATTCCTACTTGTTTGATTTGGTCGATCAGCTCGGTTATGAAGGCTGGATCGGATGCGAGTACATTCCCGCAGGCGATACTTCGGCAGGTTTGGGTTGGTTCAAAGATCGCAGCTCTTAGCTTTCAGCTTCTAGCTCTTTCGTGCAAAGTTTGAACCCGTGCCATCCCGCCCAAGCGAAGCTTGGACGGGGCAACGCAACCGCAGATCCTTCGGTCGCCGCGGCGACCTCAGGATGACAGATTAAGAGAGAGTGCTTTCCCGCCCAAGCGAAGCTTGGACGGGGCACCCCAGTTCCCGGGGACAAAAGGGGCCGTTCTACTTCACAACTCCAAAGGTGAACGTCGTCGTCGAGTGCATGGTCTGGCCCGGGTTCAAGGTTGTTGTCGGAAAGTCCGGGTGGTTCGGCGAATCGGGAAAATGCTGCGTCTCGAGGCACAGGCCGGAGTGCTTGGTGTACTTCACGCCGTGGCGGCCGGTCATCGATCCATCGAGGAAGTTGCCCGAGTAAAACTGCACACCCGGCTGCGTTGTTTCCACGGTCAGCTTGCGTCCGCTCACGGGATCGGTGACGATGGCCGCCAGATGCAGCTCGCCGATCTTGCCGTTCAGCACCCAGTTATGGTCGTAACCGCCGGCGATCTTCAGTTGTGGAAAATCGTCGTTGATGCGCGCGCCAATCACCTCCGGCTTGCGGAAGTCGAGCGGCGTGCCCGCTACGGGCGCCAGCTCGCCGGTTGGGATCAAGCTCTTATCGACCGGCGTGTAGCGGTCAGCTGCGATCTCCATAGTCTGGTCCAGGACGTTGCCCTGGTCGTCGCCGTGCAGGTTGAAGTAGGCGTGATTGGTCAGGTTCACCACAGTCGGCTTGTCGGTGGTCGCCGTGTAATTGATGCTCAGGGTATCGCCCTTCAGTGTGTAGCGCACTTTCGAGGTCAATGTGCCGGGGAACCCCATGTCGCCGTCGGGGCTGACGAGCGTGAACTCGACGCCACCGGGGATCTCCATGGACTTCCAGACGTATTGATTGAATCCCTTGGGTCCGCCGTGCAGCGCGTTGGTCGGCTCGTTGAGAGGGATGTGAAAGGTTTTGCCATCGAGCGTGAACGTACCGCCGGCGATCCGGTTTCCGTAGCGCCCGACAATGCCGCCCAGGAAGGTCTTGTTATCGGCGAGGTAACCCGCGAGCGAGTCATATCCGAGAACCACATCCTGCATTTTTCCGGAGCGATCGGGAGCTTTTACGCTCACCAGGTGCGCTCCGTACGCCGTGACTCTTACTTCAATCTGCCCGCTGGTCAGCGTGTAGATCGGGACGGTGGTTCCGTCCGGCATCGTTCCAAAAACCGCCATCTTCGTTTCTCCCTTTGCAATAGCCGGAATGGCCATTGCTACAGCCATGATGATTGCAACAACTTGCACGATAGGTTTCACAGGTTACCTCTTTGTGATCGAGTTCCCGCGCCAAGGCTACATTGAATCAGTTCGGCGCGAATACGCGCTCGCCGGATTCAGGTTGCGATCGCGGGACAGAAACGCTCCCCGGCAAATATATCTGAACGGGCGAGCGAACCCAAATTGCGCTCGCGCTGCCGGCTTTCAGCCATCAGCCCTCGGCCGTCAGCATGGTTGGTGCGGGGATGGGCGATGGATGGTAGATCGTGGGGTGGGCGGGGGCGGTGAACCGCATGGAGCGAGATAGCGCGCGAGCCCGGATGTGCGGGCGAGGACGCCCGCACGACAGCCGGCCGGGAGGCCAGCGGTACAAGGGGCCCTTGCCGCGAGCCTTGAATCGTGGATTTTGGATGAAAGATCCATTGAATGAGGGAGTTGTGGAGTGAAAATGCACGGGCTGCAATTGAACCGACTGCGTGCTGATTCCAAACGAGTTGTGGGGCATAAAATGGCGGTAATTTGGTGCACATTTTCGACGATTTTGAAATCGATTTGCTGATTCTAAAGGAGTTAAATTGAGAATATTGAGCGAAATGACCTCAATTTTTTTATTGAGCTATTTTCCCCCATTTCGCGCGAGTGTTTTTGGAGCGGCCGGGACCGCTTTCTCCGGTGCGATTTGGCTTGTCGCAGACCGCAGACACGACGATGGGGTTAGATGTCATGGGGTATCCCTTGTTCATCTTCAAGGTTAGCGATTTGGGCGAAATAATCGGCAAACTTGTGGGATTTATTTGCGAGCGCGCAAGAAATGGAGGAAGAAGGAGTTAGTTGCGGTTCGGAGGAGATTTTGAGAAGGGTGGGCTCTTGACAGGAAAGACAGGGAACAAGAAAACGAGGGAACGCCCCGGCGGTCGTTGGACTCTTGTGACGGTTGAAACCTGCGGTTCCCGCCCTAACAAGTCAGGACGGGGCACCCCAAGGCGGTGCTGGATCGAGAGCCCGATGACACAAGCATGGGCTACCCGCCAACCTCCTATTTCGTCTGCGCCAGCTCCGCAATCACCGCCGCGATTTTATCGAGTATCTGGTTCCAGCCCTCCAGTTGCCCGCTATTCTTTGCGCTCT